>DATDOS010000043.1:0-16750 GCA_035293125.1 Gaiellaceae bacterium | reverse complement strand
GTCGGTCGAGGCGCTTCCCGTGGAGGACGGAAGCTTCGACGTCGTCCTCTGCAACCAGGTGCTCGAGCACTGCGACAGCCCGGCGAAGGCAGTGTCCGAGCTCCGGCGGGTGACCGCCCCCGGTGGGCGCGTGCTCGCATCGACGCACGGGGTCATGGCCTACCACCCGTCCCCGACCGACTACTGGCGCTGGACGCATGCCGGCCTCGAGAAGCTCTTCTCGGAGAACGGCGCCTGGGCGTCCGTTAGGGTGACGCCGGCCTCAGGAACCACCGCCTGTCTCGGAATGCTGCTCTCGATGTACCTCGACCTCGCCTTCCGCCGCCTTCGGCTCGGTGTCGTCGCCCGGCCGCTTGTCGCCGGGATCAACACCGTCGCGGGAGCCGTGGACAGGCGCTCGACGCGATTGACGGAACCAGGCCCGGGATCCCTGTTCGCGAACTTCCACGTCGTCGCCGAGGTCCCGAGATGAAGGTCCTTGTGACGGGTGGGGCGGGGTTCATCGGCTCGAACATCGTGCGCGCGCTCCTCGCGCGAGGTGACGCCGTGCGCGTGCTCGACAACTTCTCGACCGGGAACCGCGGAAACCTCGCGGGGTTGGAGAACGACGTCGAGCTGGTCGAGGGGGATCTCCGCTCCTACGAGCGGGTGCATGCCGCAGTGCGCGGTGTCGAGGTCGTCTTCCACGAAGGAGCCCTCCCGTCCGTCCCGCGGTCGGTCCAGGATCCCCTGACAACGACCGCCGTCAATATCGAGGGGACGCTGAACGTCCTCCTGGCGGCTCGCGATGAGGGTGTCCGCAGGATCGTGAACGCCTCGTCCTCTTCGGTCTACGGGAACACCGGCGAGCTGCCACGAGTCGAGTCGCAGGCACCCGACCCGATCTCGCCATACGCGGTGGCCAAGCTCGCTGCGGAGCGCTTCTGCACGAGCTTCAGCCGCGTGTACGCGATGGAGATCGTCTCGCTTCGGTACTTCAACGTCTTTGGGCCTCGCCAGGATCCTGCCTCGCAATATGCGGCCGTTGTCCCCCGCTTCATCCGCGCGGTCGCAGAAGGAGAAGCCGTGACGATCTACGGGGACGGCGAGCAGTCACGCGACTTCACATACGTGGACAACGTCGTCGCCGCAAACATGCTCGCCGCCGGTGCAGCCGAAGCAGGCGGGGAGATCCTCAACATCGCCACCGGAGGATCGATCACGGTGAACGAGCTGGCAGACGCGATCGGCGGCTTGCTCGGTCGATCGGTGGAGAAGGCGTACGAGCCGGCGCGGAAGGCCGACGTGCGGGCCTCGTGGGCCGACCTCGGTGAGGCCCGACGCCTCCTTGGCTACGAGCCGCAGGTCGCCTTCGAGGAAGGCCTGCGGCGGACCGCGGACCATCTGCTCGACGAAAGGGAGTAAAGACCGTGGCGCACAGCTTCGGATCCATCGACGGGCTCGGCGAGGGGTACGGCTTTCGCAAGATACGGCGGGAGCTGGGAGTAACGGCGTTCGGCGTGAACGCGATCGTCATGCCGCCCGGCTACCTCGGCTTCCACCACTACCACGACACACAGGACGAGCTCTACTTCGTCCACGCCGGCTCTGCACGCGTCGAGGTCGATGGAGAGGATCGAATCCTCGGTCCGGGCGGGCTCTTCCATGTCGAGTCGACAACGCCACGCAGAGTCTCGAACGCGAGCGAGAGCGAGGATCTCGTGCTCCTCGTGATCGGAGGCAAGGACGGCTACGTCGAGCGGGACGGGCACATGGTGGACGAAGCCGACAGCGAGCGGCGCGCCGGCTTCGGGCGCTGACGAGTGATGCCGTGAGATCGCCATCTCCGGGGCGTGAGCTGGCCGCTCGGGGGCGCGACAGATCGCGCATCCGGACGCGCGAGATCGTGGCATCACTCATCTAACGCCGGCCGCTGAAGACGAGGTCGCGGGCGAGCAGCCGCGGGTGCACGCGCCGGTAACGGCCCCCGACGTAGGCAAGTCGAACGTCCTCGAAGGCGCTCAGAAGCGCGCGCAGCGCAGCCGGCGAGAACATGTGCAGGTGGGTCGGATCGTCTTCGGGCGGGCGCCCGAACAGGAATCGAAGCCTGCCCTGCAGCCGGTAGGCGTTCGGAACAGAGCCGACGATCACGCCTCCGGGACGAAGGACGCGGCGTATCTCCGCCACCAGCGCGTCCGGGAACTGCAGGTGCTCGAGCAGCTCCCCGGCGACGACCGCGTCGAAGCTCCCGTCCTCGAACGGAAGCGGATCCTGGACGTTCGCCTGGACCGGCTCGATCCCGAGGGCCTCCGCCTTGGCGAGAGCCGATCGGTCGACGTCGAGTCCGACGACCTCGTTGCCCTCGAGGAAGTGGCGGGTCAGCGCCCCCGAGCGGCAACCGAGATCGAGGACGCGCTTCCCGTGTCCGATCGCTGCCTGGAAGAGCGGGATCCGCTCCGGGACGAAGACGAAGTCGCCCTCGGCGCGTCGCTCGCGGTGATGTTCCTCGTAGCGCTCGCCGAGATCGGTCACGCGGAGCCGACGGCGGCCTCGTGCCCGAGCGAGGCGATCGTTCGCCGTAGACCTTCCTCGAGCACGATCTCCGGGCCCCAGCCGAGGATCTGCTTCGCACGCGTGATGTCCGGCTGCCGAACCTGTGGGTCGTCCACCGGCAGCGCTTCGAAGACGATCTCGCTCGAGGAGCCGGTGAGCCCGACGATGGTCTCGGCAAGCTCGAGCAACGTCTTCTCGTCAGGATTGCCGAGGTTCACGGGGAAGTGCTCCTTCGACTCCGCGAGCAGGATGATTCCCCGAATCAGGTCGTCCACGTAGCAGAAGCTCCGCGTCTGCGAGCCGTCGCCGAAGACCGTGACGGGCTTCCCGTCAAGCGCCTGGCGGAGGAACGTCGGGATCGCCCGCCCGTCGTTGGCTCTCATCCGCGGTCCGTAGGTGTTGTGGGCCATAACCCCGGTCCCGGCCCAGAAGTTCTCGAGCCCTGGCACCGAGAAGTCGTAGACGAGAGCCGTCGGCTCGATCTCGCGGATCTCCCGGATCGGCGCCCATACGATGTCGCCTGAGCACCGCGTGCCGAGTCGCTGCTTAACACCACTATCCCAGTCGAGCGGGCTCCATGGCGAGACGTTTGGAAGCGTGAGTCGCCAGAACGGGTATCGGCGATCGCCCGTCCGCTGGCGAAACGTCGTCTCGTAACGGCCGACCGATGGGACAAGCCCAAAGCGAGCGAAGAGGACGATAAGGTCGTCCTTCAGCTCTTCGTGGACGGTCGAGAACTCGTGCCTGGTTCCTTGCTCCAGCTTCTTCCCAGAGTGGACGCCATCACCTTCGCGATATCCCTCTATGAACCATTTCAGCCGGTCGAGAGGAAGTCCGAGAATCCAGCCGGGAATTCGCCTGCCCGGGTGTCCGAAGCCGAGGTACTCCATGAGCCGGAGCAGGAGCTTCGAATGGACGAAGATGCTTGCTGATCGCGAGCTGCTTGCCTCGGCCCACACGATGTGGAGGCCGAACTCCCGCTCTATGACGGCGGCAGCTCTGATGAGCAGATGCTCGTCGCCGCTGATAGTCAAGAACGCATTCCCGCTTGACTCGTGCCACGATCCCTCAGCGACCCACAGCCCTAGGAGCCAGAGCACGTCGTCAGTTAGACGGACCGTGATAGGCATCGGAACGGCTCTCCCGGGTGATCGGAGACGGGTCCGCGCGCCTGGGGGGATCGGAAGGGAGAGACGGCGGAGCACCGGCAGCGGCACCCGGTCGGACTCGCGCATGCGGATCAGCTTCGTCCATGCGCCGTTCCGCCAGTTCGGACCGTTGTTCCGGTGCTCGGTGACCAGGAGGCCGAAGAGGTCGTGGCGCCGCGTCCACGCGGCAGCGCCGAGACCAGGCGCCTCAACCGAGAGGTACCACGGATCTCCCTCCGCGAACGCCCATACGTCGAGCATGCTGACCTCGGTGCGATCCCGCTCCGGAACCTCGATCCGCCGGGCGATGGCGATCCGCTCGCCCTCCTGGAGGTCCTTCGCCTCGACCGGGAGCGGCTCGCCGTCGGGACCTTCCACGAAGACCGAGTGGCTCCCGGTGACCCGCACCGAGCGGCCGTAGCGGGTCCGGATCTCGAAACAACGCTCCGAGGTCGGATGGGCAATGAGCGCTGTTGCCGAGGCCGGCACGAGCTGTGCGCCTCGTGCGAAGGCGGGCACGGTGATCCCATCGAGCGGATACTCGAGTGCGGCCGAGAATCCGGAGTCGACGACTGCAAGGGTGTTCGGCGTGGCGCGAGGCACGAAGCCCGCGGCGACAGCGTACGGCGTCAGCCGAGCAGCCAGCTCCGAGACCTTCTCGCGATGAAGCTCGCGCCCGTCGTCGAAGAGAACCTGCTCGTCGGCGAGGATGGAGTTGAAGATGCGCACGATCGCGGTGTCGACGCCCTGCTGGCGGTGGTACGCCATCGCCAGCGCCTCCGCGTAGCGCTTGGCCTCGTCGTAGACGCCGCGCGGACCGATCGGGTTGACGTGGCCCCAGTAGGTCTCGGGCTGCGGGTGTACCTGCGGATCGCCGTACACCTCGCTCGTCGAGGCCAGGAGAAAGCGGGCGCGCTTGACCTTCGCGAGCCCCAGCGAGTGATGCGTTCCGTAGGAGCCCGTCTTGAGCGAGTGCAGCGGCATCCGCAGGTAGTCGATCGGGCTCGCGAGAGCGGCGAGGTGGTAGACGACGTCGACGGGCTCGCCGACCGCGATCGGCTCGATCACGTCGTGGTTCACGAACGTGAACGCGTCGTCGCGTAGGTGGCCGATGTTCTCGAGCGAGGAGGTCTCGAGGTTGTCGACGCAGATGACCCGGTGACCGCGCTCGAGCAGCGCCTCGCAGAGGTGGGAGCCGAGGAATCCGGCGCCGCCGGTCACCAGCGAAGTCGGCATCCGGGCGATGGTAGCTCGGGCGGCGGCGGCTACGTGAGCCAGTTCTCGACGCGGAGGCCCGGCACCCGCTCGAAGTGCCTCACGTTGCCCGTGACGAGAGTGAGGTCGTGCGCGAGGCAGATCGCGGCGATCCGCAGGTCGGCATCCTCGAGGCGCTGCCCCACGGCCTCGAGCTCCACGCGAATCTCGGCGTAGGCGCGTGCCGCCTGCTCGTCGAACTCCACGATCGACACCTCGCCTTCGACGTACTCCTCGATCGTCCGCAGAAGGGACGGGTTTCGTCGCTTGACGGCGCCGTAGAGCAGCTCGGCGAGCGTGATCGCAGTCGTGAAGTTGCTCTCGGCCGTGAGCTCAGCAAGCCGGCGCTGCGCGGCTGGCGGAGCGCCGGTCCTGAGAAAGAGGCTCAAGACGTCGGTATCGAGACAGATCACGCGTCGTCGAAGTAGGGCATGGGGCGCGGCGGGTAGTTCTTGCGATCGGCGACGATGCGCTGCATCTCCTCGTACCACTCGTCAGCGCCCTCGACCCCTTCGAGAACGCCCATCAACGCGAGGAAGCCACGCTTCCTGGGAGGTGCGCTCTCGTCGACGGCAGCCTCGTGGGCGGGCACGAGGGCAAGAACCGGCCTCCCCCGCCGCGTGACGAGGAACCGCTCCCCGCGACCAACCCGCTCGATCAGTTCGGAGAACCTCCGCTTGGCGTCGGCAACACTCACGGTTTCGGTCATGATGACATCATGACGCTCAGATGTCATCGTGTCCACTAAGGACGCGTCTCAGCGCAGGTCCTTGTTGGCCTCCATGTCGAACCACATCGCGAACAGCGTCATCTGGAGCCCCGCGATCAGCAAGACGGCCACGAGGACGATCGTCGGCGTCGTGATCTGGTTCCCCAGGATCCGCAGCACCGCCTCGATCGCGCCAAGGACGAAACCCGCGAGCGTCATCAGCACCCCGAACGCGTAGAAGAACACGAGGGGGTGGAAGTCGCGGATGACATACTTCTGCCCCATCCGCCACCAGAACGCCTTGAAGAGGAGCCAGGAGATGCGAGGCACGACCGCGCGCAGGCGGATTCCCGACTGCTCGCCCACGTCGTAGATCGGCCGCGAAGGAATGTCGCGGACGCGGGCGTTCTGGACGTTCAGGTGGACGAGCACGTCGTTCGGGAAGCCGTAACGCGGGTACAGGCGGTCGAGATCCAACCGGCGAAGCGCGTCGAGCGAGATAGCCGTGTACCCGGCCTGTGAGTCGGCGACGTGCCAGTAGCCGGATGCGATCTTGGTGAGCAGCGACAGCACCGCATTGCCGAGGTAGCGCGTCCGAGGGATCACCTTCCAGGCCTCGCCGGATACGAGTCGGTTCGCCTTCGCGTACTCGATCTCGCCGCGCGCGACCGGCTCGACGAGCAGACGCAGCTCGGCTGGATCCATCTGGTTGTCGGCGGCCATCACGCACGTGACGTCGATCTCCTCCTCGAGCGCTCGGCGATACCCGGAGACGATCGCCGCACCGACCCCGGAGTTCTTCTCGTGCCGGATCAGTTCGACGCGAGGCTCTCCGACGGCGCCGGCTTGCTCGGCAGTGCCGTCCCGCGACGCGTCGTCGACGACGTAGATCCGGTCGACGAAGTCCGGGATCCCGCGAATGGTCTCGCTGACGAGGCGCTCCTCGTCGAACGCGGGCACGACGACCGCGACCCGCTTCCCCTCGAGCATCAGGCCGAGACTGAAGCCGCCCCGCGCCGGCGAGCGGCGATGGGGTCGGCGGCGAGCGCTGCGACGGCGCCGACGAGAAGGCCGATCAGCGCACCGATGAGGAGTGACGTCCGGCTCGAGCGCGCAGTCGTCTTGCTCGCGGCCGCCGGCTCGACGACACGGCTCGACTCGACGCTCTCGGCCAGGTTGAGGAGCTGGCGCGCCTCGAACAGATCGTCCTGAAGTGCGGCGCGCCGCGCATCCGCAGTCGTGATCACGGAGTTCAGGTTCGCGGTGAGGAGCAGCCGCTGGTCGAGAGGCAGCGACCGGTCGGCGAGCACGTCCGCCTGCTGCTCCTGCGCGGACTCGATGCGTTCGTTGACCACCTCGAGCTGCGCTTCGCTCGTGACGACCTGCTGCTTGAGAAGCGTGGTCTTCTCCGTGACGTACAGGGAGACGCGCTCGACGACGTGCTCGGCGAGCTCATCGGCTGCATGCTCGACTCGGGTGGGGCCCGAGCCCTTCACCGCGATCTCCATGAGCGGGTTGATGCCACGGAGCTGCCCTGCGGCGAGGAGCTCGCGCGTCGAGATGGAGGACCGGAGCTTCGACACGGGAATCCCGGTCGCCTCCGAGACCTGCTTCAGCACCGACTCGGAGCGGATGATCTCGCCGACCGTTCGCGGGTTCGTCGCCAGGCTCTGGATCTGGCCGCCGCCGAGCGGTGCGAACGGCTGGCCGAGATAGACGATCGTCTGCGCTCGCCACACCGAGCCGCCGGACAGCGCGAGGGCCAGTCCGACCACGGCGCCCACGACGAGGCCGCCGACCGGAAGCCACCACCGAACCTTGAGGCGTTGCCAGGCGGAGGAGAGGTCGACTTCCTGCTCGTCCTCGAGCTCAGGAGCCGCGAGACGGTCGTTCATGCGGCCGCGACCCTATCAGCGGCCCAGCGCCACTGAGCGGCGAGACCCTCCTCGAACGGCGTCGCGGGCGCCCAGCCGATAGCGTCCAGAATCCGCGATGTGTCCGCCGCCGTCCGCGTCGCGTCTCCCTCTCGACGCGGCGACCGGACGATCTCGAGCCGCCGCCCGGCGATGGCCCCCAGCGCCTCGATCGCCTGGAGCATCGAGACCTCGGTGCCACCGCCGACGTTGAAGACCGATCCGGACGCGCCCCCCTCCATCGCCGCGATGGTCGCCTCGACGGCATCGTCGACGTACGTGAAGCTCCGGGACTGCGTGCCGTCTCCGAAGAGCTCGAAGGGACGGCCCTCCGCCAGGCACGCGACCATGCGCGCGAAGGCCATGTCCGGTCGCTGGCGCGGCCCGAAGATCGTGAAGTAGCGCAGCGTCAAGGAGTCGAGCCCGAACTCGTGGCGATACGCGTAGGCGAGATGCTCGCACGCGAGCTTCGTGATCCCGTACGGTGAAAGAGGCCTCGGCACGGTGTCCTCGGGTGTCGGGTACGAGGCGGCGTCTCCGTAGATCGACGACGAGGACGCGAAGACGGTGCGCGCGCCCGCCGCCACGGCCGCCTCGAACAGGCGCCGGCTGGCGAGCACGTTGTGTCGAACATAGACCGGGAACACGTCGCCGAAGCTCTTGACGCCCGGCTGGCCGGCGAGGTGGAAGACACCGTCGACGCGATCGAGGTCGAGCACGTCCTGGGCGAGATCGACCCTCGCGACCGGCAGGCCGCGTGCGTTCTCCTCCTTGAGAGCCGGGTCGTAGTAGTCGGTGAAGGCATCCCAGCCCGTCGCGTCGTGCCCCCGCTCGAGGAGCGCGCGAAGGAGTTGGGAGCCGATGAACCCGGCCGCGCCGGTGACGACGTAGCGCATAGCTCGGGAATGCTAGAGGTCAGAGGGAAGATACTCACGCAGCGACCGCGAAGCGGTCGCCTTTAGGGAGGCGGCGAAGCCGCCTGTCCGCCTTAGCGGACCAGTGGAAGGGGTCCGGGGGAACCGGGAGGTTCCCCCGGCGAGCGGATTTCCGGGCTTGTACACAATTCAGGGGAGCGGGAGGAGAGGCCGGAGCGACCCGTCGCCGTCGCGCTCC
This sequence comes from Gaiellaceae bacterium, assembly GCA_035293125.1. Lineage (GTDB taxonomy): Bacteria > Actinomycetota > Thermoleophilia > Gaiellales > Gaiellaceae > GMQP-bins7. Next base: position 8,081 of record DATDOS010000043.1, on the reverse strand, counting down.
AGGCAGACCTCGGAGAAGTAGCGCGTCATGAAGACGCCCTCTTCGAACTCGCCGAGCCGCGGCTCGGGGTGCTCGCCGCGAGCGAGCGCGAGCGCGAGCTCCGGATAACAGCTTCCGGACGCGAGCGGGAGCGGGAAGCCGCCGCCGAACCGGGTGTTCACGTCGGTGACGGGCAAGCTGCCGTCGGGCTCCCGAAAGCACTGGATGTTCGCCGGGCCCTTGATCCCGACGGTCTCGGCCACACGGGCACCGTGCTCGATCAGCTCGCGATCCTTGATCGACGCGCCCTTGATCGACTCGCCGCCCTTGGACAGGAGCATCGTGCGCGGGATCGCGTTGAGGCAGCGCCCGTCCATGTCCGAGAGCACGTCGATCGAGAACTCCTCGCCGAGACAGCGCTCCTGCACGAACGACGCCGCAGTCGTGTACCGAAGGAAGAAGTCGAGCTGCTCGGGATCGTCCGCGCGGTAGATGTGCCGCGAGCCGAATCCCTCGCGAGCCTTGACGAGCAGTGGGTAGCGGGCGTCAGTGGGCACGTCCTCCGGCAGCCAGCTCCGAGGTGACGGGATCCCGTTCTCGACGAAGAAACGGTGCGCCTCGAGCTTGTCGGACATGCGGGCGCAGACGTCCGCGTCCGGGAGGAGGACGAGTGCCGGCGCCAGCGCGTCTCGCGCGTGCGCGAGAACCGGGTGGTCGAGATCGTTCAGCGGCACGACGAGACGGACGTCGTGCTCGCGTACCAGCTCCACGAGAGCGGGGACGTACTCGGGATCGGCGATCTTCGGCACGATGGCCTGGCGGTCGGCGTGGTAGAGCGCAGGCGCGAGGGGATCGGCGTCGGCGCCGAGCGCGACGGCTCCAGCGCCGCGAAACGCCCTCACGATGTCGACGCGCTGGCCCGCGCAGGTGAACAGGACGACCACGAGCGAAGAGAGTACTCGGAGGACTTCGCAGCGACCCCGCTAACGTGAGATGCCGTGCCCTCGGACCCGATTCGTGTGCTGCGCGTCATCGCTCGCCTCAACATGGGCGGTCCGGCGATCCACGTGGCCAACCTCGCCGCGGGGCTCGAGACAAGGGGCTACCACACCACGCTCGTCGCGGGCAGCCTCGCGCGCGGAGAGGACTCGATGGCCTTCCTCGCAGAGCGTCTCGGGGTCACGGTGGTGAGCGTCCCCGAGATCCAGCGCGAGGTCTCGGCGCTCCACGATGCTCGCTCGGTGCGGCGCCTCACCTCGATCATCCGCAGAGAGCGGCCGCACATCCTGCACACGCACACGGCAAAGGCCGGGGCGATCGCGCGTGCGGCGGCGGTGCTGGCCGGCGACGCGCGGCCCCCGATCGTCGTCCACACCTTCCACGGGCACGTCCTCAAGGGCTACTTCGGGCCCGGACGCACGGCGTTCTTCCGTCAGGTCGAACGGACGCTCGCGCGAAGCTCCGACGTTCTCGTTGCGGTGAGCCCCGAGGTGCGGGACGAGCTCGTCGAGCACGGCGTCGCGCCGGCGGAGAAGTTCGCGGTCATCCGTCTCGGCATCCCGCTCGAGGAGCGTCTCGGGGACCCGACCGCCGACGTGGACTATCGCCGCCTGTACGGGATTCCCCGCGACGCGTTCGTGATCGGCTGGGTCGGGCGCATGACCGGCGTGAAGGACACCGGTGCGGTTCTCCAGATCGTGCGGGCGACCCGCGAGCGCGGCGTCGACGCGGTCGTGTGCATGGTCGGCGACGGCCCCGACCGCGAGGGACTCGAGCAGCTCGCACACGATCTCGGCATCGCGCGGGCGAGCTACTTCGTCGGCTACCAACCGGACGTCGCGGGCTACTACCGGCTCTTCGATGCCTTCGTCCTTCCCTCAGTCAACGAGGGCACCCCGGTCAGCGCCATCGAAGCCCTCGCGTCGGGGACGCCGGTGGTGGCGACCCGAGTGGGAGGCGTGCCCGACGTCGTCCGAGACGGCGTGGACGGGTTCCTCGTCGAGCCGGGCGAGCTCGAGACGGCAGCGGACCGGCTCGCGGCGCTGGCGGCAGACCCCGGTCTTCGGGCGAGATTCGGCGAGGCGGGCCGGTCACGCGTTCTCGAGCGGTACTCCGTCGCACGGCTCGTCGACGACGTGGACCGTCTCTACCGGTCGTTGCTCGAGGCGAAAGGGTTGGCCCCCTAGCGCCAGCCGCCCGTCGCGCCGCGGTACGTTCCGCGGAAGAGCGCGAGCGGCGTCCGGAGGAGGATCTCGAGGTCGATGCGCGGCGAGCGGTGCTCGACGTACCAGACGTCGAGCTCGATCCGCTCGGCCCACGGCAACGAGGCCCTGCCCTGCACCTGTGCCCAGCCGGTGAGCCCCGGCCTGATCTCGAGCCGACGCCGCTGTTGGGCGTCGTACTGCTCGACCTGATACCGGAGTGTCGGCCGCGGGCCGATCACGCTCATGTCGCCACGAAGGACGTTCCAGAGCTGAGGAAGCTCGTCGATCGACGTCCGCCGGAGCAAGCGACCGACGCGTGTGATCCGTGCGTCGCCCTTGTCCACTGCGAAGCCGGCGCCCAGCTTCTCGGCCCCGGCGACCATCGAGCGCAGCTTCAGGACCTCGAAGTCCTTGCCGTCCTTGCCGACGCGCGTCTGGCGGTAGAAGACCGGCCCGCCGCCCTCGAGCTTCGTCGCTAGCGCGGCGAGGCCGAGAACGGGGCTGGTCAGCACGAGCCCGGTGCCTGCGAGAAGGACGTCCAAGACCCGGTTCACCGCGTGCCTTTGGCCTTGTCCCACATCTGCGGCGTCCCGGAGCGGAGATAGCGGACGAGCGCGGCCACAGTCGCCTTCGTGACGACGTAGTAGTAGTACGCGAGGCGCGCGCCGGGGATCGGCATGCGAGCTCTTCCGGCGGCCGCCAGGCCGAGCCCGCCCAGCTGGAACGCGAGGAAGAGCCGGTAGAACGGGGCACGGCCGAAGAGCGCAAGGTTCGACATGAGCAGGCCCACGTGCAGCAGGCCGGTCGAGTACCGGAGCACTCGGTGCGAGATCAGCTCCGCCAGGTAGAGCGGCCGCGTCCGCCGGAACATCCGGCCGGTGAGGATGTGGCCGAGGGCGCGAGCGATCGTGCGCACCTTGCGGCCGTACTCGTCCTCCGGCTCGGACGCAGGCTTCTCCACGGCGACGGCCTCGGGCTCGTACACCGCCCGGCGACCCGCCTGCTCCATCAGGTACGGGAAGCCGAAGTCGTGGCCGAACTTCGGGTCGTCCTCCACGTACGCGTCCCGCTGGACCGCGTAAATGGCCCCGTTGCCCGCCGTGATCGAGCTGCACGCGGACTCCTGCGCACGTACCCACATCTCGTACCGCCAGTAGCTGCCCTCCATGTTCGCGCCGTCGGCGCTCTCGAGCCGGAGCTGGCCGCAGACGTAGCCGACCTCGGGGTCGGCGAGATTGCGCACGAGCATGCGCAGGGCATCCGGCCTCCACTCGGTGTTCGCGTCCGTGAACGCGAGCACGTCGCTCGAGGTCTCGCGCACCGACCGGTGCTGCGCAGCGACCTTCCCCTCTCGTGGGCATTCGAGAAGGTGCACTCGGGGCTCGCGAGCCGCGATCTGACCGACGATCGCGTCCGTCTCGTCCGTCGACCCGTCGGACGCGACGACGATCTCGAGGCGCTCGGGCGGATAGTCGAGCTCGAGGAGGTTCTCGACCCGCCTGCCGATGACCGCCTCCTCGTCGTGGGCCGAGACGACGAGGGCGACCGACGGCGTGATGTCCTCGCGTCTGACCGGCCTCGGCCAGAGCTTCGCGAGCACGCCCATCGCCGCCGGGTAGCCGGCGTGTGTCCATGCCAGCGCACCGAGCGAGCCCCAGAACATCACCCTGGCGATCACGCGGCGATTGTAGGGGCGGCTACCGGAGCGCCTACGCCGCAAGCATTTCTCTCACCAGAGCTCGATAGCGCTCCATCGCGACGACGCGATCCGCTTCCTCCTCGACGTACGCACGCCCACGCCGCCCCATCTCGTCGAGCTCGAAGGCCCCATCCGCTGCATCGCGGATCGTGCGCGCAAGCAACTCGGGACGCGCCGGCGGGATGACGACCCCGCAGCCGACCTCCCGGACGAGGCGAGCGGTCTCGCTGTCCTCGTCGGCGGCGACGATCACCGGCCGTCCTGCCGAGAGGATGCCGTACAGGCGGCTCGGCACGACGTAGCCGGCAAGCCCCTTGGCGAGGCCCACGACATGGACGTCGGCGCTCGAAAGCGACAGCGGCAGCCGCTCGCGCTTCTGGTACGGGAGGAACCGCACCGCGTCCTCGACCTCGAGCCTCGCCGCCAGAGCGACCATCTCGGTATGCCTCGCGCCGAAGCCCGCGATCACGATCCGGAGGTCGTCCCGGTCCCGGAGGAACGTCGCAGCGCGCACCAGGCTGTCGAGATCCTGGGCATGCCCGACGTTGCCGGAGTGCATGACGACGAAGCGCGAGACGAGGTCGTGCCGCGTGGCCCACGGGTTGTCGCGTGGCTGCGGTGTGATCGCCCGGGTGTCGACCCAGTTCGAGATGACGCGAAGCCGCTCTGGAGGCGCGCCCTTCGCCTCCAGCCGTTGGCGCATGGTCTCGCCGATCGCGACGATCCGGTCCGCACGCCGGAGATATGCCCCGACGAGCGTTCCGAGCACCCCGACGACCGCGGGGTTCCGGAGCCGGTCGAGCTCCGTCGCGATCTCGGGAAAGACGTCCTGGCTGATGACGAGAACCGGCGCGCCGACCCTCCGCCCGACGACCACGCCGAGGTCGCCGATGATCGGCGGGTCGGTCATGCAGAGGACGAGATCCGGCGGGGGGCCGCTCAGCGCGTGCTTGAGCGCGGATCCGAGGTACGAGAAGTAGTTGACGGCCCGCCGGCCGAGCTCCGAGCGCTCGTACGAGGTCGAGGTGACGCGCGTGATTCGGACGCCGTTGTGCTCGATCTCGCGCGGCTCGTCCTCGTGTCCGTGCAGGACGCCGGTGACGACCTGCACGTCGTAGTCCTCGGCGAGTGCCTCGCAGAGCTCCGTCAGCAGGTGCGCGGTCGCCTCGACGCCGGGCCAGTAGTACTGGTTGAGAACGAGGATCCGGGGTCGGCTGCCATGCTCGGACATCCGACCAGGCTAGCGCCGATCCGCGACGGCCTCTCGGACGGCGGCGAGGAACCCCGCAACGCTCGGCCCGTAGCCCCAATCGCGTGCCAGCTCTCGCGACCGCGCGCCCTGCGCCCGGCGTAGCGCGGAGTCCGCGGCCAGCGCGCGTAACGCGCTCGCCGCAGCGGAGACGTCGCCTGAGGCGACGAGCGCCCCGTTCTCGCCGTCGTGGAGAAGATCGTGCGCGGCGCCCACACGGTCGGAGAGGACAAGAGGGAGCCCGCAGGCCGCTGCTTCGTTGACGACGACCGCCCAGGGCTCCTTCTCCGACAGGAGCGCAAAGATGTCGGCGGCGGCATACAACTCGACGATCCGCTCCCACTCGCGATCTCCCACGAAGACGACGCGAGCGCCGAGGTCGGCGGCGAGCTGCTCCAGTCGCTCTCGCTCCGGGCCGTCTCCGGCGAGGACGAGCAGGAGCCGCGTGTCCTCCGCCGCGGAGACTGCCCGGACGAGGACGTCGAGCCCCTTCTCCGGCACGAGCCGAGCGACCGAGAGCACGACCACATCGGCGAGGTCGGCACCGAGCTCACGGCGCAGCTCGGGCCGACGGCCGGCAAGCCGGTCCGCCCGCTCTCCGAATCCCTCGACGTCGATGGTGTTGGCGAAGACGCGCACGCGCTCCGCGGGAGCGCCGCGCGCGACCATCGAGTTGCGCGCGAGGGTGCCGGTCACGAGGATCCCGGCCGAGCCCTGCACGATCGGCGGCACGACCGTGCGCTTCACCGTCCGGCGCCAGCCCGCGCGAGGCCCTTCGTCGTGGCTCTCCACGACGAGGAGGTAGGGAACACCCTTGAGCTGACACCACGTGATCGACGCCTGTGCGGCAAACGTGCTCCAGCCCGAGACAACCACCACCTCGGGGCGCGCCTCCCCGAGGGCCCGGACGACGCCGGGAGTGACCGGGTAGTCGTGGTGGAGGACCTTCTGCGCCCCGGGTAAGCGCATCCCGCGAAGGAACACGGCCCGGTGCTTCGGCTCGACGCGCCACGTGCGCCTGGCGACCGTGTCGGCGGCGTAGACGACGGTGAGGTCGATCTCCGGAAGGGCGGCGACCCGGTCCAGCAGAGGTGCACGGTATGGCGTCGGCTCCGGGAAGACGGCAGCGACGCGGATCGGAGCCGGAGTGGATCTCGGGGTCGCGAGCCGAGCGAGCCAATCCTCGGCCTCCACCCGCGCGGACTTCGCCAGCTGCTGCCGACGGCGACGGAGGCGCGCGACATGCACCGGTAGGGCGGGCTCGAGTCTGAGCGCTTGACCGAGAACACGGTTCCGGGTAGCTCCGGACGACCGCGCCGCAAGTCGCATCAAGTCCCTGGCAGCCGGCATCCGGGCCCCGCGACCCCACGTTCGCTCGAAGTCATGCACGAGCTCGAGGTAGGCCGCCACGACCGCCTCGAGGTCACCCGCGGCAATCCGCTCGACGGCGCCGACACGCCAAGCGAGCTCGATCTGCCCAGGGGACAGCCCCGGTGCCACTCGCATGATCTCGCGCTGCGCGACGCGAAGCTGGAACTCTCTCTGCAGTCTGCTCCGGCGCCGGGAGGCCTGGCCTGCATGCACGCGGTAGAGAACGAGCGGTGCTGGAATGTTGTCGCCGTCAGCGACCTCCAGCAAGCGTGCCCAGAGGTCGTAGTCCTCGCTCTCGAGGAAGTCGGCCTCGTACCGGAGCGAGTGGGCGTCCAGGACGTCACGGTCGACGAGCACGCTGGGATGGAAGAACGGCGAGCTGAACAACGCGGCCCAGCGAACGGCCGTCGGTCCGGCCGGCATCAGGTGCGCTGCGCCGACCCTGCCCGCGTCGTCGAGCTCCATGACGCCCGATCCGACGATGGCAACCGCAGGCGCAGCCCGAATCCGCAGCAGCTGTCGCTCGAGCCGACGCGGGAGCGCGACGTCGTCTGCATCGAGGCGCGCCATGTATCGCCCACGAGCCTCGTCCAGTCCGCGGTTCAGCGACGTCGCGAGACCCACCTGCTCCTCGTTTCGCAGCACGCGCAGCCGCGCGTCGTCCATGCTCGCGAGGATCTCCGGGGTGCCGTCCGTCGAGCCGTCGTCGACCACGACCAGCTCGAGGTTGGACACGGTCTGCCGGAGGATGCTCTCGAGCGCCAAGCGCACGTAGGGCTCGCCGTTGTGGACGGCCATGAGCACGGAGACGAGCGGTGCGGTCGACACAGGCGTCCCGTAGCCTACGGCCCGTGCCGCCGGAGCTTCCGTCGTTCGACCTCGTCGTCGCGACGGTGGGCCGCGTCGATGAGCTGGACCGGCTTCTCGACTCGCTGGAGGCGCAGGAGTATCGCGGCGTACGCGTGATCGTGGTCGACCAGAACGAGGACGCCCGCGTCGCGCGGATCGTCGATGGCCGCACCTTCGAGGTGCTTCATCTTCGATCGCGCCCTGGGCTCTCTCATGCCCGGAACGCGGCTCTGGCGCATGTGACAGCAGACGTCGTCGCGTTCCCCGACGACGACTGCGCGTACCCGGGTGGGCTGCTCGCCCGGATCGCCGACCGCTTCGCGGCCGACCCCGACCTCGACGGGCTCACGGGACGAGCCGAGGACGCGGGGGGCGCTTCGGCCGCGTCCTGGAAGGCGGACACCGCGGTCCTCACGGAAGACAACCTCTGGAACCGGGCGATCTCGTTCACGATCTTCCTTCGTCGAGCGGTCGTCGAACGGGTGGGCGCCTTCGACGAGCGACTCGGGCTCGGCTCGCCCGAGCCCTGGTCGTCGGGAGAGGAGATCGACTACCTCATCCGCGCGATCCGGGCCGGGGCGCGGATCGAGTACGACCCGGCCCTCGTCGTCGAGCACGGGGTCGGAGCGGACGACGCCCGGGTCGGTCTGCGGGATGGGGCGAGCGTGGGCTACCTGCTGCGCAAGCACCGATATCCCGTGCGGACCGTCGGGCGGATGCTCGTACGGCC
>DATDOS010000042.1:0-6722 GCA_035293125.1 Gaiellaceae bacterium | reverse complement strand
CGCGGAGGTGAGGGCGGGGCAGACCACGAGCACGCGCGCACGGCGGCCGGCAGCTGCGCGCTCGATCTCCGAGGTGAGCCCAGCGGACGCGAGCGTCTCGTTCGCCAGGACAAGGATCCACCACTCGTCGGGGCCGCCGGCGCGGGCGGGCGCGGTCCTGATCGAGCGCCGCGCGCGCCTGGGTCTCAGGTAGATAGCGACGGGTCAGGTCTTCCACGTTCCAGCCGCGCTGGCTGAGCGAGAACAGGAGCGAGCGAGGGTCAGGGGGGGTCAGGTCTTCCACGTTCCAGCCCCGCCGGCTGCGCCGACCCGTCTCCTGGGAGGCGCACCTGGCTCAGGCAGGTGTGTCAGTTCTGCGCCATCGCTCCCCGGTCGGATTCCCGACTGCTCGAGACGGCTACCGTCGAGAGCATCGCACGGGCGCCACGGATCGAGGTCGAGAACGGCATCTACCACGTCGTCGCGCGCGGGAACGAGCGCAAGGCCATCTACCGGGACGCGGCCGACCGGGAGCGCTTCCTCGAGATACTGCGGCTCACCGTCGAACGCTCTGCTGGCTGGCGCTTGCCTACTGCCTGATGGGCAACCACTACCACCTGCTCGTCGAGACGCCGAAGGCGAACCTGGCGAAGGGGATGCGTCAGCTGAACGGCGTCTACGCTCAGACGTTCAACCGCCGCCATCGCCGCGACGGCCACCTCTTCCAGGGTCGCTATGGCGCCCGCCTCGTTCAGGCAGACGAGCATCTGCTCGCCGTCGTCCGCTACATCGTCAGGAACCCGCTGCGCGCAGGCATCTGTACACGGCTCGACGACTGGCCCTGGTCGAGCCACGCGGCGACGATCGGAAAGAGGCCGCCCGGATTCCTCACTTCGGAGAGGCTCCTCTCCTTCCTCGGCGAGAGCCGGTCATCCGCACGGGCGAGCTACCTCGCGCTCGTCGAGTCCGAGGAGAAGCCACCCAGGCCGCAGCATCCGCTCCTCGAAGGCGACGACTCCTTCATCGCTCTTCACCTCGCGCGCGTCGACCCGAGTCCCGAGCACCCGCGCGCGTACCTCGCGCCGCCGCGGCAGCCGCTCGACGAGCTACTGGTGCGCGCAGCGGACGCTGCCGCGATCGCAGATGCCCATCGCGAACACGGCTACAGCATGCGTGAGATCGCCTCGCACCTCGGCTGCGGGCTCACCACCGTCCATCGCCGCATCCGCAGCCAGGAGCGAGTCGGGTGGGCGGAATAGGCGCATGACCGCCGCGATCCCGGCCTTCAGCTCGCTCGCGCTACGACCCGTCCCCGAGCGCCGCGTGGCTGGAACTCCTGGGTGGAACGTGGAAGACCTGACCCCGTTCCTGCACCGGGGAGCGACTCGAGGGCCCGCTCCCACAGCGTCCGCGACCCGGTCGTGAGCTCCACGTAGCGCTCGCGTGCTGTCGAGCCGGTTGTGGTCTGCACCATCCGCGGCACTCTCGCCCTTTTTCGCCTCATCGCGCCGCGATCGCGGTCGAGCGGCCGGGCTCCTCTCATTCTTGGCCGGATTCGCGCCAGGTGCAGTACGATCGCCTTCTTCAGGGAGGGAGATGGTGGATTCTCGCGTCCGGCCCGCGCAGGCAACGTTGCTCGCTCTCCTCGCGCTTGCGGCGTCGCTGGCGTTGGTGACGGGGGCCTCCGGCACGGCGGCGGGGCCGGCGCGGGCGACGGATGACAGGATCGACCCCCGCGTCCTCGAGCAGATCGCCGCGCAGGGCCAGACGACGTTCTGGGTCCTCCTCCGCCAGCGAGCCGACCTCTCCCGTGCGCAGGGCATTCAGGACTGGGGGGCACGCGGCCGCTTCGTCCACGAGCGGCTGACGCGCACGGCCGACGCGAGCCAGTCGGGCCTCCGCTCGCTGCTTCGGAAGCGGGGCGTGCCCTTCGAGCCGTTCTGGATCGTGAACGCGATCCGCGTGACCGCCGGCGAGAGCGTCGTCAAGGAACTCGCCGCGCAGCGTGAGGTCGAGCGGATCATCGCCGATGGCGCGTACCGCATCCAGAAGCCCGAGCGCGGGAGCTCGCAGCAGCGGGTGACGTCGATCGAGTGGGGTATCGACCGGATCCGCGCCTCTCTCGTCTGGTCGACGTTCGGCGTCCGGGGCGAGAACATCGTCGTGGCGAACATCGACACGGGAGTCCAGTACAACCATCCGGCCCTCGTCGGGAAGTACCGAGGGAACCAAGGTGGCAGCTTCGACCACAACTACAACTGGTACGACCCCTCGCGCGTCTGCGGCAGCCCGTCGCTCGTTCCCTGTGACAACAACAGCCACGGAACCCACACGATGGGGACGATGGTCGGCGACGACGGCGCAGGGAATCAGATCGGCGTCGCGCCGGGCGCCCGGTGGATCGCGGCGAAAGGCTGCGAATCCAACTCCTGCTCGTTCACGGCGTTGCTCTCGTCGGGGCAGTGGGTGCTCGCTCCCACGAAGCTGGACGGCACGGGGGCAGATCCCACCAAACGCCCCAACATCGTCAACAATTCGTGGGGCGGCGGAGGCGGCGACCCCTTCTACCAGGACACGGTCAACGCGTGGGTGGCATCCGGCATCTTCCCCGCCTTCTCGAACGGCAACAGCGGCCCCGGCTGCGGCACCTCGGGCTCGCCCGGCGACTACGTCTCGAGCTACAGCGCGGGCGCCTTCGACAGCGGCAACAACATCGCCAGCTTCTCCAGCCGGGGGCCTTCCTCGTTCTCGAGCGAGATCAAGCCCAACATCGCCGCCCCGGGCGTCTCCATCCGGAGCAGCGTGCCGACGAACAGCTACTCGTCGTTCAGCGGCACTTCGATGGCTTCTCCGCACGTCGCCGGCACCGTCGCCCTGATCTGGTCGGCGGCGCCCTCGCTGCTGGGGCAGATCGCGCTGACGGGGCAGCTGCTCGACAACACCGCGATCGACACCGCCAACACGACCTGCGGCGGCACGACCGACGACAACAACGTCTGGGGCGAAGGCCGGCTGGACGCGTTTGCCGCCGTCGACCAGTCGCCGCGCGGCCCCGCCGGGACGCTCGAGGGAACGGTGACGGCTGCCGACGGCGGATCGCCGATCGAGGGAGCGACGGTCGAGGCTACGGGGACGACGACGACCCGCACGACCTCCACCGACGCCCTTGGCCGGTACTCGCTGCTGCTACCGGTCGGTTCGTACGGTGTCACCGTGCGAGCCTTCGGGCGACTGGAGCAGCAGACGGCCTCCCCCGTCCAGGTCAACGACGGTGCGACAACGACCCTGGACTTCGCCCTCGTCGCAGCTCCGTCCTACGCGGTCTCGGGCACCGTCAAAGACTCGGGCGGTGCGCCGATCCCGAACGCGACGGTCACGATCCTCAACACGCCGCTCGCATCGGCGACGACGGATGCAACGGGCTACTACATCTTCTCGAGCGTTCCCGAAGGCACCTACGACGTCCGGGCCGAGGCGGGCCGCTGCACCAGCCCGCAGACGAACTCGCTCATCGTCAACGGCGCGAAGACGCTCGACTTCACCCTCGCGAAGCGCACCGACACCTTCGGCTACTCGTGCTCGCTGGCGACGTCCGGCTTCATCTTGGCGGACAGCGTCCTCTCGCTCACCGGCGACGACAACGCCATCGCGGTCGGATTGCCCTTCTCCTTCAGCTTCTACGGCCAGAACTACTCGACCGCCTACGTCTCGACGAACGGCCTGATCAGCTTCACCGCCTCGAGCACCGCGTGGTCCAACAGCTCGATCCCGAGCACGGGGTCGCCGAACGGCGCCGTCTACGGCTTCTGGGACGACCTTATCGTGGACAGTGCGGCCAGCATCCGGACGAAGACGCTCGGCTCGGCAGGGAACCGGCAGTTCGTCGTCGAATGGCGGAACGTCCACTTCTACGCCGACTCGTCGCGCCGGATCAGCTTCGAGATCGTGCTCAACGAGGACGGCAGCGTCCTCACCCAGTACGCCGACATCGCGAGCGACGGGCGGGAGCAGGGCAACTCGGCCACCGTCGGGATCGAGAACCCCAGCGGGTCGGACGCCCTCCAGTACTCCTACGGCGAGCCGGCGACCGCCGACGGCCTGGCGGTGCTCTACAGCAAGGCCACCGGCGGTGGAGGCTCGCCGACGATCACGACCTCCTCCCTCGCCGATGGGACGACCGGTGTCGCCTACAGCCAGAGCCTGGCGGCAACCGGCGGAATGCCGCCGTATTCGTGGGATCTCGCGCCGGGTAGCGATCTGCTCCCGCCGGGCCTCCGCTTGAGCGCGTCGGGGGTCATCGACGGCACGCCCACGACCGCCGACACGTACTCATTCACGGTCATGGTCACCGACAGCGCGCTGCAGAGCAGCAAGAAGGCGCTGTCGATCGACGTCGGCACCCCGGTCGACATCACGACGACGATCCTGCCGGACGGCATCGCCGGGCAGGCGTATTCGCAGACGCTCGCCGCCACGGACGGCACGACGCCCTACAGGTGGAGCATCGTCTCGGGCAGCCTCCCGCCGGGTCTCCTTCTCGACTCGGGCACGGGCACGATCTCGGGAACGCCCACGACCGCCGGCAGCTACGGCTTCACCGTCCAGGTGACGGACAGCGCGACTCCAGCTCGCACGAATACGCAGGCTCTGGAGATCGTGGTCGCTCCCGGCCTGGCGATCGTTACCCCCACTCCGCTCTCTCCGTGCAAGGTCGGCGCTGCCTGTCCCAGGACCATCGAGGCGGTCGGCGGCGCAAGTACCTACACGTGGTCTCTCGTCGGCGGGAGCTTGCCGCCGGGGCTCACTTGGGATCTGGCGAGCACAGGGCCGAGCATCACTAGCTCCGGCGCGCCGACAAAGCCCGGCAACTACAACTTCACGGTTCAAGTCACCGACAGCGGCTCGCCCGCGCTCACGGCGACGAAGGCTTTCTCGCTCAAGATCAACAAGAAGTAGCGCGGGCGCCGCGCGACGACCGCGACCGCACCCACGCTCAGGCCGCTATAGGCAGCCCTACCGATCAGCGCGAGCTACGAACTCCTGCCGGAGCCGGGCTCAGGTCTGCACCGCGACAGCTTGCGCTCCTCCACCGCGCGCGACCGACTGACGGTTGCGGAGCGGCGATTGACGGATCCAGGCGAGTCGAAAGCTGCCAATTGCGGCGTGCTCCGGCGGAAGTGCATTCTGGAGGGCGTGGTAGCCGCTCACCGCAGCTACGCTGGAAGAGCGATGGCGGACGTCGAGATCGTCTTCAGCGTTTCCGAGTCCCCTGATGGCGGCGACGAGGCGAAAGCGCTCGGCCACTCGATCTACACACAGGCCGACACGCTCGAAGAGCTCCGCTCTGCAGTTCAGGATGCCGCCCACTGCCACTTCGACGAAGCAGAGCGACCGTCGCTCATTCGTCTGCAGGTGGTGCGCGACGAGGTCATCCCTGCTTGAGCTGCCGCGCGATCTCTCCGGCACTCAGCTCGCCTCGTCGAGGAGGCGCGTGGGCTGGTCCGCGACACGATCGCGGAGTGGCTGCGCCTCCGCTTCGCCCCCGCTGAAAGCTTGCCGCCGGCGCTCCGAGTTGTCATACTGAGTAATACAGTGAGCTCTCGGCGATCATCGAAGGTTCTCGCCGTGTCGGTTTCCCCTGAGGCTGCCCAGGAGTTCAATCGGCTCGCGGGAGCAGAGGGACGAAACAAGAGCGAGCTCTTCCGCGAGATGCTCCGGGTCTACCGCATCTACCGCGAGACGGGCACCTTCGAATCGCTCCAGCGGTACGGCGCCGCCCGAGCTCGTCGGCTTGGGATCCGCGACGAGCGCGACGTCGAGAGGCTGATCGAGGAAGCCAGAGGCACGTGAAGGTCGTCGCCGACACCAACGTCTCGGTGTCGGCCCTCATCTTCCCGGGAGGCGCGCCAGAAGCCTTTTACCGCCTTGCGCTCGAGGGGCGGATCGAGCTCGTCACCTCACGGCCCTTACTCACTGAACTCGGTCGGATTCTCACGGAGAAGTTCGGTTGGGAAGCGGAGCGAGCAGAGGAGGCGATTGGACAGGTGGTCCGGCTGGCCGAGATCGTCGCCCCGCGAGAGGCGCTTTCCGAGATCGAGGCGGATCCCGCCGATAATCGCGTGCTCGAGGCTGCCGCAGAAGGCGGAGTGGACGCCGTCGTGTCCGGCGACCGGCACCTGCTGGAGCTGGGCTCATGGCGGGGGATCGCGATCCACTCCCCGGCCGCATTTCTCGAGAGCACGCACCCCGGTTGAGCCTCTCCGGGGCCGGTTCGTCAGCCGGCCGGCGCGGGCGCCGGCGCGGGAGTCCAGCGAGCGGGATCGCGACCGCCGGCGCGACGATCGTGCGAGCACTCACGGTGGCCCGGCCATCGTCGCGAGCCCGCTGCGTCTACGGCACGGCAGCGGAGGAGCGGGCCTCCGCCTCGATCACGACGTGCGCGATCGGGAGGGCGAAGCGCTCGCGGGCTCGCTCGACGACGCGCCGCTCGAGCCAGGTCGCGCTCTCCTCGGGGTGCGTCGCCACGACGATCTCGTCGGCGCCGAACGTGCGCAGCGCATTCTCGATTGCCTGCAACGGGTCGTCGTCGCCGATCTCGCCCCGCGCGTCGATGCCTGCGTCGCGCAGCAGGCTCAGGCTCTCGTCGAGTCGCCTCTGCGCTCGGGCTCTCCCGCCGTCCACGTCCGACGCCCAGTGGCGCACCGCGGAGGTGAGGGCGGGGCAGACCACGAGCACGCGCGCAC
>DATDOS010000041.1:0-6210 GCA_035293125.1 Gaiellaceae bacterium | reverse complement strand
TGAGCTCCGTCGCGCCGACGTCGTCGTCGGGTCGACGACGGGGACGGCGATGGCGCTCGCGACTTGGCGGGCTGCAGGGCTCGTGCGCCGGCCACTCGTCGGTATCGTCGCGGGGCTCGTCAACAACCCGTGGCGGCGGGCGCGGAAGCTGACGACCGTCCGGCTGCTTCTTCGGATGCATGCGGTGCTGTACGGCGTGGGAGAGCTGCAGCCGCTCCTCGAGCGCGCTCCGCGACTGGCCGGACGCGTGCACGTGAACGCCTTCGGCGTCGACACGGAGTTCTGGACTCCCGGCGAGGGCGGGCGATCCGATTACGTGCTCGCGATCGGAAACGACGGGCACCGGGACTGGGAGACGCTGCTCGACGCGGCGCACGACATTCCCACCGCGGTGCGGGTATATACCCGGCGGCCGGCACCCCCGGCGCTGCCGCCCAACGTGACGTGGCACGACGCAGACTGGCACCGGCGGGTGCTGAGCGACGAGGAGGTACGCGAGCTCTTCCGGCGCGCGGCGGTGGTTGCGGTACCCGTGAAGGACGTCCCGCAGCCGTCCGGACAGAGCGTGACCCTCCAGGCGATGGCCTGCGGCCGGCCGGTGGTGCTCACGCGTACCAGAGGCCTGTGGGATCCGTCGTCGTTGCGCGACGAGGGCGACGTGAGCTTCGTGCCGCCGCACGATGCGGCCGCGCTTGCAGCGGCGGTGACCGGCCTGGTCGCTGACGGTGCCCGTGCGAGCGCTATGGGGACTGCGGCTAGGGAGTCGGTGTTGCGAGGCGCGACAGTGGACGCATACGCCGCCCGGCTGGAGAAGATCTGCCGGGCGGCCGTCGACGACCCCTGATACCAACTCACGGCTGGACTACCGTTCGCACGGGATGACGTTCCGAACGAAGCCCCGTGCGGCGATCGTCCATGCGCGGTCGGCCGCCCGGCGCGCCTCCAGTCCGGTCCGGAACCACGCGGCCTGGCTCGTCTCGCGCCGCAGTGCTTCAGACATCGCGCTGTTCCACGACTACGCACCACCCCCGTCCGGGGGCGGAAACCAGTTCCTCAAGGCCCTGACCGGTGAGCTCGAGCGGCGTGGACTCCTCGTCGAGTCGAACAGGATCTCAGGAGGCACGCGGACGTGCCTCTTCAACTCGTTCAACTTCGACATCGCGCGGCTCCGACGCTTCGCGCGCGACGACGTACGAATGGTTCATCGGGTCGACGGGCCGATCGGCGTCTACCGCGGCTTCGACGACGGGACCGACCAGCGCATCCGAGCCCTCAACGACGAGGTCGCCGATGCGACCGTCCTCCAGTCCCGCTACAGCCTGGAGAAACATCGCGAGCTCGGGATCGACCTCGTCGCTCCGGTCGTCGTCCCGAATGCGGTCGATCCCGCGATCTTCTATCCGCCGCAGGGGCGGGAGCCGCTCGACGGCCGGCCGGCCCGGCTCATCGCGTCGAGCTGGTCCGACAACCCGCGTAAGGGTTCGAACACGATCGCCTGGCTCGACCGCAGCCTCGACCCGAGGCGCTTCGAGATGACCTTCGTCGGACGCACCCAGGTACGACTCGAGCGCATCCGTGCCGTCGGGCCGGTCGGTTCCGAGGACGTGGCCGACCTTCTCAGGCGCCACGACGTGTACATCGCGGCGAGCTACGACGATCCGTGCTCGAACGCGTTGCTCGAGGCGCTCGCGTGCGGTCTTCCCGCGGTCTTCAGGCTGAGCGGCGGCCACCCTGAGCTCGTCGGGAAGGCCGGCCTGCCCTTCACCAAGGACGACGAGCTCCCCGACGTGCTGGAGCGCTTGGTGGCGGAGATCGACGCTCGTAGCGCGGCCATCGCGATCCCGTCGCTTGCGGAGGTGGCCGATCGCTATCTCGAGGTGCTGCGAGGCTGACGTCGTCACGGACGCGCCTGCTCCGGCGCCCTCGCTAAGGTGCGGCGAACCCGTGCCCTCGAAACGTGCCCTCATCATCGGGATCGCCGGTCAGGACGGCTCGCTTCTGTCGGAGCTCCTGCTCTCGGAGGGTTGCGAGGTGTTCGGCGTCGTGCGTCAGCCCACATCGACCCGGTTCGAGAACCTCGAGCTGATCCGCGCCGATCTGGAGCTCCTCCAGGCGGACGTGCTCGACGAGCTGTCGCTCGTCGACGTCCTGACGTCATCTCGGCCCCACGAGGTCTACAACCTCGCCGCGCCCTCGTTCGTGCCGATGTCGTGGCGGCAACCGGTGCTCACGGCCGAGTTTGCGGCTGTCGGCTGCACTGCTCTCCTGGAGGCCATCCGCCGCGTCGACGACTCGATCCGCTTCTACCAGGCGTCTTCGAGCGAGATCTTCGGCGAGCCGCGCGAGGTGCCCCAGACTGAGGAGACCCCGCTCGCGCCCGTGACTCCGTACGGGGTGGCGAAGGCGTACGCGCACTTCATCACCCGCAGCTACCGCCGGCGCTATGGGCTCCACGCCTCGTCGGGGATCCTCTACAACCACGAGTCGCCGCGGCGTCCGCTCGACTTCGTCACGCGGAAGGTTTCCCACGCGGCCGCAGCCATCAGCCTTGGTCTCGAACGTGAGGTCTCTCTCGGGAACCTCGATGCGCGGCGGGACTGGGGCTTCGCCGGCGACTACGTGCGGGCGATGTGGCTCATGCTCCAGCAGGCGGAGGCCGGGGACTTCGTGATCGCCACCGGTGAGAGCCACAGCGTACGGGAGCTCGTCGCCTGCGCTTTCGCACACGTCGAGCTCGACTGGGAGGACTACGTGCGCGTGGACGACACGCTGGTACGCGGGAAGGCCGAGCTTCACGACCTCGTGGGCGAGCCCTCGAAGGCGCGAGCTCAGCTCGGCTGGTCACCCACCGTCGACTTCGAGGGCCTCGTCCATCTTCTCGTCGATGCGGACCTCGCGCGTCTCAAGGCTCGGTTCGAGCCTGCCGGGTCTCTCTCCGACCACTGAACGTGGTCGAGGCCCGTCGTCTGCTGGCACCGGTCGGGCGGCCTCTGCGGCGCGCCGCAGTAGGCCTACGGACGCGGGGGTGGCCGCCTCACTCGCGGCTCTTCATCGCTTTCGACACTGCCGGTTGGGTGCTCGCGTACGAGGCGCGGCAGCTTGCGCGACTCGCCGGAAGCATGGGTGTAGAGCTCGGCCCCGAGGGCTGGGCAAAGGGCGTCAGCGATCAGTCGATCTTCCACTTGAGCCAGTTCACGCTGCTCCTCCACGACTTCGAGCGGCACGGAAACCGCCTCGGCTTCTCTTACTTCCACGGCCGTCCAGGTACGGTGGGGATGCCCGAGTTCGATGTCTGCTTCGACACGTTGCGCCGCCGCCACGAAGAGATCGACCGCGTACAGGTGACGAATCGTGCGATGGAGGAGCTCGTTGTCGGGACGGGCATGGCGGCGGACAAGGTGCATCGAATTCCGATCGGAATCGACGTGGAGGCTTTTCCGCTGCGCTCGTCCTCCGACGTGGGGCACGCGCGTCGCGTGCTTGGACTTCCGGAGTCGGCGTTCGTGATCGGGTCCTTCCAGAAGGACGGTGTCGGGTGGGGCGACGGGCTCGAACCGAAGTGGATCAAGGGCCCCGACGTCCTCCTGGCGGTCGCCGAGCGGCTGCGTGAGCGGATACCCGAGGTCGTGTTCCTCCTCACCGGACCGTCGCGGGGGTACGTCAGGGCCGGTCTCGAGCGGCTCGGCGTTCCTTACCGCCATGTCCTCCTGCCCGATGTCGACGCCGTCGCGCGGGCCTATGAAGCGATCGACGTCTGCCTCGTCTCGTCCCGCGACGAAGGGGGCCCTCGTGCAGTGCTCGAGGCGATGGCGACCGGCGTCCCTCTCGTGACGACCCGGGTTGGGCAAGGAGCCGATCTCGTGCTGCACGGCGAGAACGGCTGGATGGTCGAGGTCGAAGACGTCGAGGGGCTCGTCATGTGGACGGTGCACGTCGCCGACGCACCCGCGAGCGAGCTCGATCGCGTCTGCGCCACCGCGCGGGAGACGGCAGAGGCGAACTCGTACGACGCTCTCCGACCGCGTTGGCGCGCGCTGCTCGACGGCTTCGTCGAGATGCCCGGCGACACGTTGGAATGATCGCGTGGATCTAAGCCTCGCCCGGGGAGGCCGATATGCACGCGCGGGTGCCCGCTGGGCACGGCTCCTCGTGTCTGGCACGACGGCGCCGGGACTCCGGGTGTTCTACGGCCACGACCGCATCCCGGAG
The DNA here is from genome assembly GCA_035293125.1 of Gaiellaceae bacterium. Lineage (GTDB taxonomy): Bacteria > Actinomycetota > Thermoleophilia > Gaiellales > Gaiellaceae > GMQP-bins7. Next base: position 2,001 of record DATDOS010000041.1, on the reverse strand, counting down.
CCGGGCGACCCGGCGGCCGGCGGCACGGCGAAGCTCCAGAAGCTCGCCGAGCGCTTCCCGAACAGCCCGGCGGACTTCACGCTTCTCTACCTCGGCAACACCTACCTCCCGCGCGACCTTCGCGCGCTGCTCTGGCTCGCGCGCCGACGGGGGATTCCGATCCTCGTCAACCAGAACGGCGTGGGCTACCCGGGCTGGGCTGGAGCGCGGACGGAGGAGGTCAACCGGCCGCTGCGGCGCGTGCTGCTGGCCGCCGACCACGTCGTGTACCAGAGCGCGTTCTCCAAGCGCTCGTCCGACCTTTTCCTCGGCGAGCCGCGCGGCACCTGGGAGATCCTCCACAACGCCGTGGACACGCGCGTCTTCACCCCGGCCGAGCACCGTCCCGACGATGGCCCGATCCTCCTGCTCGGCGGCGACCAGACGCAGCAATACCGGCTCGAGCTCGCCCTCGAGACGTTCGCGAACGTCCTGCGGACGCGGCCCAGCGCGCGGCTAGTGGTGGGCGGCCGGCTCGTCAGCGACCCCAGGCCGACACTCGCTCGGCTTGGTATCGAGGAGCACGTCACGTTCCTCGGGCGGTACTCCCAGCGAGCTGCGCCGGAGGTCTACCGAGGTGCGCACCTGTTGCTCCACTCGAAGGTGAACGACCCATGCCCCACGGTGGTCGTCGAGGCGATGGCCTGTGGTCTCCCCGTCGTGTACGCCGCGAGCGGAGGCACCGTGGAGCTCGTGGCCGACGAGGGCGGAGTGGGCGTCCCGCACCCGGAAACGTGGGATCGGGACCAGCCCCCGGCTCCGGAGGCGCTCGCCGACGCGGTCGACCTGGTGCTTGCCGATCTCCGGCGCTACTCGGCTGCGGCGAGGGCGCGAGTCGTCGAGCGATTCTCGCTCGAGCCCTGGCTCCATCGCCATGCCGAGCTCTTCGCCCAGCTTCTAGGCCGTGGCGCCTGACCCTGTGTCCGCCGGCGTTGTCGCCTCGACCCAGATCTCGCCCCAGACGAGCGTCGGCTCGCCCATCTTCCAGCCCGCGGCGCCGAGCTCCTCTCGCAGGATCTCGGGGGTGTACTCGATCTCGTGCTCGGGATCGCTGAAGTACGAGAGGCCGAGCTCGCGACGGAGAGGCACGATCCAGTCACGGTCGATCTGCGGCACGCGCACGAGCAGCCGCCGAGCACCCGCACCCTCGCGGAGTGAGCGCAGGAGCTCGACGCGAGGCCCCACGTGCTCGAGAACGTTCGAGAGAATCGCGACATCGAAGGCGCCGTCGGTGCGGTATGCGAGTGCATCCGACTCGACGTAGGTCACGCGTGGATGCGCGAAGTGCGACTGTGCGAACATGAGCGCCCAGGCTGCGCGGTCGATCGCGACCACGGTCGCCCCGGCGCGCTCGGCCACGTCGTAGGCCAGCTCACCCTTGCCGCAGCCGACGTCGAGCACGCGCTCGCCGGGCTGGATGCGCTTCACGAAGAAGTCGTGGTATCCGATGAGCCGGTGCTTGACGTGGACGCCGCCGTCGTAGTCGATCGCGCCACGGTCTACTCCCCAGTACGCATCCGCATAGATCTCGAGAAGCTCGCGCATGGCCTTTCGCCGATTGGGTTGAGTGCGTATCGTCGCCAGCCAGAGACGGAGCAGCGTTCGCCAGAGCCGGTACGGGAAGAGGATGCGGAACGGCCGTAGCGGGATACGTCGCCCGACGCCACCGACGACTCGCCGGATCGTCCAGGGACGGCTGGACATCAGGTCGGCTTCCCGCGGAATCCGCGAAAGCCCGCGATCCGCCCGCGGAGAGTCGCAGCGTGGAACGAGGCTCGACCACGGTCCCGGCGGACGAAAGACACGACGACGCCCCCCATGGGCCGTACGAGCATCCGCCCGACGGTCCGCACGGGATATCGGTGCTTGCGCAGCAGGTAGCCCACGCTCGCCCCATCCCGCAGACCGACCCGGGCGTCGTCCGCTCCGACCCCGTGCTCGACGACGAGGGCCGGGTCGTAC
>DATDOS010000040.1:0-5668 GCA_035293125.1 Gaiellaceae bacterium | reverse complement strand
AGCTCGTAACGCTTCTCCACGACCGGGGACACCTTCCCTGCCTCGAGCAGCTCGCGCAGGGTCTCCATGTCCTCCCTGTTGACCTTCGCGATGAAGAACACCGCCTTCTGGCTGCCACGCAACGCCGCCAGCCGGAACTTGACGATGTGGCCCAGAGGCCCCATCAGACCGTTTCCCTTCGGTGCTCCGACCATGACGACGGTCGCCTGCGGCTCGAGGACGCGCCTGCACTCCGACCACGACCTGCTCCCGGCGACGTCGAGCAGCAGGTCGTAGCGCCTGTCGCTCCGCGTGAAGTCCTCACGGGTGTAGTCGATGACGTGATCGGCGCCGATCGATCGCACGAGGTCGACGTTCCTCGTGCTGCACACGCCGGTCACCTCCGCTCCGAGCGCCTTGGCGATCTGCACGGCGAACGTCCCCACGCCTCCCGAGGCGCCGTTGATCAGGACCTTCTGTCCTGCCTGGAGCTGCCCTTTGTCGCGAAGACCCTGCACCGCGGTGAGCGCCGCCACGGGCACGGCCGCCGCCTGCTCGAACGTCACGTTGGCCGGCTTGCGCACGACCGCATTGCGAACGCACACGTACTCGGCGAAGGCGCCGCTTCTGCCGCCGAAGACTTCGTCGCCGGGCTCGAGATGCGTGACGTCCTTGCCGGTCGCTTCCACCGTCCCGGCGAAGTCGACTCCGATGCGGTCGCTCTTCGGCTTGAGCAGCCCCATCGCAAAGCGACCGACGTACGGTCTCCCCACCACGGAGTACCAGTCCGCCGGGTTCACCGAAGCCGCGCGAACCCGGACCAGCACCTCGTCGTCGGCGGGCGTTGGCTTCTCGATCTCTCGAAGCTCGACCACGTCGGGCGAGCCGTACCTGTCTCGAACTGCCGCTTTCATGCTCGCCTCCCATTCAGGGTCAGAACGACGTTCCCGGTCTTCTGCCACGTATCGACGTACCTGGTCGCCTCGACCACGTCCTCGAGCGGGTAGGTGCGGTCGACGACTGCCCGGTACTTCCCCGCCTCGATCAGCTCCTTGAGGAGGAGGATGTTCTCCCTCCCGGGTCGCCAATCCGTCGTGAACACGACCTTCTTCTTCCTACTCTTCGACATCAGGAGCGCGAGGGGGAGGTTGTAGAGCCGGTCGGTCGCGACGTAGAGCCCGTCCGGCTTCAACGCGCGTCTCGAGCGGAAGAACGAGTGCTTGCCGACGGCGTCGAGGACGACGTCGTAGGTCTCGCCGTTCTTGGTGAAGTCTTCCTGCAGGTAGTCGATCACCTCGTCGGCTCCGAGCGTACGCACGAGCTCGACGTTCTTCGTGTTGCACACCGCAGTGACGTGGGCGCCGAAGTAGTGCTTCCCGAGCTGCACCGCCGCGGTTCCGCAGGACCCGGAGGCGCCGTACACGAGGAGGCGCGTGCTCGTGCCGACGTTCGCCGCCCTTAGGTCCGCGAGTCCCTGGTTCATGCCGTCGCAGACCGCGGCGGCCTCCTCGAACGTCATGCCGGCCGGCATGGGCGCCAGGAAACCGGTTTCCCGCACACAGACGTACTCCGCATGCGCGCCGCTCCTCATGCCGAACACGCGGTCGCCCACCGCGAAGTCAGTGACTGCGGAGCCGACGGCCTCGACCTCGCCGGCGAGCTCCAGGCCGAGGATCCTCCGCTTCGGTCGAACGAGCCCGAGCATGAAGCGCCAGATGAACGGCCTCGCTCGGCGCATGTGGCAGTCCGTCTGGTTGACCGTGGTGGCGCGGATCCGGACGAGGACCTCGTCCTCCTTGGGAACGGGCCGCTCGACCTCTTCGATGCGCAGCACCTCCGGCGGTCCGTACCTGTCGTGGACAACGGCTTTCATCGGACGACGCCGTTGAGTGTCAACACGACGTTCCCGGTCTTCTGGCGCGTTTCGACGTACCTGGTCGCCTCGACCACGTCCTCCAGCGGGTACGTCCGATCGATGACCGCCCGGTACTTCCCGGCCTCGATCAGCTCCTTGAGGAAGAGGACGTCCTTCTTCGTATAGCGAGGAATCGGCATGACCACCCTCCTGTGGCCGATCCGCGACATCAACAACGCCAAGACGAGGTTCTGGAGCCCGTCGGTCGAGCCGTAGATCCCATTTCGCTTCAGCGACCCTCTGCACCGCCTGAACGAGAGCTTGCCGACCGCGTCGAAGACGACGTCGTACGTCTCGCCGGTCTTCGTGAAGTCTTCCTGCAAGTAATCGATGACCTCGTCCGCCCCAAGCGAGCGCACGAGCTCGAGGTTCTTCGTGTTGCACACCGCGGTGACGTGGGCGTCGAAGCACCTGGCCAACTGCACGCCTGCCGTGCCGATGGATCCCGATGCACCGTAGACGAGGATCTTCTGCCCCTTCCGGAGATCCGCGCGTCTCAGGTACCCCAGCGCCACGACCGCGCCGTCGCAGACAGCCGCCGCCTCCTCGAAGGTCATGTTGGCCGGCATCTGCGCCAGCGCACCGCTCTCCCGGACGCAGACGAAGTCGGCGTTCGCGCCCGCACGCATACCGAAGACGCGGTCGCCGACCTCGAAGTCGCTGACGCCTGCGCCGACCGCCTCGACCTCCCCGGCGAGCTCGCTGCCGAGGATCCTCCGCTTCGGTCGGAGGAGGCCGGTGAAGAAGCGGGTGATGAAATACTCGGCGCTGCGAAGCCCGCAGTCGGATCGGTTGACCGTCGTGGCGTGGATCTTGACGAGGACTTCGTCGTCTCCGGGGACGGGCCGTTCCACGTCTTCGAGTCGCAGGACCTCCGGCGGACCGTACCTGTCGTAGACAACTGCTCTCATCTCGTCCCCTTCCGTCTCTTCGTCGTTGCCGTCAGGTGGTCGCATGGCGTCGGGCGGCCAGCGGGTGCCCGAGCACGGCTACCGATGCCCGCTCATCCGCGCGGCGGGGGCGCCGGCGGCGGGCGTGGACGGCCAGGCGCTCCGCTCGTGCTTCGCGCTCGCGCTCCTGCCGACGGTCGTGGGTCAACTGACGAAGGGCCTCGTGGTTCATCGGACGACTCCGTTCAGGGTCAACACGACGTTCCCGGTCTTCTGTCCCGTCTCGACGTACCTGGTCGCCTCGACGACGTCCTTCAGCGGGTACGTCCGATCGATGACCGGCCGGTACCTCCCCGCCTCGATCAGCTCCTTCACGAGGAGGACGTCCTCCCTCGCGTACTTGGGGATCGGGAGCGTCACCCGCTTGTCCCCGATCCACCTGGTCAGCAAGGCCAACGCCGGGACGTGCCACATGAATCCGAGGTCGGTCTCGATGTAGATCCCGCCCGGCTTCAGCGAGCGCCGGCATCGCCTGAACGAGTGCTTGCCGACGGCGTCGAAGACGACGTCGTACAGCTCGCCGTTCTTCGTGAAGTCCTCCTGCGTGTAGTCGACCACCTCGTCGGCGCCGAGCGACCTCAGGAGCTCGAGAGCCTTCGTGTCGCAGACCGCGGTGACGTGGGCGCCGAAGTGCTTCGCCAGCTGGACTGCCGCCGTTCCGATCGACCCGGAGGCGCCGTAGACGAGGATGCTCCGCCCCTCGTGGAGGTCTGCCCTCTTCAGGCACGCCAAAGCGATGCTCGGTCCGTCGGACACCGCGGCGGCCTCGTCGAAGGTCATGCCGGGTGGCTTGTGCGCCAGCGCGGCGCTCTCTCGAATACAGACGTACTCGGCATGTGCGCCGAAGCCCTTGACGCCGAAGACCTCGTCGCCGACCTCGAATTCGCTGACGGCTGCGCCAACGGCTTCGACCTCGCCGGCCAGCTCCATGCCGAGGGTCCTTCGCTTCGGTCGGAGAAGGCCGGTGAAGATGCGGACGAAGAAGGGCTCGGGGCCGCGCATTCCGCAGTCCGTCCGGGTGACCGTCGTGGCGTGGATCCTGACGAGGACCTCGTCGTCCCGTGGCACCGGCCGTTCGACCTCTTCGAGTCGTAGCACCTCCGGTGGCCCGTATCTGTCGTACACAACTGCTCTCATCTCGTTCCCTTTCGCTTCTCGGCTGGTTGCGGGTACCGGATCGGTCCGCCGTGCCTCCACATCTGCCCAGCGCGGAACAACTCCGCAGGCTTGCCGCCGGCTGCGCCGGGCCGAGCCCGGCGCCCGGTCGGGATGACCCAACCGTCCTCCGCGACGACGCTCCGACGGAAGTTCGCAGCGTCGAGCTGCACGCCCCAGATGGCCTCGTATACCGCCCGCAGCTCGGCCATCGTGAACGTCGTTCCCACGAACGCCGTTGCGATGCCCGAGACCTCGAGCTCGACGCGAACGCGCTCGACGGCATCGCGCACGATCCGCAGGTGATCGAAAGCTAGGTTGATCCTCTCGTTGAGCACGTCGGACGCCGGGACGAGGGCGGCGTCTGCCGCATCCGTGCCCGCCACGACTGCCCCCACGTCGCGAAGCACTGCGAGATACGCGATCGTGACGACGTTCAGACGCGGGTCGCGCTCAGGATCGCCATAGGCACCGAACTGGGTGAGCAAGCTCGGCACATCGACGCCCGTCTCCTCGGCCAGCTCCCGCCTCGCAGCCTCGTCCAGCGTCTCGGTGGGACGCTTGAAGCCACCCGGGATCGCCCACATCCCCTCGAACGGCGCCTCGCCACGACGCACGAGGAGCACATGGAGCGTGCCTTCGGACATGGTCAGGATCACCACGTCCACTGTCACTGCGAACGCCGGGAACTGCGATGGGTCGTACGCCACCGGCGCTTCCCCATCTCTGGTTTTGGTCGCCACGACTCTTACTCTACCAGCAGGTTCTGGTCTTGTCGACCACAACTCGCACACTCGGGGGTGCGAGCGTGCGGGAGTGTCCCTTGAAGAACACCGGTTGCCACTTCAGGACGACGACGAGGGCTGCGGTGGCGTGAGAAGTAGCTAGTAGCTGAAGACGGTCGCTGCCTCCTCCCCGATCCACTCCCACAGAGGGGTGGCGCCTGCGAGACGAGCGTTCGCCACGAAGTCTTGGGGGATTTTCCGTGACTTCACGCAGATCGGGCACACGAGCAGTTCGCCGCCGTTGTCGGCGAACTGTTGGAAGAGCTGGCCGAGCGGCGGGCAGCCGTCGCAGGCAACCACTTCTGCCACACCTGGGACCGCGAGCCGGACCGCCTCCTTGGTCAAGAACATGGCGACCTGCTTGCCCTGTTCGGCGGCTGCGCCACCGACGAGGAATGCGACCGTCACCCGCTCGGGGTCCTCGAGTCCCGTCGCGAGATTGATGACAACCTTAGCTCCGTTGGCCATGAGCGGCCCTCCCTCGGATCGATGTGGTGCGCCGCGTCACTCTAGTGGCGAGCACACGAGGCTGCGATGGGCTCGCGGCGTGCGCGGGCCGACGCATCGGCGACTCAGGCGTCGGGGCACACGACACCGCTTTGTGCGAGTGATCAGAAATGCCTGTCGAGCTGTCCGCCGAGCGGCAGACGCCAGCGCCCTCCTATCCGGGCTCTGGCGCGCCGTGCTCGAGCTGGCGGTCGTACTCGGCCTGGTCGTAATGACCCTGCGACTCGGCAACGAGACCGTCATCGCCGAACGTCCACTCCTCGAAGCCGGAGATCCGAACCCGGTTTCCGGTCCCGCCAGGTCCGGTGTTCGTGCCGACGAAGGTCCAGTGGAACTCGATCGCCTCGTCCTTGACGACGACGTCGTCCATGAACACC
>DATDOS010000039.1:0-20468 GCA_035293125.1 Gaiellaceae bacterium | reverse complement strand
CTCCGCGAGCTGCTCGATCTCCGGCCACGGAGCCTCGGGATTGACGTGGTCGATCGTCACCGGCGAGACGCCGCCCCAGTCGTCGATCCCCGCGTCGAGCAACAGTGGGAAGTCGTCGAACGCGAGGTTCGGCGGCGCCTGTACGTGCCATGACGGGCCAAGCAGGATGCGCGCCACCGCGATCGTCCAGAGGTGGTCGTCGAGCGTCGGCTCGGGGTGCGACGCCATGCGGGTCCCCGGCTTCGCGCGAAAGTTCTGGACGATGACCTCCTGCACGTGCCCGTGCTCCTCGCCGAGCGCCTTCAGTGCGAGCAGCGCGTCGACCCGCTCCTCACGCGTCTCCCCGATACCGATCAGGATCCCGCTCGTGAACGGAATCGCGAGCTCGCCCGCGAGCCGGATCGTCTCCAGGCGGCGCGCGGGAACCTTGTCCGGCGAGGCCCAGTGAGGCCCGCCCTTCTGCCCGAGTCGATCCGCCGTCGTCTCGAGCATGATCCCCATCGACGCGGAGACAGGTCGCAGGAGCTCGAGCTCGGAGCGAGACATCATGCCCGGGTTGAGGTGCGGCAGCAGGCCGGTCTCCTCGAGCACGAGACGGGCGCATCGCGCGAGGTACTCGATCGTCGTCTCGCAGCCGAGCGCCCGAAGCTCGTCGTGGGCGACCTTGTACCGAAGCTCCGGCTTGTCGCCGAGCGTGAAGAGCGCCTCGCGGCATCCGGCCGCGGCGCCTGCGCGCGCGATCGCGAGCACCTCGTCCTCGGTCATGAACGCGCGCTCGCCGCGCCTCGGCGGCCGCGCGAACGTGCAGTAGCCGCAGACGTCGCGGCAGAGAGTCGTCAGCGGAATGAAGACCTTGGGCGAGTAGGTGACGAGCGGCCCGGGTCGCAGGCGTCGAGCCTCGGCGAGGAGCTCCTCGAGCGGTGCGGCAAGAAGCTCACGAGTGTCTCGCGACACGGGTCGGATCAGTTCCGCTTCGAGGTCCAGAGCCCGCCGAACGGGACCCAGCGGCCCTTCGTCCAGCGCTGGAGCTGCCCCTGCTGGATCGGGAAGTTGTCCCCCTTGCCCGTCTTCACCGAGATCCCCGGAAGCAGGAACGGATTCCCCGCGCTCGTCATCGACCGTGCACGTGCCATGAGCGCTCCGCGCGTCGGGTTCGCACCGAGCCGCTTCAGAAGACCGACGGTCTCGTATGCCACCGCCATGCCGTAGACGTGGTAGACGTCGTTGACGTTGGCGCCGGCCGCGTACTTCGCCATGAGCGAGCGATAGAGCTTCGTCCCGGGGTCGTTCTTCCAGCGCGGGTCGGTCGGGTCCTTGAGGATGGTGTTCGAGATCGTCCCCTCGACGGCCTTGTTCTTCCCGCCCTCGGACGCCAGCAGCATGATGTTCGAGGTCCCCGAGACACCGTTCAAGATCACGAGCGGCCGCCATCCGAGCCGGTTGGCGAAGACATACGCCTGGATGGCGAACGTCGGCGTGGCGAAGATGGCGAGCACGTTCGCGCCGGAGGCCTCGAGCTTCGCGATCTGCGAGCCGACGTCGGTGGACGTCACCTCGTACGGCTCGGCCGCGATCACCTTCGAGCCCGAACGGCCGAGGCCCCGCTTCAACCCTCCGAGCAGGTCCTTGCCGTAGTCGTCGTTCTGGAAGAGGACGGCGATCTTGGCCTTCTTCTGTGTCTTCGCGACGTACTGGCCGTACACCCAGCCCTCGGCCGCGTAGCTCGGCTGGAAGCCGATCGTCCACGGGTACGTGGCTGCGTCGCGCCCCCACGTCGTGGCGCCCGAGGCGGCGAAGAGCTGCGGCACCTTGCTCTGGTTCAGGTACGAGCGGATCGCGAGGTTGTGCTCCGTCCCGAGGGTGTTGAAGACGGCGAAGACCTTGTCCTGCTCGACGAGCCGGCGGATCACCTGAACCGTCTGTGCCGGGTTGTAGGCGTCGTCGACGATCTTGTACTCGATCTTCCGCTTCGCCACCCCACCCTTGTCGTTGACGGAGTCGAAGTAGGCCTTCGCTCCTCGCGCCACGGACGCATAGGCGGCCGCGGGGCCGGTGAGCGGCGACGTTCCGCCGATGAGGATCGTGGTCGAGCTCACGCCGGGATCGGCTCCAGAGCCGGCGAACCCGACGGGGAGCGCCACGACCAGCGCGGCAGCGAGGGCGAGCGTCACGAGTGCGGACTGTCGTCTCATCGTCGGAGTCTCCTTTGCGATCGCGCTACTCCGAACGAGAGTAGCGGCGGCTCGCGATCAACTGCCCGATTCGCCGGAACAGACCGCCGACGCCGTTCGGGATGACGAACATGAGCAGGATCAGGACGACGCCGTAGACGATGGCGGGGCCGCCCGGCTTCTGGGTCTCCTCGATGATCCGTTGCGGCAAGTACGAGCCCAGGTCTTGCCCTTGTGCCCAGAGCGGCAGGAAGGCGATGAAGATCGCCCCGAAGACGAGCCCCGACAGGCCACCGAGGCCCCCGACGACGATGCCGACGAGGAGGTAGATCGAGAGCGCGATGGGGAAGGTGTCCGGATTGACGAACGCGCTGGCGATGGCGAACAGCCCGCCGGCGACGCCCGCATACGCCGCGCTGATCCCGAAGGCGAGCGTCTTGTACCGCGCGAGGCTGACACCAGAGGAAACAGCCGCGGTCTCGCTGTCGCGCACGGCGCGGAACGCACGCCCCGTCCGTCCACGGAGGATGAGCCACGCGACCGCGAACGCCACGAGCGCGATCGACCAGGACAGGTAGTACATCCAGTCGTTCGGAGTCAGTGAGCGGCCGAGGATCTCGACGTTCGAGATCGAGCCCGTGAGCTCCGGAATCCCGAAGAGCTGGATGCCCTGGCCGCCTCCGGTCAGCTCCTCGAAGCGCTTTGCCGTGGACGGCAGCGCCACGGCAATCGCGAAGGTCGCGAGCGCGAGGTAGAGGCCGGAGAGGCGCAGGGCCGGAAACCCGAACGCGAGCCCGACGAGGCCGGCGACGAGGCCGGCGACGGGCAACGTCCAGACGTCCTTCAGCCCGCCCGAGATCGGGCCGCCGAACTGCTCGTTGCCGGCCATCAGGATCGCCGTCGTGTACCCGCCGATCGCCATGAACGCCCCGTGGCCGAGCGATATCTGCCCCGTGTAGCCCGTAAGGATGTTCAGTCCCAGGAGCGCGATCAGGTAGATGCCGACGTACGCGTAATCGCGCGCCCTGAAGTCGCTGACGAACGCCGGGAGCACTGCGACGAACACCACGAACGCCGCGAACGCGACGAAGCCGACCATGCGGGTCTGGCGGGGATTCAAACTCGCTTCACCTCCGGCTTGCCGAAGAGGCCCGACGGCTTCACGAGCAGGACGATCAGGATGATCAGGAGCGCGGTCGGGAGACGCAGTTCCTCCGTGAACCAGTCGAACAACCCGTACTGGCTCAGGTAGCTCAGCATGTTGAGGAGCACGCCGAGGATCAACCCGCCGACGACCGCGCCGATCGGCGAGTCGATGCCGCCGAGCACAGCGGCGGCGAAGGCGTAGATCAAGATCGCCTGCATCATCTGCGGGTCGAGCCCGACGGTGGGCGCGGTCAGCATTCCCGCGACGGCGCCGAGCGTCGCCGCGAGCCCCCAACCGAGCGCCAGCATCCAAGTCACGCGCACGCCCACGAGGCGGGCCTCTTCGGGGTTGACGGCCGCCGCGCGCAGCGCCAGCCCCACCTTCGTGAACTGAAAGAGGAGCCAGAGGAGGAAGACGATCCCGAGCGCGACCGCGATCGTCCCGATGTCGTGCGCCGCGACCACGACTCCGCCGATGTCGTACGTGTCCGTCCCGAACGGGGGCTTGAGCTGCTGCGGCTCGCCGCCCCACTGCCAGATCACGAAGCCGTTGATGGCGACGAGGAGCCCGATCGTCACGATGACGATGCGCAGCACGCTCCCTCGCTCGACCGGGCGGATGACGACGCGGTGTATCCCGACGCCGCCTCCGAACGAGATCGCGAGCGTGGCGACGAACGCCGGCCAGTAGCTCCAGCCGTGGTTCACCGTCAGGGTCCACGCGATGTACGTCGACAGCGTCGCCATCTCGCCCTGCGCGAAGTTGATCACTCCGGTCGACCGGTGGATGATCACGAGCGCGAGTGCGAGCAGCGCGTAGATCCCCCCGGACGCGAGGCCGAACACGACCTGTTGCATGAAGTCCGAGAAGGCCGCGACGATCATGAGTGTCCCCTCAGGTGGCATCGCCACGTTCCTGGCGAGCGAAAAGCAAGCCAGGCAAGGACGCAGGGAGTGCCCATATCGAATCGAGATATGGGTGCGACTGAGGACGCAGCATGGCGCAGCTTTGCAGCCGCCAGGAACATGGATGATGTCGCCTGAGGGGACACTTCAATACCCCAGGTAGCTCCGACGGATGGACTCGTCGTCTCGGAGCTCGTGGCTCGTGCCCGTGAGCGCGACCCGCCCGACCTCGAGCACATACGCGCGCCGAGACGCTGCGAGTGCGATCCGGGCGTCTTGCTCGACGACGAGGACGGTGAGGCCCTCCTTCTCGTTCAGCTCTCGCACGATCCGGAAGAACTCGCGCACGACCATCGGCGCGAGGCCGAGCGAGGGCTCGTCGAGGAGGAGCAGCCGCGGACGGCTCATGAGCGCTCGTCCGAGCGCCAGCATCTGCTGCTCGCCGCCCGAGAGTGTCCCGGCGCGCTGCCCGCCCCTCTCGGACATCCAGGGGAAGTACTCGCCGATGCGGGCGATGTCCGCCTTGAGCGCGCGGTCCCGGCGCGTGTACGCGCCGAGCCTGAGGTTCTCGGTGACGGTGAGGTCGACGAACGTGCCGCGCCCCTCGGGGACGTGGGCGATTCCGGCCCGCGCCGCAACCTCAGGGCCGCCCTTGAGCGCCTTGCCGTCGAGCTCGATCGCGCCGGTCCGCGAGACCGTGCCGGAGATAGCCCGCAGCGTCGTCGTCTTCCCGGCGCCGTTCGCGCCGAGAACAGCGACGACCTCGCCCTCCCGGACGGTCAGCGACACGTCGTGCAGAGCCTGCACCGGCCCGTAGCGGGCCGCGACGGCGTCCAGCTCGAGCAGGGTCTTCACGACTCGCCGTTCGTGCCCGGCGGCGCCTGTGCCGGTTCGTCGTCGTCTTCCTCACTGCCAAGGTAGGCCTCGATCACGGCCGGGTCGGCCTGCACCTGCGCGGGCGCGCCGTCCGCGATCTTGCGCCCGAAGCTCAGGACGTTGACGTGATCCGAGATGCTCATTACCAGGTTCATGTGGTGCTCGACGAGCAGGACGGTGAGCTCGAAGTCGTCGCGGAGGTGCTGAATGAACGTGCCGAGCGCGGCGACCTCCTCGTGGTTCAGGCCGCCCGCAGGCTCGTCGAGTAGGAGAAGGCGCGGCTTGGCGACCAGCGCACGCGCGAGCTCCACCCGCTTCTGGATCCCGTACGGGAGCGCGGCAGCAGGGAAGTACGCGCGGTCGCGGAGCCCCACGACGTCGAGCACCTCGAGCGCCTCCTTCTCACCGACCTTCCGCCCGCGCCCGTGCGCCCCGACGAGGACGTTCTCGAGCACCGACATCGTTCGGAAGAGCTGGATGTTCTGGAACGTGCGGGCGATGCCCCTGCGCACGATCTTGTAGGCCGGTTGGCGCAGGATCGAGGCGCCGTCGAGCGAGACCTCTCCGGAGTCCGGCTTGTAGAGCCGGGTGATGACGTTGAACGCGGTCGTCTTCCCCGCTCCGTTCGGCCCGATCAAGCCGGAGATGTGCCCCTCCTCGACCTCGAACGAGACGCCGTCGAGCGCAACGATCCCGCCGAAGCGCAGAGTGACGTCCCGTACCTCGAGAAGGGCCATCGGCGACGAACCCTAAACCGGGTTCGTGTGCCCTGGCAATGACCGGGCGCGCGCGAACGCATTACGATCGTGACGATGGACTTGCGCGATACCCCGGAGGAGGCCGCCTTCAGGGCCGAGCTACGCGCCTGGCTCGAGGAAAACGTCCCCGACGAGCTGCGCGGGCATCGCGGCGGAGCGGCCCGCTTCGACGGGCCGGCGATGCGCGCCTGGAGCCGGGCGCTCTACGACGCAGGGTACGCCGGCCTCACCTGGCCCGAGGAATACGGCGGTGGCGGAGCGTCCTACGTGCACCAGGCGATCTTCCTCGAGGAGATGGCCCGGGCCGAGGCGCCGCCGCACGTCGGCGTGATCGGCCTCGGCATGGCCGGGCCGACGATCATGACCCACGGCACCGAGGCGCAGAAGGCGCGCTACCTCGCGCCGATCCTCTCCGCCGAGGAGATCTGGTGCCAGGGGTTCTCCGAGCCCGGCGCAGGCTCCGACCTGGCCGGCGTGCGTACCAGCTCGCGCCTCGAGGACAGTCACTTCGTGGTGGACGGGCAGAAGGTCTGGTCGTCGTTCGCGCACCTCGCGGACTGGTGCCTCCTCCTGACGCGGAGCGACCCCTCCTCGACGCGCCACGCCGGGCTCACGTACCTGATCGTGGACATGCACGCTCCGGGCGTCGAGGTTCGACCGCTCACGCAGATCACCGGCGAGGCGGAGTTCAACGAGATCTTCTTCACCGGCGTCCGCGTCCCGGCGGAGAGCCTCCTGGGCGAGGTCGGTGGCGGGTGGCAGGTCGCGATGACGACGCTCCTCCACGAGCGCGGGACGCTCGGCTTCGCGCTCCAGGCCGCGCTCGAGGTGCAGGTGCGGAAGCTCACGGCGCTCGCACGCGACCGCGGCGCCAATCTGCTGCAGCGCGACCGCATCGCGCGCGAGTGGATCGAGATGCAGGCGCTCCGGTTCACGAACTACCGCGCGCTCTCGCAGCTCGTGAAGACCGGCATTCCCGGGCCCGAAGGGTCTATCTCCAAGCTGGTGTGGTCAGAGGCCAATCAGCGCGTGACCAAGCTCGCGCTCGAGATCCTCGGCCCGGACGCCGCGCTCGGGGAGGACAACGCCCCGTACGCCGGCTATTGGCAGTACCAGCAGCTTCGAAGCCGCGGCAACACCATCGAGGCCGGGACGTCGGAGGTTCTCCGCAACATCGTCGCCGAGCGCGTTCTCGGCCTCCCCAAGTCACGCTGAATGGACTTCACCTTCACACCCGAGCAGAACGCGCTCCGCGAGCAGGCCAGAGACTTCCTGACCGCCAACCCGGAACCCTCGTGGCGGCAGCTCGCCGAGCTCGGCTGGACCGGCGTCTCCATCGCAGAGGAGGACGGCGGTGCAGGGCTGACCTTCGTCGAGGAGGCAGTGCTCTTCGAGGAGCTGGGCCGCGCGCTGTACCACGGGCCGTACTTCTCGACCGTCGCCCTCACGCTCCCTGCGCTTCCAGCCGACCTGCGCGCCGAGGTGGCTGCGGGAGAGGCCAGCTGGACGCTCGCGGTCGGCCCACTCGTACCCGATCTCGACACGGCCGAGCGAGTCGCGATCGTCGGCGGCGACGGGATCTACGAGCTCGAGGGAGAGGAGCGCGAGATCCTGACGACGACCGACGAGACACGCCCGCTCGGCGTCGTCCGCGGCGGAGCGCCGAGCCGCCGGCTCGCGGATGCGACCGTGCTCTCCGAGATCGAGTCCCGCTCCTTGACGGCACTCGCCCTCGAAGCCTGCGGTGTCGCGCGGCGCGCCCTCGAGCACGCGATCGAGTACGCGGCGACGCGCGAGCAGTTCGGAAAGCGAATCGGCGTGTACCAGGCCGTCTCGCATCCCCTCGCGGACGCGTACATGCGCCTCGAGCTCTCGCGATCGCTCGCGCTGTGGGCGGCGTGGTGCGTTGCTTCGGGTGACGCTCAGGCTCCGGTGGCCGCCGCCGCGGCGAAGTCCTACGCGGCGGAGAGCGCCGTCGCTGTGTGCGAGACGTCGATCCAGGTGCTCGGTGGGATCGGCTTCACCTGGGAGCACGTGCTCCACCGGCTCTACAAGCGGGCGCTCGGGATCGAGAGCTTCGGAGCGTCCGGCACCCGGCTTCGCGCCGAAGTCGCGGCGACGCTGCTGAACGGAAGGACCAAATTGGAGCAGGGCGTCGCGCTGGCCGTGGCCCCGGTCGAACAAGGAGGCTGAGAGTGGAAGGCCTGATCATGGACTACGAGCTCAACATCCCGGCAATCCTCCGCCGCGGCGAGCAGCTCTTCGGCGAGCGGGAGATCGCGACCCGGCTTCCGGACCGGAGCTGGCACCGCTACACGTACGCGGAGTTCGCGCCGCGCGCCCGCCGCCTGGCGGCCGCGCTTCGCAACGAGCTCGGGCTGGGCGACGGCGACCGTGTCGGGACCTTCTGCTGGAACCACTACCAGCACCTCGAGACCTACATCGGTGTCCCTGTCGGCGGCATGGTCACGCATACCCTCAACCTCCGGTTGCACCCCGACGACCTCACCTACATCGCGACGCACGCGGGCGACCGCGTTCTCATCGCGGACAAGGTGCTCTGGCCACTCGTCGAGAACTTCCGCGAGCGAGTCGGGTTCGAGCACGTCATCGCGGTGGGCGACGGGCCGACCCCGGACGGAGCGATCGAGTACGAGGATCTCATCGCGAGCGCTGAGCCCGGCGACCTTCCCGATCGGGAGATCGACGAGCGCACCGCGGCGGCGATGTGCTACACGAGCGGCACCACCGGCCAGCCGAAGGGTGCGCTCTACTCCCATCGCGCCATCGCCGTGCACTCGCTCGCATCCGCGATGGCAGGTGTGTTGTCAGTGACGGAGGGGGACTCGGTCCTCCCGGTCGTCCCGATGTTCCACGCGAACGCCTGGGGCTTCCCCTTCACCTGCACGCTCGTCGGCGCGAAGCAGGTGTTCCCCGGTCCGTTCCTCGACGGCGAGAGCCTGCTCGAGGCTTTCCAGCAGGAGCGCATCACGATCACCGCAGGCGTGCCGACGATCTGGATGGGGATCCTCGCCGAGCTCGACGCGAATCCCGGCAAGTACGACACCTCGACCGTGCGCGCGATGGTCGTGGGCGGCTCGGCCGCGCCGCAAGCGATGATCGAAGCCTTCGAGAAGCGCCACGGGCTGCGGATCCTGCACGCGTGGGGAATGACCGAGATGTGCCCGCTGGGGACGGTCTCCGAGCTGACGAGCCGTGAGCTGGCCCTCTCGGAAGAGGAGCAGTTCCGCTACCGGGCCAAGCAGGGCATTCCGGCTCCGTTCGTCGAGATGCGCGCGCGCGGCGCCGACGGGATCGTCCCCTGGGACGGACAGACGATGGGTGAGCTCGAGGTCCGGGGCGTCTGGATCTCGTCCGCGTACTACGAGACACCCGAGGGTACCGACCGCTGGACGGACGACGGCTGGTTCAAGACCGGTGACATCGTGACGATCGAGCCGCACGGCTACATCGAGATCCAGGATCGCTCGAAGGACCTCGTCAAGTCTGGGGGCGAATGGATCTCGACCGTGGCACTCGAGAACGCGCTCATGGGCCATCCCGCGGTGGCCGAGGCGGCAGTGATCGCGGTTCCCGACGAGAAGTGGGCGGAGCGGCCGCTCGCGGTCGTCGTCTTGCGGAACGGCCAGACGACGACGGGCGACGAGCTCCGCGAGTTCCTGGCGCCCAGCTTCGCGAAATGGTGGCTGCCGGACCGTTTCGAGTTCGTGGAGGAGATCCCGAAGACGGCGGTCGGCAAGTTCCGCAAGACCGCGCTCCGCGAGATGTTCTCGGTCGGGCAACCCGCGGAGACGGCGTAGTGGGCGAGTTCGTCTCGACCGAGCAGGACGGCGCCGTCGCTGTCGTCACGATCGACCACCCGCCCGTCAACGCGCTCTCGGCCGCGCTGCTCGAAGAGCTCGAAGCCGAGCTCGAGCGCCTGGACGCCGACGACGCGGTGCGGGCAATCGTGCTCAAGGGGGCGGGCGAGCGGGCGTTCGTGGCCGGGGCCGACATCTCGGAGTTCCCGTCGCTGCGCGAAGCGGCGAAGGACGAGGGTGGCTCGGCCCGCGGGATCCAGAAGCTCGGAGCCCGGATGGACGCCTCGCGAACGCCGTTCATTGCCGCGATTCACGGCTTCTGCCTCGGCGGTGGGCTCGAGCTCGCGATGTGCTGCGACATCCGGGTCGCGTCGGACGAGGCCCAGCTCGGCCAGCCCGAGATCAAGCTCGGCCTCATTCCCGGCGGCGGCGGCACGCAGCGGCTCCCGCGGCTCGTCGGGCTCGGACGGGCGCTGTTGCTCAACCTCACCGGCGACTTCGTCGACGCACGCACGGCGTGCGACTGGGG
Source organism: Gaiellaceae bacterium (assembly GCA_035293125.1). Lineage (GTDB taxonomy): Bacteria > Actinomycetota > Thermoleophilia > Gaiellales > Gaiellaceae > GMQP-bins7. Next base: position 10,261 of record DATDOS010000039.1, on the reverse strand, counting down.
TCTCGTCGAGAAGGTCGTGCCGCGGGAGGAGCTGCTGGACACGGCACTCGAGATCGCGCGCTCGATCGCCGCGCGCTCACCGCATTCGGTGGCCGTGTTGCGTGAGCTCGCGCGGACGACGCGCGACCTCCCGCTCGAGGAGGGTTTGCGGCGTGAGGCCTACGCGTTCCGCCAGTGTCTCGAGAGCGAGGACGGCGCGGAGGGCGTTGCCGCGTTCCTGGAGAAACGCGAGCCCCAATTCACCGGACGTTGAGCCTCTACGCGACCGCGAGCGCCCGGATCTGCACCTTCTGCGCAAGTTACAACTTGTAACTTGCTCTCTTCTTTGGCAGCGGATACGCGGACAGCGATGATCTCTCGCCAAGTCACAACTTGTAACTTGGCACTTCCAACGTCGCCGACATCTGCGGGCCCGCCGTGAGAGCGGCGGTACTCGAAGGCATTGGTGGGCCGGAGCGGCTCGTCGCGCAGGAGGTGCCCGAGCCGGAGGTGGCCGAGGGGCAGGTGATCGTCGACGTCCGCGCCTGCGGGATCAACTTCGCCGACGTCCTCGTCAGACTCGGACGCTACCCCCAGATGCCCGTGCTACCGACGGTGCTCGGCTCCGAGGTCGCGGGTGAGCTCGACGGGGCACGAGTGATGGGCTTCGTCCGAAGCGAGGGCGGCGGCTACGCGGAGCGGGTCGCCGTCGACCGGCGCTGGCTTCTCCCCCTTCCCGAGAGCGCGAGCTTCGCGGAAGGTGCCGCGTTTCCGATGGCGTTCCTCACCGCCTGGATCCCGCTCACGGAGCTCGTGCGAATCGCCTTCGGCGCACGTGTGCTCGTGACGGCGGCGGCCGGAGCCGTCGGGACTGCTGCGGTCCAGATCGTGCGCGCGCTCAACGGGCAGCCGGTGGCAGCGGTCGGCAGCGAGGAGAAGCTCGAGCTGCCGCGCTCGCTCGGCGCGGTCGAGGTGGTCACCTACGACGACCTCGGCGAGCTCGACCCGGTCGACGCCGTCTTCGACCTCGTCGGCGGCGACGTCTTCGCCGCGTCGCTCACCCTGCTGAAGCCGATGGGAACCGCGATCGCGGTCGGGTACGCAGGCGGGCTCTGGCAGGACGTGAGCCCGACCTGGCTCGTCGGCCGCAACATCGGGGTGCACGGCTTCTACCTCGGCCGGCTGATCGGCCGGAACCCGGAGCTCGTCGAGCGGGCCGGGAAGGACGTCCTCCGCCTCTGGGAAAGCGGGGTCGTCCGGCCGATCGTCGGGGCAGAGTTCCCGCTCGACCAGGCGAGCGAGGCGCATCGCCTGATCGAGGAACGGAGATCGACCGGAAAGGTGGTGCTCGTCCCTTGACCGCGCTCGTCACCGGCTCGGCGGGTGGAATCGGAAGCGCAATCGTGGCGAGGTTGCGCGCGGAGGGCTTCGAGGTGAAGGAGCTCGACCTCGTCAACGGATTCGACGTCGCTGACCCCGAAGCGTGGGAGCACATCGGGTCGGTCGACCTCGCCTGCCTGAACGCGGGCGTCCTCACCGGCGGTGGAGACATCGCCAATCTGACGGACGAGCAGTACCGGCGCGCGGTGGGCGTGAACGTCGATGGCGTCGTCTTCGGCGTGCGCCGGCTCGACCGCGTCATGCCGAGAGGGAGCACGATCGTCGTGACGGCGTCGCTTGCCGGGCTCGTGGGAATTCCGGACGATCCGATCTACGGGCTGACGAAGCACGCCGTCGTCGGCTTCGTGCGCTCGGTTGCCCCGCAACTCGCGGAGCGCGAGATCCGCATTCAGGCCGTCTGCCCTGGCTGGGCAGATACGGGGCTCCTGACGGGCGAGTTCAGAGAGGAGCTCGGCACGCGCGGCTTCCGTCTGCTGCGGCCGGAGGAGGTGGCCGCGGGCGTGTGGGCGGCGTACAAGAGCGAGGGCACCGGCGAGGCCTGGATCGTCCAGCCCGGCCGCGAGCCACTTCTCTACGAGTTCAAGGGCGTCCCCGGCCCTCGCTGAGTCACCAGACTCGGTGATCGAGTACGCCCAGCGTTCTCGCCGTCGGCGCCACGCTTGCGATCCCTGAGAGCCGAACCCTCGGAGAGGCATGCAATGTGTATCTTCGAGTGACAAATCGTCACAGATGAAGGCAGTCCCTCGCCGAGCAACGCGGTGATCGACCGGCAGCAACCGATCCCTCTCTACTTCCAGCTGAAGACGCTCCTGCTGGAGTCGATCTTGCGCGGCGAGTACGGCCCGGGAGACAGGCTGCCGACGGAGCACGAGCTCTGCGAGCGCTTCGGCATCAGCCGAACGCCTGTCATCCGCGCCCTCACCGAGCTCGCCGAGGAAGGCGTCGTGCTGCGGCACCGGCGGCGCGGCACGTTCGTCAACCCTCACTGGATCCCACGTCGCTCCGGTCTGCGGGAGGTGCGCATAGTTGTCCCGGAGGGGCCGTGGGAGCCGATGCTCCGCCAGGCGACTCCGGACGACATCGAGATCAACGTGGTCACGGTCCCACGACCAGATCTCCACCGAGTCGTCACGCACGCGGTGGCGGAAGGACAGGCCCCGGATCTCGCGGTCATCGACTCCGTTTGGATCGCGGAGCTCGCAAGCGCAGGCTTCCTCCTCCCCCTCGAGGAGCTGGACGAGAGGTGGGTTCGCGAGGAGCTCGAGACCGACTTCCTCGAGCCGCTCGTCGAGGCCGGGCGCTATCACGCTCGCACGTTCGGAGTCTCTTCCGTCGCCGACGTCGCCGGGCTCTGGTACCGGCGGCGCGAGCTCGAGCGCGTGGGCGCCGAGCCGCCAGAGACGTGGCAGCAGCTGCGGAGTGCGGCCCGCGCACTCGCGGCGAACGGCCTGCCGCATCCCTTCGTGTTCCCGGGTGGCTCGAGAGGCGGCGAGACGACGACGTACTGCCTGCTCTCCTTCCTCGGCTCGAACGGCGTCACCGTCCTCGGCGCAGACGGAGTCGGCCTAGCGTCGAAGAAGGCGGGCCAGGCGCTGACGTTCCTGCGCGACCTCGTCGCTGAGGGCCTCGCCCCCACCGACGTGGTCGCCTACGAGTGGGACCAGCCCGCGCGGATCTTCGCGCGCGGAGAGGCGGCGTTCAGCCTCGGGGGAAGCTACGAGGCCCGGTGGATCGCGGAGACGCTCGGTGCCCCGGTCGAAGAGCTCTTCGAGCACGTCGGCTTCACTGCAGTGCCCGCGGGGCCTTCGGGAGCCTCGGCGAGTCTCGCCGGAACGATGATGTACGGCGTCTTCCGGCAGGCCGGGAACCCGAAGCTCGCCATGCGCGTTCTGAAGGCGGTCGTTGCTCCCGACGTGCTCGTTCGGATTGCCGCGGCCACAGGCCGTATCCCGCCGCGGCGCTCGGCGATCGCCCTGGCCGCCCCGACCTCGCCGCTCGTGTCACTCACGGCGGCCATCCTGGCAGGCGCCGCGACGAGGCCGGCCACTCCGCTCTACCCCCGAGTCTCAGCACAGCTTCAGGTCATGCTCGAAGCCGTGCTCACGAGGCGCCTCAGCCCGGCCGCCGCGGCGTCGCGTGCGGCGGAGATCATCGCCGGCATCACCGGCGCCCCGCTCGCCGATGCCTGAGATCGACACGGTGGAGCAACGTGTAAGTCCTAAGCACGTTGTTCCATCCGGCCTCCTTGGAGGCTGGGGGTGTCGAAGCCACCAGCCGCAAGGAGGTGCCCGGATCACGCGAGAACCTATCCACACAGCCGCAGGCTCACGATCTCACGACTCGAGCAGGGATGGTCGAGCAGCCGCACCAGGCAAGCCGCCGCGCCATCGCAAGCGCCGCCTCCACGTGGCCCGTGGGGGGAGGCTCCACTCGACTTCGAAGGACTCGCCCTCCGAGAGGAAAGCGCTCGCCCCGCAGGCAGCGGCGAATCAGCTCCACCAGCTCCTCGGGCAGGTGCGAGACGTCGCCGACGGTCTCGTTTCTGACCCTGCCGCCCCCGTGGTACCGCAGCCGTGATTGGTGAGGGAGCTCCGGTCTAGCAGATCCTCTGGCTTCTCAACCACGGAGTGGCTGCCTCGCGTGGCGCCGAGCAGCGATCCGGGATAGGCTCCCGCAGAGATGACCGCCCGCTCGGAGGCGGAAACGGTGGCGACCCGGTACACGATCGCAGAGGCGAGCAGGGTCACCGGGCTCTCCAAGCGCGCACTCGCCCGGCGGATCGAGCGTGGGCGGCTCCCTGCCGCCAAGATCGGACGGCTCCGCTGCATCGAGGCTCGAGATCTCGCCGAGGCGGGATTGCTCAATCTCGCCACGGGGCAGCCGCCCGAGTGGGCGAAGCACAAAGCCCCGCCCGAGACGATTGCCCGAGAGCTCGTCCAGACGCTCGTCCGCCAGGGAATCGAGCTGCACGACCTGCAGCTTGCCTTCCGGGCGCTTGGCGAGGAATCGCGGCGTGACGACCGCGAACTCCGCGAGGAGATCACACGCGCGCGGGTCGAGCGGGAGGAGCTCCGCAGCGAGTTGCGCGATGCCGAGGCGCGAATCGCCGAGCTGCGGCGGCGCGTCGAGCGGATGAAGTAGGTGACCTCACGACCACGCAGCTCTGCCCCACGTGGTTCAGAGGGTTATAGTCGGCCTGCATTGAAGCGGAGGCTCCCGTGGCAGGCGTGACGTTCGAGCGCGTGGGGAAGATCTACGCCGACGGCACGCGGGCCGTATCCGAGATGCACCTCTCGATCGATGACGGCGAGCTAATGGTGCTCGTAGGCCCTTCGGGCTGCGGCAAGACGACGGCGCTCCGGATGATCGCCGGCCTCGAGGAGATCTCGGAGGGGATCGTCAGGATCGGCGAGCGCGTCGTCAATCACGTCCCCTCACGTGACCGCGACATCGCGATGGTTTTCCAGAGCTACGCGCTATACCCACACCTCTCCGTGTTCGAGAACATCGCGTTCGGTCTTCGCCTCCGCAAGACACCCAAGCGGGTCGTCGAAGAGCGTGTCAGGGAGGCGGCAGGTCTGCTTGGCCTCGAGGACTTCCTCGACCGCAAGCCCCGTGCGCTCTCCGGTGGCCAGCGCCAGCGCGTCGCCATGGGCAGGGCGATCGTGCGAGAGCCGCAGGTCTTCCTCATGGACGAGCCGCTGTCGAACCTCGACGCGAAGCTCCGTGTGCAGATGCGGGCAGAGATCAGCCAGCTGCAGACCCGGCTCGGGGTGACGACGATCTACGTCACACACGACCAGGTGGAGGCGATGACGCTCGGCGACCGGGTGGCCGTCATGCGGAAGGGAGAGCTGCAGCAGGTCGGTCCTCCGCACGAGCTCTACAGCCGCCCCGTCAATCTCTTCGTGGGCGGTTTCATAGGTAGTCCCGCGATGAACATGCTCGAGGCACGGCTCAAGGCGAACAACGGCCGGCTGGCAGTCGACGTCGGCGACCAGCAGCTCGAACTCGACGACGAGCTCGTGGCCGCCCGGCCCGGCCTTCGCGCGAACGTGGGCAAGACCGTCGTGCTCGGCGTTCGGCCCGAGAACATGGAGGACCCTGCCCTTCTGCCGGACCACCCTCGCGAGCGCCGCCTTCGTGGCACGGTGGAGCTTCGCGAAGACCTCGGTTCAGATGTCGTCGTCCACCTCGGCGTGGACGCAAAGCCCGCGCTGACGGAAGACCTTCGCGAGCTCGCGCGTGATGTCGGCGAGGAGCAACGGCTTCGCGAAGCCGCTCACGCGACGATTGTCGGGCGATTCGGTGCCCGCTCCGCTCTCGAGACCGGTGAGACGGTCGATGTCGTGGTCGACACGAGCGCCCTCCACTTTTTCGACCTCGAGACAGGAGACGGAATCTACGGCCCAGTGTGACCGAACGAAAGGAGTTCGTATGACCAAGTCACGACTCTCACTCACAGCAATCCTCCTGGCGCTCGTCTTCGGACTCGCGCTCGTCGCCGCGGGCTGCGGCGGCGGGGATGACGAAGCCGCAGGCAGCGAGGACGTGACCGGCTCGATCTCGATCATGGCGATCTGGGGCGGCACGGAGCAGGAGTCCTTTCAGGCGGTGATCGACGGCTTCACCGCTCTGTACCCGAACGTGACCGTGCAGTACACGTCCGGCGGGGACAACCTTCCCCAGCTCCTCTCGACGGCTGTCGAAGGCGGCAACCCACCCGACATCGCCGCAGTGGGCCAGCCAGGCCTGATGAAGGACTTCGTCGACAAGGGCGCGCTCCAGTCGCTCGACGATCTTCAAGGTGCCGTGGTCGACAACTTCGGCGAGTCCGTCGCCGAGGTCGGATCGGTCGACGGCACGCTCTACGGGATCATGTTCAAGGGCGCGAACAAGTCCACGATCTGGTACCACGTGCCGTCCTTCGAGGATGCGGGCGTCGATCCGCCCGAGACCTGGGACGACCTCCTCACCGCCGCCGGGACCCTCGGCGACGCAGGCGTCCCCGCGTACTCCATCGGGGGCGCGGACGGCTGGACTCTCACGGATCTATTTGAGAACATCTACATCCGAACGGCTGGGCCCGAGCTGTACGATCAGCTCACGACCCACGAGATTCCCTGGACCGACCAGTCGGTGAAGGACGCACTCTCGCGGATGGCCGAGGTCGTCGGCGCGACGGACGAGATCGCAGGTGGGAAGGACGGGGCTTTGCAGACCGACTTCGCGACCTCGGTCGGCAACGTACTCACTGACTCGCCGAAGGCCGCGATGGTGATCGAGGGTGACTTCGTGCCGGGAGTCGTCGAGACGACGCTCGAGCCGGAGACCGGGTACAACGTGTTCACGTTCCCGTCGATCGACGGCTCCGCTCCCGCGGTCGTCGGTGGCGGTGACTTCTTCGTCAATTTCACGGAGAGCCCCGCTGCCACTGCCTTCCTCGAGTACTTGACGACGCCCAGTGCCGCGGAGATCTGGGCGTCACGTGGCGGGTTCTCGTCGCCGAACAAGAACGTCGACACGAGTGTGTATCCGGACGCGCTCACGATGGCGACCGCCGACGGGCTGGCGCAGGCCGAGACCTTCCGGTTCGACCTCTCCGACCTGCAACCGTCGGCGTTCGGGGGCACGGTCGGTCAGGGCCTGTTCAAGCTCTTCCAGGACTTCGTGGCCAACCCGGGCGACATCGACGGGATCACGCAGCAGATGGAAGACGCGGCGAACGAGGCGTTCGGCTAGACGTCGATGACGTCGACGACGAGCGCGGTGGAGCCTCCAGCAACGGAGGCTCCACCCGCTGCCTCACCGGAAGGTCGCCGGCCGGTGGTCGTCGCGGCTGGCTTTCTCGCGCCCGCTTTGATCCTGCTCGGCGTCTGGATCGTCTACCCGACGATCTGGACGATCGTCCGCAGCTTCTTCGACCGGAGCGGGGACGAGTTCATCTGGTTCGAGAACTACCAGACGCTCTTCACCGACGAGACGCTGATCACCGCCGCCAAGAACAACGTGCTGTGGGTGGCGGTCGTCCCGGCGCTCGTGACGGCGGTCGGGCTCATCTTCGCCGTCCTCACCGAGCGGGTGCGCTTCTCGGTCGCTTTCAAGGTGGCCGTGTTCATGCCGATGGCCATCTCGCTGTTCGCCGCCGGGGTGATATGGCGTCTGATGTACGAGAAGAACCCGGAGCAGGGCACGATCAACGCGGCGATCGCCGTGGTGAAGGACGCGATCGACCCGCCCGGCGTCCTTTCTGCTGCCCGGCCGTCCACGGACAGCCTTCAGGGCACTCCGAAAGGCGGCCTCCTCCTCGCCGACACACTCACCGCCGGGGGTCTCGCCCGGCTCGGCCTCACGGGCATCAGGACATCCGACGTTCCCGAGAGCGCGGAACAGGCCTTCGTTCCCGAGCCACTCCAGGGCGGCATCACAGGTGTCGTCTGGCGCGACTTCACGCCGGGAGGGGGCGTGACCGGCCAGATCGATGAGGGTGAGCTCGGGCTTCCAGGTGTCACCGTCGAGTTGCGCGACCAGGCTGGCTTGAGCGTTGCCGAGACCCAGACGCAGACCAACGGAACGTTCGCATTCGACGATGTCGGGCGCGGCGTGTACCGGGCGGCGATCGGACGGGAGACGTTCACGGAGCCGTACGCGGGTGTCTCGTGGCTCGGCGCGAGGTTGATAACGCCCGCCGTGATGATGTCCTACATCTGGGTCTGGGCGGGGTTCTCCCTCGTGGTCATAGCGGCCGGCCTCGCCGCCATCCCCCGAGACCTGCTCGAGGCGGCGCGTACGGACGGTGGTACCGAGTGGCAGGTATTCCGGCGCGTGACCGTCCCGCTGCTTGCGCCCGTGCTCACGGTCGTCTTCATCACGATGATCATCAACGTCCTCAAGGTGTTCGACATCGTCATCTCGGTCGCACCGGGCTCCGTGCAGGACGACGCGAACGTGATCGCCCTCGCCATGTGGCGGACCTCGTTCGGCGGCGTGAACGACTTCGGGCTCGGATCGGCAATCGCAGTCTTCCTGTTCCTGCTCGTGGTCCCGGTGCTGGCCCTCAACATTCGACGCTTCCGGAGGGAGATCCAGTGACGACGGACTCCGCCGAGGTCGGAGCACCTCCCGTCATCCTCGAGGAGAGCACGGGCAGCCAGCTCATCCGGCTTGCTGCGAAAGCGCCTGTCTACGTCCTTCTCGTCGCGGTGGGTCTCTTGTGGCTCGTCCCGACGTTCGGGCTCTTCCTCACATCGCTCATCGTGCCGTCGCAGATCAACAGCGCAGGCTGGTGGGAGGTCGTCTCGACACCGAGCCTTGCCACGCTCGAGAACTACAGCACGATCTTCGAGAACGACGCGATCCCGTCCGCGCTCCTGACAACCGTGTGGGTCTCGCTCGGCGGCACGGTCCTCCCGATCATGGTGGCCGCTCTCGCGGCGTACGCCTTTGCGTGGCTCGAGTTCCCCGGGCGGGACTGGCTCTTCCTGGTCGTTGTCGGACTGCTCGTCGTCCCGTTGCAGATGGCGTTGATCCCGATCTTCTCTCTGTACGCAGATCTCGGGCTCTTCGACACCGTGATCGGCCTGATCCTCTTCCACACAGCCTTCGCGCTACCGTTCGCGATCTTCCTGCTCCGCAACTTCTTCATCGGGATCCCGCGCGACCTGCTGGAGGCGGCGCGGATCGACGGTGCGTCGGAGCTAAGAATCTTCATCCGCGTGATACTCCCGCTCGGCTTGCCCGCAATCGCCTCGCTGGCGATCTTTCAGTTCCTCTGGGTTTGGAACGACCTCCTCGTCGCGTTGACATTCGGGCGCAACACACAACCGATCACGGTGGCGATCTTCTCTCAGATGCGCGAGTTCAGCGCGAACCTCCAGGTGATCGCGCCGGCGGCCTTCATCTCACTTGCCATCCCGCTCGTCGTGTTCTTCGCGTTCCAGCGCTACTTCGTGCAGGGGTTGCTCGCGGGGTCGGTGAAATGACGGCCGACAGCGACCGGAGGCTGATGCGCCTGTCGCTCTTCTTCACGCTCCTCGTAGCCGTCATGGCCGGGCACGAACTCGAGCACGTGGTCCAGATCCTCCAGAAGAACGCCGTGGGAGCGGCTTGTCCGAACGATTGCCGGGGGCTCCTCGGATTCGCGTTCGACCTCGAGTGGGTGCACTTCGTCTACAACACCACGATCTTCGCGGCGCTCGTGGCGATCTACGTCGTCGGTCGCATGTGGCGTTCCGCTTGGCGCGCGCGGTTCGGCTGGGTCCTGCTCTCCGCGGGTCTAGCCCTCCAGGGATACCACGTGGTCGAGCACGTGAAGAAGCTCGACCAGTGGCTCATGAATGGGCACAACTCGCCGACGCCAGGCTTCCTCGGGCAGCGGTTCAGCCTCGTCGAGCTGCACTTCACGCTGAACACGCTCGTCTTCCTGCTCGTGCTGGGCGGCTATTTCGGGCTCGGCTTCCACCAGCGTGTCTGGGCGGACCGGACGCCCGCGAGACTCGCGACCGCGGTCGGACTGACGCTCGTGGCCCTCACGGGAAGCGCCTGGGTCTGGACGGAACGCCCGCCGACCGTCCGCCTCGCCGCGGGAGTGCACCCCGGGCCGATCGTTATCGACCGCGCGCAGCGGCTCGTGGGAGAGCCGGGTGCCATTGTGCAGGACGGCATTGTCATCACGGCCGACGACGTCGTCGTGCGCGATCTCGCGGTCAGAGGCGGCGACTACGGGGTCATGGTCGAGGGAGCGAAGAACGTGCTGCTTCAGGACATTGCGGTCTCGAGGGCCAGGCTGGACGGGATCAACACCCGCCGCTCGCAGGTGACGATCCGCCGCTGCCGGATCGAGTCGCTCGTGAGCCCGCTTGCGCAGGGGATCGACATCTCG
>DATDOS010000038.1:0-10783 GCA_035293125.1 Gaiellaceae bacterium | reverse complement strand
CTCGGCGGGCCCGAGGTGCTCGAGCTCGTGGAGGTCCCGCGGCCCGACCCGGGGCCCACGGAGGTGCTCGTACGCATGAGCGCCGCAGGCGTGAACCCTGTCGACTGGAAGACGCGCGCCCGTGGCGGCTTCCTGGGGGAGCCGCCGTTCACCGTCGGCTGGGATGTCGCCGGCGTCGTGGAGGCGGTGGGCCGGGGAGTGACGCGGTTTGCGACGGGAGAGCGGGTCTTCGGGATGCCGCGCTTTCCCCACGAGGCGGCCGCCTATGCCGAGTACGTCACCTCGCCTTCGCGCCAGCTCGCCCGGATCCCCGAGCGCCTCGGCGACGTCGAGGCCGCGGCGCTTCCGCTCGCCGGGCTGACGGCGTGGCAGGCGCTCGTCGAGACCGCCGACGTCGAGCCCGGCCAGCGCGTGCTGATCCTCGCCGCCGCAGGCGGCGTCGGACACCTGGCGGTGCAGATCGCCAAAGCGCGCGGGGCCTACGTGATCGGCACGGCCCGCTCGGCCAAGCACACGTTCCTGACCGAGCTGGGCGCCGACGAGACGATCGACTACACGAGAGAGGCCGTCGAGGAGCGCGTCCGCGACGTCGACGTCGTGCTGGACCTCGTCGGAGGCGAGACCAGCCCGAGCGCGCTGCCGTCGCTGCGCGACGACGGGATCTTCATCGCGGTGCCTTCGGGGTTGGGCGTCGAGCAGCTGCGTGAGCTCGCCGGCGGTCGCGTGCGCGTCACCGGCATCCTCGTCGAGCCGGACCGGGCGGGGATGGAGGCGATCGCCGGGCTCGCCGCGACGGGCGCGCTACGACCGCAGGTCGCCCGGACGTTCCCGCTCGAGCAGGCCGCCCGCGCGCACGAGCTGGGAGAGATGGGCCGTACCCAGGGGAAGCTCGTGCTCACCGTCGGCTGAACGGCGGTCGCCGCTCTGCCGGGGCCGTCCTCGGGTGCTCGCCGTGTCGGATCAACCCTCCCTGGATCAGCGGTGGGTGAGCACCAACCGGCCGCTGACGTGACCCTCGCGCAGCTCCTGCATGCTGTCGTTGACGTCGGCGATCGGGACGGGCCGCGCGGGGATGGGCTTGATCCGCCCCTGCCGCACGAACCCCAGCAACTCCTCGAGCTCGTCCAGCGTGCCGGTGAAGGAGCCGCGGAACTGCAGCTGCTGCACCGCCAGGGCGGGCAGGGGGAAGCGCAGCTCCCCGCCGAAGAGGCCGACCGTGACGTAGACGCCTCCTCCCTTCAGGAGCGCGGCCCCCTGTGACACGCTCTCGGTCGACCCGACGAAGTCGACGACGCCTGCGAGACGACCGAGCTCGGACGTGATCGCCTCGACGAGGTCGCCGCTCCTCGCGTTGAACGTCATGTCGGCGCGGTAGTCGTCGCTCGCCGTCGTCAGCTTCGCGTCGTCGATGTCGATCGCGACGACCTTCCCGAACCCCGTGCCCTTGGCGATCGCCAGCGCCATCAGCCCCACGCCGCCGAGGCCGATGATGGCGATCCACTCGTCCTGAATTGGCCCGAGCTTCTCGAGGGCGGAGTACGCCGTCAGTCCGGAGCAGGCGTACGAGCCCGCAAGAACCGGGTCGATCCCCGCCGCATCGATCAGGTACTTGGCGTCGCGGACGATGATCTTCTCGGCGTATCCGCCCGGCTGCTGGACACCGATCCCGTTCTGCGCCGGACACATGTTGTCCCGCCCGGACGTACAGAGCTCGCATTCGCCGCAGCCGAGCCAGGGATAGACGATCACGAGTCGCTCTCGGTCGTCCGCGGTCAGCCCGGACTCCGGCCCGAAGTCCTCGATCCGGCCGTAGACCTCATGCCCGAGTGCGGTCGGCAGGTGGATGCCGATGTTCTCGACATCCAGATGCTGGCCCCCTCCCAGGTCGATGAAGCCCTCGTGGAAGTGGAGATCCGAGTGACACAGCCCGCTGGAGAGCGCACGAATGAGGACCTCACGTCCGGCCGGCACGGGGTCCTCCAGCTCTCGCTCGACCAGGTCAGCCCCGAACTCCTCGAGCAGATATGCCTTCATCGCTTCCTTCCTCCTTTCCGCTTCTCGATCCCGTTCACCAGCCGAGTACGAGCCTGGCGTCGTCGCTCATCCGGTCCGGAGACCAGGGCGGGTCGAAGACGAGCTCCATGTCGACGCGCTCGACGCCGTCCACCTCCAGGGCCGCAGTGGCGATGTCGTGCTCGATCACCGGCGCGATCGGGCAACCCATACTCGTGAGCGTGTACGTGACCCGTGCCCGGTCGCCGACGACGTCGACCTCGTAGACGAGGCCGAGAGAGACGACGTCGATGCCCAGCTCCGGATCCTCGACCGCGGAGAGCGCGGCTCTGATTGCCTCCGCCCGCGCCTGCTCGACCTCACGCGGGGGGCTCGTCACCGGCGAGCTCCCGGTCCTCCCGAGCGACGAGTCGCCGTGCTCCCGTGGGGCCCGACGGCTACGGGAAGCGGGCGTTCGAGTTGCTCCGGCACGGTCTCGGCCGAGAGCGTCGACCGCCTCGCTTCGAGGTATTGCTCGCGCAGCACATTCCGCCGCAGCTTGCCGGTGTCGGTTCGAGGGAGCTCCAGCAGCCACACGACCTCGCGCGGCCGCCTCAGCTTCGGCAACGCCTCGATCCCGGCCTGGAGCCGGGCGGCCGCAGCCCGCTCGCGCCCCGGCGCCGGAACGGCGAAGACGGCGATCGAGGCCAGCCCGTCGTCGTTTCTGAAGGCGACCCCGGCGATCTCCGCCACGGAATCGCCGCAGGCGTCGGCAAGTGTCCGCTCGACATCGACAGTGCTGACCCACTGACCCGAGATCTTCACGAGGTCGTCGCCGCGTCCGCAGAACTCCCAGCGCCCGCGGGTGCGCTGCCGGAAGAGGTCGCCCGGCGAGAACCAGCCGTCCGAGAACGCATCGTCCTCGGCCTCGGGACGCTTCCAGTAACCGGTCGCGATCGACGGGTGACGCAGCCACAGCCGGTGAGGCGCGCCCCGCTTCGGCGCCGGCTGCGGAAGGCGAAGCTCAACGTGCGGCGAGGGCGTCAGCAGGCAGCTCTCGTCCGCGCAGTACAGCATCAGGACGAGCGTCTCGCTCGCTCCGTACGCGTTCACGGGCATCACCCCGGCCGCTTCCTGCCACGCGCTCGCGACCCCCGGCGGCAGCGCCTCACCCGCCGAGACGAAGTGCTGCACGGTGCCGAGCTTGGGTGCGACACCGGCCTGCAACATCTTCAGGTAGAGCGTCGGCACGCTGTAGAGCACGGTCGGCGAGTGGCGCTCCACCACCGCCGCAACCCGCTCGGCGGTCGGCCACTCGTGGTCGAGCACGACCGTCCCACCGAGCGCGAGCCCTCCACACAGGCCGTTGCCGAGCGCGTACGCGAAGAACAGCTTCGACGATGCGTAGACCTTCGCGTCCGGCCGTACCCCCATCACCTCCGCAGCGAACTCCGCTGCACCCCGAACCATCCGCTGGGCATGCATCACGGCCTTCGGCGTGCCGGTCGTCCCCGACGTGTAGATCCAGAGCGCCACGTCGTCAGCGCTGCGTTCGACCGGCGACATCGGTTCGGTCTGCTGGACCCGAGCGGAGAACTCCGTGCTCGTGACTAGGGCGGAGCGCGGCAAGATCCGCTCCAGGATCGGCTCGAACCGCGCGGCCGACTCGGGATCGCAGTACACGAAATGCGCCTCGCTCTCGCCGAGGATGACCTCGAGCTCGCGCGCGAACAGCCGCGAGTTGAGGCCAACTGCGACCCCGCCGGCCCAGATCGCTCCCAGATAGGCGATCACCCAGCCGATCGAGTCCGGCGCGAAGACCAGAACACGCTCCCCCGGCTCGAGCCCCTGCGCACGCCAGACAGCCGCCGCGCTGGCGACCGCCTCGCGCAGCTCGCCGTAGGTGACGCGCTCGTCCCAGGACTCGATCGCGACCTTGCTGTCCACCCCCGAGGCGAGCAGGTACTCGGCGGCGTTCATGGAGTCGGCCGGCGCGCGATCGTGCGGCTGCGATCCGAGCGAGCTGTTGTCGCGCAGGGCAACCATCGCTGCGTCAGTCGCGCGCGATCGCCCCGGGAGCATGATCGAGATCGCTCATCCGGGGCCCCGGCGCCGTCGTCGTAGGATCCGGCGAGGCCGCCGGCCGCCGTGGCGTCCTAGCCCTCGCACCGAGCAGCTGCAGGGCCTCGCGCTTGCAGATGTCCCGGTAGCGAGCGTGCTGGCCCCGCCAGTCCTCCTCCTGCAGCCACTGGAGGAACAGTCCGTCCACGAGCGCCCGGAGCGCCATCGCAGTCTCGTCCACGTCGTCGACCACGAACGCGCCCTGGGCGACGCCGGCGCGAATCACATCCGCGTTGAGGGAGTTGACGATCCCGTCGAACGTGGCCCGCAGCTCCATGTACGTCCGCATGCGGGCGGCGTGCCCGACGAGGTCGAGGTAGGCGATGTGGAAGCGGCGGTTCGCCTCCGGCTCGATGAAAATCGCGTCCACCATCGCGACGATCTTTTCCTCGGGAGTCCGAGCAGCCGCCATCGCGCACCTGATCCGGTCGGCCGTCTCCGACAGCGCCCACCGCATCGTCGCGAGGATGAGATTCTCCTTCGTCTTGAAGTAGTACGGAATCAGGCCCTTGCTCATGCCGGCTGCCTGGGCGATCTCCCGCAGCGAGGCTCGGTGCACGCCCCGCTCGCCGATCAGGCGGTAGGTGCTGCGGATGAGTTGCACCTGCCTCGCCGGATGCTGCTCCTCGAAGAGGGCCTGGCCTCCCTCCGCCTGCGCCGTCGACAAGGACTGCATGCGTTACCCCTCGGCTCCGCACGCAGCGAGCTCGCTCAAGGCCCGGGCGACGTAGACCCTGACCATCCGCTTTCGGTAGCCGGGCGTCAGGTCGGTGTTGTTCATGGGCTTGGCCACTGCCGCAGCCGCCTCGGCCGCTTCCGTGATCGCATCGCGATCGAGCGCGCGGCCGACGAGGAGCCGTTCCGCGGCCTCCACGCGCAGCGGCATCGAGGCAACGGCTCCGAGCGCTATCCGCGCGTCGGTGCAGATACCGCCCTCGTCCAGACGCACCGCAGCCGCCACCCCGACCAGCGGGAAGTCGATGCTGCCCCGTCGCCGGAGCTTGAGGTACGTCGCCCGCAAGCCGTCCGCCGGCGGCACGTTCAGCTCGGCGAGGACCTCGCCGGGGGCCACGGTCAGGTGGGCGGTGCCGTCGTTCCGGTACAGGTCGCAGGCGGGCAGGCGGCGCTCGCCCGCTGCGCTGACGAGGCGCACGGTACCTTCGAGGGCAAGGGCGACAGGAGCGAGATCAGAGGTCGAGATCGCCCAGCAGCGGTAGCCGCCCGAGGCGAGGCGGCAGACGTCGGCCCCCGCCTTCAGGCAGTAACCGAGCGCCTCCCGCCAGCCGGCAGGACGGTCGTAGTAGTCGCAGCGGACGTCGAGACAGAGGTTTCCGCCTACCGTCCCGGCGTTCCGGATCTGGGGGCTCGCGATCATCGCGGCGGCGCGGGCGAGCGCCGCGTACGGGCCGCCGAGCGCCGGGTGCGAGACGACCTCGGAGATCCGGGTTCCCGCCCCGATCGAGAGCCCGCCGTTCGCGTGGATGCCGCGCAGCTCCCCGATTCCCTGGAGCCCGACGAGCACGCTGGACGCGACCTGGCGCCGCTTGAGCTTCGGGAAGAGATCGGTGCCGCCGGCGACGACGGCCGCCTCCGCGCCATGCTCGGCAAGCATCGCACAGGCCTCGCCGAGCTCCCGCGGGCGGAGGTACGTGAATGCCGGCAAGCGCATCACGGCAGCGCCTCCGCAGGAGGGCTCACGCGGCGCGGCTCGCGAAAGTCGAACTCGGGCATCGCCTTCGGCCCGACGCGGCCGAGTTTCCCCTTTCCCGCCAGGTCGAGCGCTTTCAGCACCTTCTCGGGGGTGATCGGCACCTCGTCGATCCGCACCCCGACCGCGTCGTGGACAGCGTTCGCGACCGCCGGAATCACCGGCAGGAGCGGTCCCTGGCCCGCTTCCTTCGCCCCGAACGGGCCTTCCGGGTCGATCGTCTCGACGAGGTGCGTGTGCACCTCGGGCATCTCGAGCACGGTCGGGGACTTGTAGTCGAAGAGCGACGTCGACTCGAGCAGGCCGTCACGGAAGGACTGCTGCTCGAGCAGCGCCTCGCCGAGCGCCATGTAGACGCTGCCCTCGGTCTGGCCGATGACGAGCAGCGGGTTGATCGCCCTGCCGACGTCGTGTGCGATCCAGACGTCGTCGACCGTGATCATGCCGGTGTCCACGTCGCAGTCGAGCTCGACGACAGCCGCCGTGAAGCTGTACGCGGGCGAGGGGCCGACGCCGGAGCCCTTGTAGGGACCGGCGAGCTCGGGCGTCCGGTAGATGCCCCCGGTGAAGAGTGGCGCCTGCGACGCCGAGGCGGCGCTCACGGCCTGCTTCCACTCGAGGCCGCGCTCGGGGTCGTCCAGAGCGAACACACGTCCGCCGGCGATCGCCAGCCGCTCGACGTCGACCTCGAGCGCCTCGGCGGCTCCCTCGAGAACGAGGTCCCGCATCTTCTCGGCCGCCTGGATCGCGGCGTTGCCGGCCATGAACGTGACCCGGCTCGAGAAGCTGCCGAGGTCTACGGGCGTCAGCTCGGTATCGGCTGTGACGATGGCGATCTCTCCCGGCTGGAGCCCGAGCACCTCTGCGACGACATAGGCGAGCACCGAGCTCGATCCCTGGCCGATGTCCGCAGCGAGCGAGTAGACCGTCACGCCGCCGCCCTGGTCGACCTTGATGTGGACCTCCGACTGGACCGTCTCGTCGAAGTTGATGGGGAGCCCGGCTCCTGAGAGGTAGGCGCTCACGGCAAAGCCGACGCCGCGGCCGCGCGGAAGCCGGCCGCGCTTCTCGCGATAGCCGGAGGCCTCGACGACGTGCTCGATGCACTCGACCAGCCCGCAGCTCGTGATGCGGAGGTGGTTGACGGTCAGGGAGAACGGCTCGATCGCGTTGCGGAGACGGAGCTCGACCGGGTCGAGGCCGAGGTCCTCGGCGACCTTGTCGAGGTGGCACTCGAGCGCGTAGCGGGGCTGGGGCGTCCCGTGACCGCGCTTCGGGCCGCACGGCGGCTTGTTCGTGTGCAGGCGCACAGCCTGGAAGCGATAGGCGGGGAGCCGGTAGGTCGTCGGCTGGAGAGCGCCCGAGTAGTACGTCGTCGCCGCGCCGAAGCTCCCATAGCCCCCGCCGTCGAGGATGTTCTTGAAGGAGAGTGCCGTGATCCGGCCGTCGCCGGTGAAGCCGGACTTGACCTGCATCAGGATCGGATGGCGGCCGCGGTGCGTGTAGAACACCTCCTCGCGGGTGAGGGTGAGCTTCACCGGGCGGTCGGTGACCATCGCGAGCTTCGCCGCGACGAGCTCGTGTGGGAAGGGGTCGCTCTTGCCGCCGAAGCCGCCCCCGACCGGCGTGGCGACGACACGGATCCCGCCCGTCGGGAGCTCGAGCACCTTCGCCAGGGCGCGGCGCAGATAGTGGGGCACCTGCGTCGAGGACCAGACGGTCAGCTTCTCCGCCTCCCAGGAGGCCAGCACGGAATGCTCCTCCAGCGGCAGGTGCGTGTTCCCACCGTAGAAGAAGAGGTCCTCGCGCACGTGGTCGGCCTCCCGGAAGCCGGCCTCGACGTCTCCGAACTCGAGCGCGGCCACGCGGTCGACGTTCGGCCCTTCGCCCTCACCGTGGATGCGAGGCGTGTCGGGGGCGAGCGCCTCCGGAATCGACATTGCCGCCGGCAGGTCCTCGTACTCGACCTCGATCAGGCCGACCGCCCGCTCGGCCGTCTCCTCGTCGACCGCAGCCACGGCCGCGACCGGCTCGCCCGCGTACCGGACCTTCTCGAACGCGAGCGCGTGCTCGTCCTGGCTGACCGGGAGGATGCCGTAGGGGATCGGGAGGCTCCTGCCGGTGAGGACGGCGCAAACCCCGGGCAGCTCGAGTGCCCGGCTGACGTCGAGGCGCCGGATCAGCGCGTGTGGTCGCGTGCTCCGCAGGAGCTTTCCGATCAGCATGCGCGGCAGCCGCAGGTCGTCGGCGTACCGCGTCCGCCCCCTCACCTTCGCCTCGGCGTCGACCTTTGGAAGAGGCTTGCCGACGACCGCGAACTCCTCGGCCTGGAGCGGCACGGACGTGCGCGGCTTCTCGACGATGGTCACCGTCGGACTCCCATCCCTTCGGCCGCGAGGGAGACCGCCTCGAGGATCTTCGCGTAGCCGGTGCAACGGCAGAGGTTGCCGGAGAGCGCCTGCTTCGTCTCCATACGGGTCGGGGCAGGGTTGGCATCGAGGAGTGCCTTCGCGGTCAGCAGCATCCCCGGCGTGCAGTACCCGCACTGGGCTGCCGACAGCTCGACGAAGGCCCGCTGGAGGGGATGGAGGCCGGTCTCCGATGCCAGCCCCTCGACGGTCGTGATCTCCCGCCCCTCCGCCTCGATCGCCAGGGTCAGGCACGAGAGGCGGGGCTCGCCGTCGACGAGCACCGTGCAGGCGCCGCACTCTCCGAGCTCACACCCGTGCTTCGTCCCGGTGAGGTCGAGGTCCTCGCGCAGAACCTCGAGCAACGTGCGCTGCGGCGCGATTGCGACGCCGTACGACTCGCCGTTCACGACGAGCTCGCTGAGCAGCCGCGACGTCACGTGACCTCCATCCGCGCGCCGAGGCGCCGCGACACGTCCTGCGCAACCGCAGCGATGGCCGGCCCGAACACGCGGATGCGCTCGCCGGTGACTCGGGCGCCGACCGCGGCCACGCTCACGGTGGCGACCGCGTGCCCAGCGGCATCGACGATGGCAGCCGACACGGCGCAGACCCCGTCGAGATACTCGTCGTCCTCGAGTGCGTATCCGACCTCGCGCACGCGCGCGAGCTCGGCGAGATACCGGTCGGCCGTCGTGATCGACCGCGGGGTGAACGCAGGCAGTGGGCGGCTTGCGAGAAGGGCAGCCGCCTCGCGGTCGGGCAGCGTGGCCAGGATCGCCTTGGCCACAGAGCCTGCGAACGGCGGAAGCCGGTGGCCGAGCGGGGCGACGACCTTGAGTTGACGCCGAGGCTCGATCCGGTCGGCGATCACCGATTCGTCGCCGTCACGGAGGTGCAGGATGGCCGTCTCGTTGCTCATCTCGGCGAGGCGGCGGAGGGAGGGGCGGGCAAGCTCGCGAAGGTCGAGGCGGCGCAGGACGGCACCGCCGAGGTCGAGGAGACCCATGCCGAGGCGGAACACGCGGGAGTCGGGGTCGCGCTCGACGAGACCGAACTGCTCGAGCGTCGACAAGAGGCCCGAGAGCGTGCTCTTCGACACGCCGAGCTCCCGGCTCAGCTCGGAAAGTCGGCGGCCACGATCGTCTTCGCCGAGGGCATGCAGCACGAGGACGGCGCGCGCGACAGCGGGAACGGGCGGCGCTCGCTGTTCGCTATCGAGAACCGCGTTCACGATAGCCCCACGCTAGGGGGGGCATTCGGGCGAGGTCAATGATGCAACCGACCCGAAAAGATGAGGCGGATGCATGATTGTCGCGGTTTGACCGCGCGGCCAAGATGCTCGCATGACCGAGCGGTCAAACGGCGCGGAGGCACTGCCGGCGGCGGAGACCGACGAGCTCGAGGCGATCATCGACGAGTGCCGTGAGCTGATCGAGGACGACGGCTACCCGGCGGTGCGGCGCTGGCTCGAGGCGAATCCCGGCGGCAAGGTGCTCGGGCACTTCCAGGTGTACTTCCCGGAGGAGATCGCCCATGCGGCCGGCATGCTGCCGGTCAAGATTCTCGGCGCCACGAGCGCCCTCCAGATCCGCCAGGCCGACGCCCGGATCGCGGCCTTCGTCTGCTCGATCATCCGCAGCTCGCTCGAGCTCGCGCTGAGCGGGCGGCTCGACTTCCTCTCGGCGTTCGTCACGCACCCGATCTGCGACGCGGCCCGGCACTCGTGCGGCGTCTGGGCGCGGAACCTTCCCGACCTGCCCTGCCAGACCCTCTTCTTCCCCCACAACGCGCGCTCCGCGTACGCGGCCGACTACCTGGTGGGCGAGTACGGGCGCATCGCCGACCTCGTCTCCGAGGTGACCCAGCGGCCCGTCACGGACGACGCGCTCCGGGCCTCGATCGAGCTCTTCAACAAGAACCGGCGTCTCTTGCGCGAGCTGTACCGGATCAAGCGGGAGGCGCCCTGGCTCGTCTCGGCCGTCGAGGCGTACGTCCTCACCCGCGCCGGCGCCGTGATGCCGCGCGAGGAGCACAACGAGATCCTGCGCCGCGCACTGCACCTGATCGAGGCGCGCGAGGGCAAGTCGCAGGACCGCATCCGCATCGTCTTCGAGGGCGGCTTCTGCGAGCAGCCGCCCGTGGACATGCTCGCGGTGATCCAGGACATCTGCTACATCGTCGACGACGACTTCCTGATCGGCCTGCGCTGGCTGACCGAGGACGTCCCCACCGACGGCGCCCCGCTCGCCAACCTCGCGAAGGCGTACTTCGACACGTCGAGCTACAGCTCGGTGCAGCGCGACCCGGAGAAGCCGAAGGAGCAGATGCTCCTGCGCCGCATCCGCGAGGCGGGCGCGGAGGCAGCGATCGTAGCTGCCGCGAAGATGTGCGAGCCCGGGCTCGAGGAGCAGGTCGCCTACAGCCGCGCCCTCGACGAGGAGGGCATCCCGCATCTGATCATGGAGTTCGAGGAGAAGACGAACGTGTTCGAGCAGATGCGGATGGAGGTCGAGACCTTCGCCGAATCCCTGCTCTTCGAGTTCGCCTGAGG
>DATDOS010000037.1:0-9414 GCA_035293125.1 Gaiellaceae bacterium | reverse complement strand
CATCGCTGCGGCTTTCAGCCGGCGGGGGCAGGGCGAATCCTGGGGTGCGATCGCTCGCTACCTGGAGGAGCAGAAGGTCTTGCCGCTGGCGCGCAAGGGGCGCAAGTCCGTTGCCTGGTCGCGCCCAGGGGTGATTTCGCTGATCCGCTCACGGGTCTACCGGGGTGAACTCTGGGACGGAGAGGAGCTCGTGTCTAAAGACGCGCACAAGGCGATCGTCACCGAGCGGCAGTGGAGGTTCGCGCAGCTCGGCAGCAGGGGCCCCACCCACGTCAAGGACGGTTCGATCGCCGCGCAGGGCATCCTCAGCTCGCTCGTCTATTGCGCTGGCTGCGGACACCGGCTGTCCCTCACCGGCTCGACGAACGGGAAAGGTGAACGGATCGCGAGCTACTTCTGCCGCATCCACCACGCTCGAAGCGGCGACTGCCGGGCACCTGCGGTCGCCTCGACCCGCACACTCGATCCCTACGTGGAGGGTGTGCTCCTCGAGGCGCTTGCCGATCCGAACTCGAGGCTCGTCAAGGCGCACGAGGTTGGCGCGCGCATCGAGCAGGCAGGCGAGCGCGTGAAGGCGAGCGAGGAGGAGCTGGACACCTTCCTCGCCGCGCAGCTGGCGTCCGTGCTCGGGCCCGAGCGCTACCGGGTCGAGGTGGAGCGGCGCCAGGAAGACCTGCGAGCGGCGCAGCGCGAACTGGGCGAGGCTCTTACCGCGAACCTCGTGCTCGGTCAGGCCGGATCACGCACACCCGCACAGCTCGTCGTCGAGTGGCCCACGATGACGATGGAAGAGAAGCGCGCCGTCGTTCGCGCCTACATCGAGCGCGTCATCCTCACCAAGGCCGACCCGACGCGGCGCCGCTGGCAGCCTGTGGGCGAGAGAGTGCAGATCGAGTGGGTCGCCGCCCCAGCTTCGCGCAGTGCCTAGCCGGCCTTCTAGCCTGGGCGCCCGATGAGCTCCACCCTGTAGGAATCGGGGTCCCTCACGAACGCAATGAAGGAGCCACCCTCGCGCACCTGGTACGGCGGCCGCTCCGGTTCGATCCCGTGTTCGGACTTCAGCTGCGCGAGTGTCTCGTCCAGGTCGTCGACGCCGACGGCGATGTGTCCGTAGGCCGTGCCCAAGTCATAGCTGCGTCCATCGTGGTTGTAGGTCAGCTCAAGCACGTTCTCCTGGTCGCCGATCGAGAAGAAGTAGTTCGTCGCCTCGAGCTCGCCGCCTCGGACGATGTCCATCTCGCGGGAGAACCGGAACCCGAGCGCCTCATAGAACGCCCGACTCTTCTCCGGGTCGGTGATGCGGACCATGGTGTGGAGGAAAGTGGCCATGCTCGCGATCGTAGCCACGAGCCCAAGCAATCCGCGGGGTCATCAAGAGCCCCGATGCGCCGGTGTCGCCTGGTACTGGGAAGGCGACGCGGCGTCTAGGTCACGCGAGGGGCCGAATGACGATGCGTAAACGACCGCTTCTTCCCGCGTCGGGAAGAGGAGTCGAGCACTCGGGCTCTTGCCAAGCCGCCCGTTTGAGTGTTTGTCGTTCCTTGAACTCCAACAGACGCATCGCCACGTGTGCGTTCAGCATCTCGGCTTGCTCCAGGGAGTCGGCGGTACCCAGGTAACTCGCCCCGCAGAAGAGACGAAGCGCATTGCGCTCCTGCTTCCGCACGATCTGGTCGAGCGTCATGTTGGCGATGCGTTTCCGATCCCGCTCGCGCTCTGCCCACGCATCGTCGCTGGCGTACCTCGTGCGGTAGCGCTCGCGATCCCGCTCGCGTTTTCGATCCGCGGCGTCGATCATCGGTCCTCCTTCCGTTGGGCGGGGATGCCCGCGGTCTCATCGTGAGAGATTCCGAGGCGTTCGTGTGCCACGAGTTTTCGTCCAGAACGACAACGGCTCCCGAGAGGGAGCCGTTGTCGGTGCTGGGTTGACTGGACGTTTACACACAGAGGAAGCCTTTTCGCAATCGCCACGTTCGGAGCGTGCGGAGTGTGTCGCCGTCCTGCCAGACCGCGACACCTCGCCTCACCGCGGCCCGCGTGGACGCTGCCGGCCGAAGTCGGGCGCGTGCTGTCTCGAGAGGTCGAGCGCGACGGTGAGGAGAAGGGTTCCCGCCCACCAGTTGACGGGATCGAACGTGAGCGACTCCTCGTCGCCGATCAGGTTGGAGATGAGCCAGACGACGAACCAGATCAGTGTCACCGCTATGCCTCCCTCGGCTCGGATGCTGTTTCACTGAGCCTAAAGCTGAGAGCGGCGCGGCCCGTGGATATGGACAGGCTGTCGCGCTCTGGCGGAACCGCGACAGCGGCCCTGGTTCGGTGCACGCCCCCGGCGCACACTACGGCTCGGAGGAGTGAGAGATAGCGTGCACGCGAGATCGCACGACACGGACCCGCCGACGGTCGGAGTCCGTACATCAGGCGTAAGGCTTCTTGGCCTGGCATTGGCACTGCTCGTGCTCACGGCGGCCAGCCCGCCGACCTGGGCCACGTTCCGCAAGGACGCGATCAGCGTCCGCTATCCACCCGGCTGGCACGCGACGGCGAGGCGACTCACCCCCGTCAGCTATCCATGGCAAGTTCTTGCGGTTGCCTCGTACCCCTTCCCCAAGGACGCCCGCCCGAATGGCTGCAGGCCGGCAGGGACGCTCGCCAAGAGGCAGCCTTCCGGCGCCCTGATCTTCGTCATCGAGTACGGAACCGGCAACACGAGCGTCTTCCCAGCGCGTCCGCCGCGCTTCAAGCTCGGCGCCGTCCGAAACTACGAGTGCTTCGGGCGGAGCTACCTGCTGCGGTTCCGTGATGCCGGACGGTACTTCCAGATCCACGTCGCCTTCGGGCGGCGGGCCGGGGCTGCAACGCGCGCCACCGTCATAAGCATCCTGGACAGCTTCAAAGCCAACGCGCGCTGAGTCGAGCGCGGCAACCTTTCACCTCGAGCCTCGAGTACGCTCCTTAGCGACCGCACGCCTGTCGTACGCTCCGACCACCTCGTAGTACGGCGCGAAGCGCGGGTCCGGTCGTCGCAGATGAGCCGAACGACGACACGCACCGAGGCGACGCCGGGTGCCGTTGCGCGAGCGAGCACTCGCGCCTCAGGCAATCCGGGGAGCGGGCGCGCTTACGGCTGGCTGGGCTCTTCCCTTGGCGCGGCGCCGGGGGCGTCCGTCTCCTCCTCGGGGACGATCCGATCGGGATAGACGTGCCAGACCGAGCCATAGGCATTCTCGGCAGCGGCAACGGGCTCGTGCCTGAGCAGCTCCTTGAGTGCGGTCAGTTGGTCGCGGGGGCTGGCGCCGGCGACCAGCCCGAGCCCGATCCGCTTCAGCGCCAAGAGGTACTCGGGGCGACCGGCAGCGAGGAGTTCCTGCTCGCTGAGCAGGGCTTGCCCGCGGGTGCCCTCCGCCGCCTCAGCCTTCTTGATCCGGACGGAGAGCGTCGAGGGCGCGCAGGGGATCTCCGCAGCCGCGGAGCGGAGGGTGGCCCCGGCCGCGATCTTCGCGCGGGCGGCGTTCACCTGCTCGTCGCTGATCCGCTTTTCGAACCGGGCCATGCCCGTAGTGTACCGCAGAGCGTCGAACGATCGACGGACATTCGACTCCAACACGAACGTTTTGGCGTCAGTGGCTCGTCTTGTTCGACGATCTTGGCGATCCGGGAACGGCTCTATCCCAGGTTCAAAACCTCTCTTCCGTCGAACGTTCGCCGGGTCTTCGGTCAGCCGGACAAGGTGCGAGAAGGCAGTCCATGGCGCGCGCAGCATCGTCGTCGATCCGACGAAGAGTGTCCTCGACGATCCCCGGATCCACGAGCTCACCGTCGAGCTCGATGGGCTCGCCCTCGAGATCGAAGCGGTAGTACTGGTGGCGGAACGCCTGCGATCGGGGTGGCACGAGTCGTGGCTTTCCCGTCTGCACGTCGAGGCGGTGGACGAACGGAGGATCCCTGCGCTGGACGAACCTCTTGATGAGGAACGTCGGGAGGTAGTGGTGCCTCTTGGCGGGCATAGGAACTGATGTTCGATCGTACCCAGCAGTCCGGCGGGCGCTCTGTGCGCTACGTTCTCGCCATGAAAGCGCCAGATGTTCTGCGTATCGCCCTTCGGGAAGCCGATCTGCTCGCCAACACGGGTGCGCCGATCGAGCAGGTCACCCCGATCATCCGGCTCGCAAACAAGGCGTTGCAGGCGGGCGACGGCGAAATCCCGGACGAAGAGGTTCGCTCCGTCGGGATGCAGGACGGGGAGCTAAAGCAGTTCGGTCTCCTCTAGGGAGCTATCACGGCCGAAGGGACGCGCGTGCGCGTCGACGAAAGGGATGCACCTGACTGGCTCCGCGAGCGTGCAGAGCAGGAAGAGTGGGGGCACGAGCAGTGGCGCGAGTGGGATCGTCTGCGCGCCAGGCTCAGCGAACTCGGGACGGAGCTCGAGGACATCGAGCTCCGCTCGAACGCGACGACCACGCTCTTCGCGTTCAGCCCGTTCGTCACCATCGACCTCGACGACACCGACAGGTACCCGCTGCTCAAGGCGACCCACCGGCTCGTGGCAGCCGTTGTGGATCCGCAGCCCGTTCGATGCTCGAAGTGTGGCCGGGTGCCGACAGAGGACGAGAAGCGGCTGAAGCTGAAGGGATGGCATCGAGCGGGGTCTCTTGGGCAGCGGTGGCGCTGCCCTGACTGCTGGCGACCACCCGAGGTCGGTTAAGTGGGTTTGCCAAAGTAACCAACCAGGGGCGGCATCGTGCGGGGCCGGCGTACACGTTTTCGCGTCAGCTCACTGAGATCGTCGATTGCGGGCGTGTCGCGATCTGGCGGAACTGCGACATGCTCCCTCCAGCTCTCGCGCGTGTCGTTCGGCGGGGCCTTTCAGGCTGCGCTCGCATCGCCTCGTGGCCAGCGCCAGAACGACGAGGACGCCGAACGCCCCCAAGAGCGCGAGGTACTCGGTGCTGTCGCACCCTACTCGTAGGGCCGGCGTCAGGAGTGAGGTGAGCGCTCCCAAGCCCGGGGGCCGCCCAGCGGCGGCCTCAAGACTGGACTACGTGACCTTCCAGGGATCGACGTAGACGTCGTCGATCTTCCAGCCCACGCTTCCGAGCGCCGTGAAGCGGAACAGCACGCTCGCGGTCAGGCCGTCGAGCGAGAGGAGGCCGGTCGCGTTGGCGAGGAACGGGAGCTGAAGCGTCGGGCCCCAGGCATCCCTCTCCGGCACGTAGCCCACCGGCTGGGTGACGGTCCCGAGCGCCGTCTCGTAGATGACCTCGACCTTGAGCTCCGAGGCCGCGCCGCCGCCGATCGCAAAGAGGCGGAGCGTGGGGTCGCCGAGGCCGACGCAGATCGCCGGCGAGGTCGCCGAGCCGCCCGCGGGAATCGAGAGCGACCTCGTGTCCGTCGACTCGTGCACCATGAACGGCTCGTTGCCCCTGACCCGCTTCGCACCGCTCGCGAGCTGCCAGGACGTCCCCACGCCTTCGAAGTCGCCGCCCGGCGCGAGCGTGTACGCAGCTGGATCAGCCCAGGGTAGGAACACCTGCTCGGCCTCTCCGAGGCATGATGTCGCCGACGCCGCCGGTCCGGCAGTCGCTGCTACGACCATCAGCGCTGCGCCGATCGCGAGCGCTGCCAAGGCGGCCGCAGGATGCCTGAGTCTCGCTCTAGTTGCCACAGTTTCCCCCACGTCGAGGGTGCTCGACCGTCGAGCTCATCGTCGCTCCTCTCCCCACATGAGACCTCCCCCAAAAGGGGGGCCGAGATCCCTCATTCGAAGGCAGCTCGGCCCCGGTCAAGGAGGTCGGGCTGAGCGCCTGCCGATGGTTACACGAGATGGCCCTCATCGAGCATCAGGCGCCGCCCAACCGCGGCCAGCTGGCGCTGCCGTTCGACCCGGACGCCGACGAGGCTGTCGGCGAGCACCGCTCGGAGCTCGCTAGGGGACTCACGCCGCGCGAACGGCTCGCCGCACTCCTGATCGGCGGCTCCTTTCTCGCGGCGGCCGGCGCGCTCTCCTCGACGATCCCAGCGCACAGGTTTCCGAGCCTCGGGGTCGTCGCGCTCTATGTCCTCGTCTACGCGCTCGTCTCGCGTATGGAATTCGAGGTCCTCACCGGAGCGCACGTGCCGACCCAGCTCGTGCTCGTGCCGATGCTGTTCGTGCTGCCGCTCCACATCGTTCCGCTGGCCGTCGCCGCGGGGCTGATGTTCGGCTCCGTCCTCGATTGGGCGAAGCGGCGGACCAGCCTCGAGCGCGCGCCGCTCAACCTCGTCTCGTCCTGGCACGCCGTCGGCCCAGTCCTCGTGCTCGGGCTCGCCGGCGACGGCCTGCTCGCCTGGGCGCAGTGGCCCGTCTACGCCGCGGCGCTGCTGGCGCAGTTCGCGCTGGAGATCGCGAGTGTCACCGCCTACGAGCGGATCGCGCGCGGCACCGCGCCGACCACGCTTCTCCGGCATCTCGGCAGGTCGCAGCTCGTCGATGCGGCGCTCGCGCTCGCCGCTCTCGGCTTGGCGGACGAGGCCGAGAGGAATCCGTACGCACTGCTGCTCAGCTTGCCGTTCGTGTGGCTCCTGAGCGTCTTCGCGCGCGAACGACACGCACGAATCGACAACGCGCTGGAGCTCTCCGCCGCGTACCGCGGGACGGCCCTCCTGCTCGGCGACATCGTGGAGGCCGACGACGCGTACACTGGCCTCCACACGCGGGACGTCGTCGGGCTCGCCGTCGCGGTCGCAGACCAACTCGGGCTACCGGCAGCCGAGACCCGCGACACGGAGTTCGCAGCGCTTCTCCACGACGTCGGCAAGATCCGTGTGCCCAGCGAGATCATCAACAAGCCAGGCGCGCTCACTCCGCAGGAGCGGGCGATCATCGAGAGGCACACGATCGAGGGCGAGCGAATGCTGAAGCAGGTGGGCGGGCTGCTCGGCAACATCGGACATCTCGTCCGCTCCTGTCACGAGCGCTGGGACGGGAGGGGTTACCCCGACGGGCTGGCCGGCGAGGCGATCCCTCGCGTCGCTCGGATCGTCATGTGCTGCGACGCCCTCAGCGCCATGACGAGCGACCGCAGCTACCGCCGGGCGCTCCCGCTGGAAGCGGCGCTCGACGAGCTCCGGGCCAACGCCGGGACGCAGTTCGACCCCGCGGTCGTCGAGGCCCTCATCGCCGTCGTCGAGCGGGGCGGGCGACTCTCACGCGAATGAGGGTGGGCCGAACCCGAGCATGACGCGAACCAAGCCCGGGAGCCCGAGCCGGGGCACCGGCTCTTCCATCTGACCTGGGTTCTGGGCCAGCCGTGCGCGTCTTTCGCCTGCATCCTCAAGCCGGAGTTCGTCGGCGGACTGGCGGAGTCGTTGGCGGGAGCGCGCCGACGTCTCCGTAGGGTCGGCGGGAGGCGCCACGCGCCGCGCGGCCGTAGCCGACTGGCACCGGTCTCCTCCCGCCGCCACCTCGAACCGTGCGTGCGGTTCTCCCGCACACGGCTCACCGACGCCCTTCACCGCCGGCATTCGGCTGCTCCCGCCAGGGCTTGAAGGCCCTGGGTGCGACGACGGTTCCGTTGAGGGTGATCAGCCCCAGCCGGTTCGTCGACCGGTAGGCGACGACCGACAGCCCGTAGCCAGGCGCTCGCCCGTGGCGTTTGGCCACGAACGAGGCCAGGCGTTTGAGCGCGTAGGTGCTGATCTGGTCGAAGTGCCGGGCGGAGTTTCCGTAGCGGAAGTAGCCGCCCCAGCCGTGCAGGAACCGGTTCAGGTCGTGCACGATCTCTTCGACCGGCTGCGAGAGCCGCTTGCGTTCCGTGAGTTCACGGATCCGGTCGCGCGCTCTCTGCATCGCCTGGCGTGAGGGCCAGCGGGCGAGGAAGGTGACGTGCCGGGAGCGCCGAGTGCGACCGCGCACCCAGCGGTGCTCGAAGCCGAGGAAGTCAAGCCCCCCGTCTCCTTCGCGCAGGTGCACGATCCGCGTCTTGCGCTCCTTGAGGGAGAGCCCGAGCTCGGAGACGATCCTCCTCAACGCCACAAGCGCCTGCTCGGCCTCGATCCTCGTCCTGCACACCACCACGACATCGTCGGCGTAGCGCACCAGCACCCCGCACCCACGCGTCTGCCATTGCCGGTCAAGCCGGTGCAGGTAGACGTTGCAGAGGAGGGGCGAAACAACCCCGCCCTGCGGAGTACCGGCCACGCTGTGCCTGACCGCCCCCTCCTCCATCACCCCCGCGCGCAGCAGCGCGCGCAGGAGCTTGAGCAGGTGGCGGTCGACGATCCGTTCCTCCACCGCCGCCATCAACCGTTCGTGCGGAATCGCCTCGAAGCAATTGGCGAGATCCGACTCGACCACCCAGCGCCGGCCCCGCCAGGCCTCGTCGACGAGCACCTGCAGGGCATCGTGCGTCGAGCGCCGCGGCCGGAAGCCGAACGAGCACTCGAGCATGTCGGCCTCGAAGATCGGTTCAATGACGATCTTGGTGGCCGCCTGCACGATCCGGTCGCGGACAGCGGGGATCGAGAGCGGCCGCTGCTCCCCGGAACCGGGCTTCGGGATGAAGACCCGGCGGGCAGGCAGCGGCCGGTAGCTCTCCGCCCGCAGCTCCGCGGCCAACTCGTCGAGCAGCCGATCGACGCCGTACCGCTCGACCTCGGCGAGGGTGATCCGGTCGATGCCGGCCGCGCCCTTATTGGCGCGCACCTGGCCCCACGCCCGCTCCAGGACGTCCCTGCGGGAGACCTTGTCGAAGAGCGCGTGGAATCGTCGTTTGGGGTCGGCCTTGGCCGCCCGGTAGAGCGTTCGCTGCAGTTCTCGGACTCTGTCTTGCTCGGTGGCCCTAGCCATCTCTGGCACTCACCGGCCCTTCCCTGTGCGTGACGCATGGACGAAGCAGCGGCCCTTCCCTCGCCGCGGGTTCTGTTGTCCCGTCGGCTCAAGCGGTACTACGGCCGCCTCCGACGCCCTCCCGGCTTGCCACCCACTTCCCGGCTCATCACCGGTTATAGGGCGCGACGCTCCGACGACAACAACTCCGCAGCCGCCGGGCCGGGGAGGGCCTCCCCAGTTCCCGTCGCCACCTTCTGAGCGTTCCGAGCCCCATACGCCGGGAGGTTCCTCGGGGCTGCGCTTCCAGGCTCTTCGCCCCTTCCGTGGCCTTCGCCCTGACGACCCGGGCTCGGCTCCTCCTCTTCCCCGCCCGCAGGCAGGTTGGTTGACGACGCGGCAGGCTTCGCTTGACGCTACGGACCGCTCAGTCGCTTCCCCCAACGGGGCTTTCGACGCTGGGCTTCGACCCGGCCCGTTTCCAGACCGAGCCGCCAGCCTGCTACCGGGCCTCCTGGCAGCTACCCGGACGGGACTCACACCCGCTGGCGACGACGAGCTTATGTTCGGATCAGGTCACCGATGGCACCACCTCCGAATCGCTGGGC
>DATDOS010000036.1:0-4135 GCA_035293125.1 Gaiellaceae bacterium | reverse complement strand
GAACAGGCAGACCTGGTCGAGTTCGCTCGCCGCCTTCGGACGACGGCGGTTCGCACGTAGGTCCTCTGCCGATCTCGGATCCCGAGCTGAAGACACCGACCTGGGAGGCCGATACCCTCCTAGCGTGATCTCCGTCGTCGTCCCCTTGCTCAACGAGGAGCACTCGCTCGATGCCCTCTATCACGAGATCGCGGCTGTTCTCGATTCGCAGGGGGAGCCCTTCGAGGTGGTCTTCGTCGACGATGGGTCGACGGACGGGAGCATGGGTGTCCTCACGCGGCTGAACGCCGAGACGACGAACGTTGTGGTCGTCCACCTCCGCCGCAACTTCGGCAAGGCGGCCGCGCTCCAGGCAGGCTTCCTGGAGGCGCGCGGCGACATCGTGGTGACGATCGACGCCGATCTCCAGGACGATCCGGCGGAGATCCCTCAGCTGCTCGCGAAGCTCGACGAGGGGTTCGATCTGGTCTCCGGCTGGAAGACGCGACGGAACGACCCGGTCGCGAGGCGCCTGTTTTCGCGCCTCTTCAACTGGGCGACAGCGGTCGTGTCCGGCGTCCGGCTCCACGACGTGAACTGCGGGCTGAAGGCGTATCGCGCGGAGGTGCTCCAGGGAATGCGCCTCTACGGAGAGCTCCACCGCTTCATCCCCATCCTCGCGTCCTACCGCGGCTTCCGCGTAGCCGAGATCCCGGTCAATCACCGCGCTCGTCAGCACGGGCGGTCCCGCTACGGGCCCGAGCGATACCTCCGCGGCTTCTTCGACCTGCTCAGCGTCACGTTCATGGGCCGCTACCGCCATCGACCCCTGCATCTCTTCGGCGGCGTCGGCCTCCTCATGGGAGCCGTCGGCTTCGTGATCCTGCTCTACCTCACCGTAATCTGGTTCCAAGGGGCAGGCATCGGGAACCGCCCGCTTCTGACGCTCGGCGTGCTCCTCATGGTCGTCGGTATCCAGCTCGTCTCGCTAGGACTGCTCTCCGAGATGATCACCTCGCAACACGAGGAGCGGATGGACGAGCGCGAGCGGATCGATCAGGTTGTCGAGGAAGTTCTGCGCTAGATCGACTCCCGTGCGGGTCCTCTACTTTGGCACGTACGAACGCGAGTACCCTCGGAACGCGCAGGTGATCTCGTGTCTGCGTGGCGCGGGCGTGGACGTGGTCGAGCGGCACGTTCCGGTTTGGGACGGGCAGCGTCACAAGCTCACGGTTGGCTTGCGTGGCCTGGCACGCACGGCCGTCGCAGAGACCCGGCTCGCCTTTACCTCCGCTCGGGGCGCGGACATCCTCGTTGTGGGCTACCCGGGACATCTGGATATGCCGGCGGCGAAGCGCGTCGCGCGCGGACGGCCGATCGTCTTTAACCCCCTCGTGTCACTCGAGGACACGATGGTCGGTGACAGAAGTCTGGTTAGCCCGCGCTCGGCTCGCGCTCGCGCCCTCCAATTCGTCGATAGCCGCGCGTTCCGCGGCGCCGACCTCGTCGTCGCGGATACCGCAGCTCATGCTCGCTACTTCCGGGAACTGTTCGACCTTCCGGCCGAACGGATCGCTGTGTGCTTCGTCGGTGCAGAGGACCGGCTCTTTCAGCCCGGCCCACGCACGTCGGGAAAGTTCACGGTGCTCTTCGTCGGCAAGCTGATCCCACTCCACGGACTCGAGACGATCCTGGCCGCGGCGGTGCTGTGCCCCGAGATCGAGTTCCACGTCGTAGGGAGCGGTCAGCTCGACGACGTGCTCGCCGCGAGACCGGAAAACGTGCGCTGCGATCCGTGGATCGACTACCAGAAGCTCCCCGATCTCTATCGTTCCGCTGGCTGCGCGCTCGGCATCTTCGGCACTTCCGAGAAGGCGGCCCGCGTCATCCCGAACAAGGCCTTTCATGCTCTGGCTACAGAGACGCCGCTCATCACTGCCGACACGCCTGCGAGTCGTGAGCTGCTCGAGCACGAGCGGGATGCGCTCCTCGTGCCGCCGGGAGACCCGGCAGCGCTTGCCGCCGCGGTCCACCGACTTGCCGTGGACGCTGTGCTCAGGGACAGAATCGCTGCCCGCGGCCGCGAGACGTACGAGAGCCACGCGACCGAGGAAGTGCTCGGCCAAAGGTGGCGCTCGCTTCTCGAGCAGTTGTCCGGTCAGCGAGTGGCCGGCACGCGGGCGAGCGCCAGGTAACCGAGGCATCCTCGCTCGACGCCGACGAAGAGGCGATCGACCTGGAGCGCGAGCCGAAGGACACGCAGCGCGGCGCGGTGTTCGCGCTGTTCCGCGGCAAGGGCAGCGGCTCTCTTGTCGTAGATCGCCCGGTGATAGAGAGCCGACATCGGGAAGCCCCAGGGCCGTAGGCGCTCGAGCGTGAATCCAGCGCCGTCGAAAGCCTGGGTGAGCGTCACCTGCGTGTAGCGACGCACGTGACCGGCCCACCGGTCGCTCGCGCCGAACCAAGCGGGATGTGCAGGAACCGAAAGTGCAAGCACACCGTCCGGTCTGAGCACACGAGCTGCTTCCGAGAGCGCCCTGTGATCGTCCGCGATGTGCTCGATGACCTCGCCGGCGACGACTGCATCGAATACGCGATCGGGATAGGGAAGGTCGGTCATGTCCGCCCGTACCACCTCGCCGCGGACACGACTCTCGAGCACAGCGACCGCGGCGGGAGCGACATCAGAGCTCACGACCTCGTACCCGCGTCTTTCGAGCAGTCGCGTGAAGGATCCTTGGCCGGCGCCGATGTTCAGGATCGATCGACCCGGGTCGGCGGCGACAAGCAGGTCGAGGAGCAGACGTTCTCTCAGCTCGTGCCGAGGCCCGACGAAGTCAGGAGCAGTACCCCATTCGTGCTGGGAAACCGGGTCTTGTGCGGGGTGGCTGCTATCCACGCCCGACTGCCAGGAGATCGAGTGACGCCGCGGTGTTGTCGCGAGTGCGGTACATGTGTTCAGCACCGACCTGCGGCGGCAACGTCGCACTCTCACCGCCGGAGCGACGCCTGAGCGCGGTTCGCAGCCTCGTGTCGATCGACTCGGGGAGGTGATACCTCAGACCCAGTGGATCGAGGCGGGCGAGCCTGCGGGCGCGCGCGACCCGGTTCCTCTCGATCTCGTTCATGGTCGCCGAACCGTGAATTCCAAAGACTTCGACCGCGTCGAACGCATACCGCATCATCGTCTCGAGCTCATGCGGACTGAATTCGCGGACGTGGTAGCGGTTCCAAGGTCGCTCACCCTCGTCGAGACGATGGTTGCGGTTCGGTGTGACAATCAAGACGATCCCTCTCCCGCGCGCAACACGGTGCGCCTCGCGGAGAAATCGTTCGGGATCGAGCACGTGCTCGATGACCTGAAACGAGATGACGAGGTCGAAGGACGAGTCGTCGAAGGCGAGCGTCGCGCCGTCGTACAAGAGAAAGGTCGACTTCGGGTGCCGGTACCGCTCAGCGGCATGGGCCACCGCCGCGGCGTCGACCTCGACACCGACGTACTCGCTGACCCAAGACCTCACGATCTCGGAGCCGTATCCCTCACCGAACCCGATCTCGAGCAGTCGGTCAGTCGGTCGCGCGTACTCCTCGACGACGCCGTACGCGAATCTGTGCATCGCGTCGATCACGCTCTCCTCGACCGTCCGGATGCGGTCAGGGGAATGGCGTTCCGTCGTCTCCTTCACCGTTACGTTGAGAGCGACACGGGTGCGCTTAGAAGACCGGGGTCTCTCTCCACACACCCCACACGTCGCGGAGCGCATCGCACATCTCGCCCAGTGTCACGTAGTCCCGCGACGCGTCGACAATCGGCGGCATCAGGTTGACACCCTCCTTCGCGGCCGCCTCCTTGAGCGCCGCGAGGCGGCCCTCCACGGCCCGCGAGTCCCGCCGCGCGCGCACCGCCCCCAGCCGCTCGATCTGCTTCTGCTCGAGGGCGGGATCGATCTTGAGGAGCGGGATCGGTTCCTCGTCGTCGAGCAGATAGCGGTTGACGCCGACGACGACGCGCCTCCCCGCCTCGACCTCCGACTGGTACCGGAACGACGCCTCGGCGATCTCGCGCTGGAAGAAGTTGTCCTTGATCGCCGAGATGACACCGCCGAGCCGGTCGATCCGGTCGAAGTACTCGTACGCCTGAGCCTCGAGCGTGGTC
>DATDOS010000035.1:0-6972 GCA_035293125.1 Gaiellaceae bacterium | reverse complement strand
GCGACTTCCGGTCAATCGAGGCTGACAACACGTCGGCGTTCAACTGCCGCTACGTCGAGGGTACGAGCCGCTGGTCGGAGCACGCATACGGGCGGGCGATCGACGTCAACCCGATCGAGAATCCGTACGTCTCGGGTGGGCGCACATCGCATCCCGCAAGCACGCCGTACGTCGACCGCTCGCGACGCCGTCGCGGGATGGCGTACGAGAGAGGTGCGCTCGTCCGCGGCTTCGACGACATCGGCTGGGGCTGGGGCGGTCACTGGAGCGGGGTCAAGGACTACCAGCACTTCTCCGCGAGCGGCCGGTAAAGGTTGAGAGCCCCGCCGTGCCGGGGCTCTCGGGTCGTGGGGAGATGTGCTTCGTCAGGCTGTCGCGGGCTCGCGGCGCGCGACCAGGTACGTCCAGATGGCGCCTCCGAGCACGCCCCCGGCGAGCGGCCCGACGATGTAGATCCACACGTCGCCCCACTCCTGGTTGTAGAGCACCGGATCGAGCGATCGGGCGGGATTGAAGGAGCCGCCCGACGCGGGGCCGACGGTCGCCGCGGCGGTGAAGATGAACAGGCCGATGAGGAGCGGCGCCATCACGCCCTTCCAGGCCGCCCGCTCGTCGGTCGCGACGGTGAGGATGACCATGACGAAGAGCGCCGTCGCGATGATCTCGAGCACGAGGGCGGCCCAGTCGTCGATGCCCGAGCCTGGCTGCGTGCTCAACGCGTCCGTGACGTCGCTCGAATAGACGATCGCCATCACGAGCACGGCGCCGAAGCCGCCCACGAGCTGGGCGATCCAGTAGGGAACGACGTCGCGGCTCGGGAACCTTCCGGCGATCGCGAGGCCGGCGCTGACTGCCGGGTTGTAGTGACCGCCCGAGATGTGCCCGAAGGCCGTGATCGCGAGCGCGAGACCGAAGCCGAAGCCGGCCGCGACCCCCAGCGGGGTGATCGCGTCAGCCCCGATGTCGACGACCACGGCGATGCCACTGAAGCCGAGGAAGAAGAAGAGGAATGTCCCGAGCGCCTCCGCGCCGAGGCGCGCGCCGAGGGGGTGATCCATCGCATGACCTCCGGGTCCGGTTTAGCTGCCGGTTCGGCGCGGTCCGGTCGTCTCCTGTCCGTCCGAGGAAGAAAACCGAGCCCCGGCTCGGTCGCTCGCATCCGCCGACCGCGACGAGAGAAGCCGCGGCGAGTGTGGCTTCGAGCGTCCAAACCGCGAGCCGGAGCTCAGTGGTCCACGCACTGCCGAGTCTGCAGATCGGAGACTCGTCCCGTCTGATCAGTATTGATCAGGAGACGTCCGGCCCGGGCACTCAAACTCGCGTGGTCGATCCACTCGCCACGAAGGGGGCGACCCGTGAGCTCTACGCCTGCCGCCGACACCCCGCGACCCGACGACCCAGTGCCCATCGCTGCTCTTCCCGAGGTGCAGCCCCAGCACTCGATCTCGGAGTCCGTGCTCGACAATCTCTCCGCCTGGACCGTCATCGCGGCCGCGATCAGCATGCTCTATCTCGTCTGGGTGACACTCGAGATCCTCGACAAGTACGTCGGGATCCTTCCAAAGGTGGGGCCGTAGCCGTGTCTGCCTCCGAGTCCCCCATCGCGGGTCCCGCACCCGGTTGGGCGAAGCGGTTTCCTCGGGACGAGAAGGTCTTCCTCGTTCTCGTCCTCCTCTCGGTCGCGTTGATGACGGCGTTCTCGATCGCCTGGGTGATCTGGGGCAGCCAGAACGTGCCGACGAAAGCGGAGGTCGTCGACCAGAAGGCGTACGCGGCGCAGGTTAACGAGTTCGCGAAGCGGTATAGCGCCGACGACGGCAAGGTCTGGGTCCCGCCGGGAACGGACGCGTACATGCTCGCCTTCCGGTTCGGCTGGACGCCCGAGCTCGTCCTCCAGGAGGACACGAAGTACACGATCTGGATCTCGTCCGCGGACGTCCTCCACGGCTTCTCGATCGTGGAGCAGAACCTGAACCTGCAGATCGCGCCCAAGCATGGCTTCGGAGCGACGATCACCCCTGACGAGCCGGGCCGGTATCGCATCATCTGCAACGAGTACTGCGGCCTGGATCACCAGAACATGACGAGCTTCCTGACGGTCGTCACGGCCTCGGAGATGGCGGCGACCCAGAAGACGATCGCCGCCGCCGGCGCAGCGACCGGCGGCGGGGGCACGGCTGCGGGAGCGATCGAGATCAGTGCCGATCCGGGGAATGCGCTTCGCTTCGACGTCAGTGAGCTGGCCGCCGCCGCGGGCACGGTGATCATCAGCATGGCGAACCCCTCGTCCCTGCCGCACAACGTCGCGATCAAGGGGAACGGCGTGGATGCGAAGGGCGAGATCGTCAGCTCGGGCGGAACGTCGACCGTCTCTGCCGATCTCGCACCCGGGACGTACACCTTCTACTGCTCCGTGCCCGGTCATGAGCAGGGCGGTATGACCGGGACGCTGACCGTCAAGTGAGACAGGAGGCAAGATACTAGATGGCAGTCGTCGAGCCGATCCCGCAGATCCTTCGCCCCGGCCGCGAGGAGTCGTCACGCACGTGCCCGGCGACCGGGCTCAAGGTGTACGCAGGTGCGCAGGCGCTCACGCTCGCGAACGCCGTTGCGGCCGTACTCGCTCTCGCGCTCGGTGGACTCTTCGGCGGGCTGATCGGTCTCTCGCGCTCGCCGGCGCTCGAGTTCCTCGGACCGAGCACGTACTACGCGTCGCTGACGGCGCACGGTGTTGCGGCGCTCGTGCTCTGGCCCGTGTTCTTCGAGGTGGCGGCGATGGTGTTCACCTCCACGATCCTCTTGAACGCCCGCGCGTACAGTCTGGCGCTCGGCTGGGCCTCCTTCGGGCTGATGGTCGTGGGTGCGCTCGTGACCTTCGTGTCGATCATGTCCGGGGAGGCGACGGTGATGTTCACCGCCTACCCGCCGCTCGTGGCCACGCCGGCGTTCTACGTCGGCTACTTGCTGTTCGCGGTCGGAGTCCTACTGGCGATCGTCAACTTCGCGATGTCGATCGTGAAGGCGCGGGCCGACGGGATCATCACTGGCTCGCTACCGGTGATCACCTACGGCGTCGCATGTGCCGCGATCCTCGCCCTGCTCTCGATCCTCTCCGGGCTCGTCGCGCTCGTGCCGGCGCTCCTCTACTCGATGGGCTGGATCGAGGGGGTCGACCCGATCGTGTACCGCGGCTGGTTCTGGGGCCTCGGCCACACGCTCCAGTACGTGAACGTCGTGGCGATGGTGGTCGCCTGGTACGGGATCATCGCGCTCGCCTACGGTGCAGGGCCCGTGAACCAGAAGTTCACGCGGGTCGCGTTCATCCTGTACCTCGTCATCGCGCTGCCCGTGCTCGGACACCACTTCCTGGTCGACCCGAGCCTCGGGACCGGGGTCAAGTTCGTGGGTGGGACGTTCATGGGCTTCGCTCTCGGCATCCCGAGCCTGATGCACGGATTGGCGGTCATGGGAGGCGTCGAGTTCGGGTTGCGGCGCAAGGGTGCCGCCGGCCTTTTCGGCTGGCTCAAGCGACTCGACTGGACGAGCTACGGGACAGCCGCCCTGGCCGGTTCGCTCATCATCTTTGCCATCGGCGGCTGGAGCGGCACCGTCGAGACCACGCTCCCGCTGAATCTCGTCAATCACAACACGATGGGTGTTCCCGCCCATCTGCACGCGACGGTCGTCGGGGGGATGACGATCGCGTTCATGGGTTTCGCCTACTACCTCGTTCCGCTGCTCACGCGGAGGCGGCTCTGGGGCGGAAAGCTCGCGACCGTGCAGGCGTACGCGTATACCGCCGGCCTCCTGATCATGATCACCGGCCAGACGTGGGCCGGGATCGTCGGAGTCCCGCGCCGGACGCAGTCGGCGTCCTACGGCGGCGACCTTCCCGCAGGCTGGGACGCCTCGATGAACCTCAACGCGGTCGGGGCAGCCGTTGCCGCGCCGGCCGGCGCGCTGTTCGTCGTGATCATGGTCATGACGCTGCTGGCCGGGAAGAAGACGGACGTCGCCCACGAGCTCGTCCCCTCGGGGACTCGGTGAGAGGAGAAGCGATGGAGAAGCCCAGGTTCGAGACGCCGGGCTCGTTCATGATCATGACGGTCTACCTCGCCGTCTTCGGCGTGATGTGGCTGCTCAGCTTCGTGTACCTCGCGGCCCGGTGGGCGATCGGGTAGCGGCGGAACCCGACAGCAGTTCCTACCGGACGTACGGGCGAGCTTGATCGTCTCCCCGGTCACGCTTTCTGCTGCCGCGATCGCCGGCGTCCTCTTCGCGCAGGGGTTTCGCAGGCTGCGGAGACGCCGTCCCGCTCACGCGCGCCCGTATCGCGCACTCCTCTTCGGGCTCGCGGTTGCCGCCGGCTTGATCGCCCTGTCCGCTCCGCTCGACGATCTCGCCGAGGAGTCGCTGGCGGCGCACATGCTCCAGCACGTTCTGCTCACGGACGTCGTTCCTGCGCTCGGACTGGTCGCCGTTCGAGGGCCCCTCCTCTTCTTCGTGGTGCCGGACTTCCTTCTCCGGGCCGTATCTCACAGTGCTCGCGCCCGGGCGGTCCTCTCCGCCCTGACGCGCCCGCTCGTCGCGTTCGGCCTCTGGGCGAGTGCGCTCGCCTTCTGGCACGTGCCGGCCGTGTACGACGCGACCCTCGCGAGCGAGCCGCTCCACGTTCTCGAGCATGCGTCGTTCGTCGTCGCCGGTACGCTCGCCTGGATCCAGATCGTCGATCCTGCACGACGAGCGGCTCTTGGCACGGTCGGGCGGCTCGGCTTCGTGCTCGGGATGTTCGTCGTCGGCCAGATGCTGGCAACGACGCTCGTGCTGTCCCAGAGCTCGGTGTACGAGTCGTATGCGGGCGCGGGCGAGCGGCTCTTCGGGATGTCGGCGCTCGAAGACCAGGACGCGGCCGGGTTCCTGATGATGCTGGAGCAAATGCTCGTCCTCGGCACGGCCGCGGTGTTCCTCGTTCGCAGACACCTCGACGAGTCGAGCGACGCAGCCGCGACGGTCGAACATCCGGCGCATCCGTTCGTCGCGTGACCGGTAGTTACCCGCAGCCTCGCTCCGCGACCGCCACGTCGCCCGAGGCTGATCAAAATGCATTATTCGGGGGCATGACGAAGCCCGGTCACGACCTGGCCGTCTCCGGTGAAGCGGTCATCGCCTTCGGCTCGGACCTGCGTGTCGTCTCCTGGAACGCGGCAGCCGAGCAGCTCACCGGGATCGGGGCCGAGGAAGCGATCGGGCAGCCGTGCTGGCTTCTGCTCCGAGGCCACAGCCCGCAGGGCGCAGTTCTCTGTCACCGTGACTGTTCGCTCGCCCGGTATGCGCGCAAAGGCTTCGGGATCCCACGCCAGGACATGACGATCTGGACGAAGGAGGGACCGCGGAGCGTCTCGGTGTCGACGATCGTCGTCCGGGATCGTCCCGAGCCGCTTCTCGTTCACCTCATTCAGGACGGCGTAGCCGAGGACACGCAGGCGTCCGCACCGCCCGAGATGTCGGTGCGACTGACCCCGCGCCAGCGGCAGGTTCTCCGCCTTCTCGCCGACGGTGTCACCGCCCGCGGCATCGCCGAGCGGCTGGGGCTCGCGGAGACGACCACCCGGAACCACATTCGCGCGGTGCTCACCGAGCTCGGAGCACATTCGCAGCTCGAGGCCGTTGCGAGGGCCCGGGCGCAGGGCCTCGTCTGACTGCCCTGCCGCGGAGGCGGCGAGCGGCTGGTGCACGCCGTCATCCGAGCCACTCCGGTCGCTCGAAGCCGCCGTACTCCTGGATCGCGCCGTAGATGCTCTGGACGACCCGCGTGGAGTGGACGCAGACTCGGACGGTCCCGTACGGCAGCCGATTCTTCCGCTTCTTCTGGCTGTACTTGGAGTAGACGTTTACGGTCGACTTCCGCAGGCACGAAACTGGCAGGGCCAACGTGTTTAGCCAGAACTGCTCGATCTCACGCTGGCGTTCGATGTGATCTGCGAACAGGTTGCAGTCGAGCCGGAATGCCTCGTCCGGCACCAGGAACTGCGTGCGCAGGAACTGGACGAAGTACCGGGCCATCGCCGGATCGGAGTTCACGAACTGCACCGCGTTTCGCGACTTCGAGCCCTCGGCCCAATAGAGCATGCATCCGGTTGCGTGGCGCGGATCGTTCAGGCGAGCTAGCGCGCGCCCCTCCTCCTGAAAGACGAGCCGACGCTCGCGGAAGTGCGCGCTTCGGGATCGATTCCGTAACAGGCGGGCGCGTTCGATGAGCGCTTCACGCTGCTCATCGGTGAGCTCGATGTCCCGAACCCACACGCTTGCCGAGGACTGCGAGATACCGACGAGCTTCGCGATCTCCTTGACCGACCGCCCCTCGGCGGATCGCAGAATCCGCGCTTGCCTCTGAGCGGACGTTTTCATCTTCGGCAACAGACTAGCGCTGCTACCGGATGGACAAGCGGGCGGCCGGGCTCGAACCGGCGACCTTTGGATTGGAAATCCCCTGCTCTGCCAACTGAGCTACGCCCGCGTCCCGTTAGCGTAGCGCCGTGGATCCGTACGCGTGGTCGTGGAACCCGGAGGCACTAGTCCTCGTCCCGCTCCTGACCGCCTCCTACCTCCTCGCCGTCCGCCGCTACCCGGCTCCCCGCTGGCGCGTCGTCTGCTTCCTCTCCGCGATGGTGCTCCTCCTCGCCGTCACCATCACGCCGCTCGAGACGCTCGCGACGAACTACCTCCTCACCGTACATCTCCTTCAGAACGTCGTCCTCGCCGAGTGGGCGCCGCTCCTCGTCGTCCTGGGGATCCCGCCCACGCTCGCCGCCACGCTCGCCCGCCCAGGCCTCGTCCGAGCATTCACGCACCCGGCGGTCGCGCTCCCGCTGTGGCTCGCGAACTACATGCTCTGGCACCTCCCCTGGCTGTACGACACGGCGCTCGAGAACCCCCACACGCTGCTGCATCTCGAGCACGCGCTCTACTTCC
>DATDOS010000034.1:0-2772 GCA_035293125.1 Gaiellaceae bacterium | reverse complement strand
CTTGCCCACCGGGCGCGTGCTGCGCATCGGCAGCCTCGAGCCCGTTCTCGCGTCGGAGGGTGTCGTCCAGGCGGACACCTACCTCGAGATCGGTGAGACGATTCGCCCCGTGCGCAGAGACGGCGACCGGCGGGGCTACGTGATCGCTGTCGGTGACACACCTGCCGAGGCGCTCGGCCGGGCAGACGCGGCCGCGACGCTCCTGACAGTCGAGGTGGCAGCGTGAGTTGCTCATTCGACCTGGCGCACTACCGGGAGATCCTCGAGGCCGCGCACGCAGGCGGCTACCGGTTCCGAAGCTTCGGCGAGGGCCCCGAGCGCGGCGACCTCTTCCTGCGCCACGACATCGACCTCTCGCTCGACGCAGCGCTCCAGATGGCGGAGCTCGAGTCAGAGCTCGAGGCGCCGGCGACGTACCTGCTCATGGCCGAGTCCGTCTTCTACAACCTCGCCTCGAGCGAGGGGGTCGCCGCGATCGAGAGACTTCGAGAGCTCGGTCACGCCGTGGGCCTCCACGCCGTCTACCCGAAGGTGGAGCTGGACGACCGGTTCGATCCCGTCGTCTCGTGGCACAACCCGAAGCCGGAGTACATGTCGGCGAGGATCCCCGGCGCGACGAACGTCTACGCGGAGCCGTACTTCTCGCCGCCGACGTACCGGTCGGACTCCAACCAGCACTGGCGCTCCGGTTGCCCGCACGAGGAGCTGCGAGGCGGAGGCTTCCCCTGGCTGCAGGTCCTCGTCCACCCCGAGATCTGGGTCTACCCGGGCGCGACGATGGGTCAAACGATGCGCGCGATGGTGGACGCCGAGAAGGCCCGCCGGCTCGAGCAGCTCGCTGACGACGGCATCCACCTTGACTGAGACGACACGGCCGCTGCGGGTCGTCCACTGCCCGGTCAACACGGCCGGCGTGCCCTGGGCGAACGTCCAGGCGCTCCGGCGGCGGGGTGTCGAGGCGCAGCTCGTCGTCTTCAACCGCTACAAGCTCCACCCGGAGGCCCACTGGTCGCTGGAGCGAAGCGGCGGCTTCGCCCGAAGGCAGCTGACCCAGTGGCCGGCCCTGCTTCGGCTCCTCCCCCGCACGGACGTCTTCCACTTCTACTTCGGGCTCACGCTGGTG
Source organism: Gaiellaceae bacterium (assembly GCA_035293125.1). Taxonomy (GTDB): domain Bacteria; phylum Actinomycetota; class Thermoleophilia; order Gaiellales; family Gaiellaceae; genus GMQP-bins7. The sequence continues at coordinate 1,649 of DATDOS010000034.1, read as the reverse complement.
CCTCAATCGGTGCAGTTCCCGATCCTCCGTGCCCTGCGCAAGAAGTCGGTCATGCACTACCTCGGCTCGGACATTCGGGGGAAGGCACCCGCGGAGCTCTCCTTCGGGAAGAAGGCGGGCGCCGAGGTCGTCGGCTCGTACGACGCGATTCGCTGGGTGCCCGCGGCGGAGGTGATCCCGCCCGGGATCGACGTGCGGGCGATCGAGCCGTCACCCCCCAGCGACCGTGCACGCCCGGTCATCCTCCACGCGCCCTCTTCCCGCCGCCGCAAGGGGACGGACCACGTGATCGCCGCCTGCGAAGGCCTCGAGGCCGATCTCGTCCTCGTGGAAGGACTCCACCACGACGAGGCCTTCGAGCGCTACCGCGAGGCAGACATCGTGGTCGACCAGCTCAACGCGGGCTGGTACGGCCTCTTCGCCATCGAGTGCATGGCACTCGGCAAGCCGGTTGTCACATTCCTCCACGACGAAGCGGTCCGGCGCACCGAGGAAGCGCTCGGCATCCCCGTCCCGATCGTGCGGGCGACGAAGGACGACCTCCGCTCGCGGCTCGAGCCGCTCGTGGCGTCCGCGGCCGAGCGCCGCCGAATCGGAGCGGTGTCTCGCGCCTACGTCGAGGAGGTTCACGACCTCGATCGCGTCGCCGACCGCCTCCTCGCGCTCTACGCTCGCATCTAAGAGTGGGCGCGCTCGGCGGACAGCTCAAGCGGCTCGGCAAGCACTCCGCGATCTACGGGCTCGGAGGTCTCGTCTCGCGGATCCTCGCGGTCCTCCTCCTCCCGCTGTACACGCGCTTCCTCTCCCCTTCGGACTACGGGAAGGTCGAGACCCTGATCGCGCTCACGACCGTGATCGGGATCGTCCTCCGAATGGGGATCCACAGCGCGTTCTTCCGCTTCTACTTCGACTCGCCGGAGCCCGAAGCGCGACGTGTCGTCCTGCGAACGTCCTTCTGGTTCACGATGGGCATGGCCACGCTGGGCCTCGTCGTGGGCCTCGCGCTGTCGGGTGCGATCTCGAGTCTCCTGTTCGGCTCCGCAGACGACAGCGAGCTCGTCATGGCGGCGTTCGTGGGCCTCTGGGCCGGCATGAACTACGAGCAGGTCACTTCGCTCTTTCGGGTCGAGGAGAGGTCAGTGGCGTTCGTCTCGGCGAGCCTCACCAACATCTTCCTGACCATCGGCGCGACGCTCCTCCTCGTCGTCGCACTCGACAAGGGGCCGATCGGCGTGATCGTCGGCAACTTCACCGGCACGCTCCTCGTGTACCTCGTTCTCCTCGGGTACCGGCGCGAGCAGCTCGGCCTCCAGTTCGACCGAGGCCTCCTGCGGAGGATGAACCACTTCGGCGTCCCGCTCGTGCCAACCGCCCTCTTCCTCTGGGTGACGAACTTCTCGGACCGGCTCTTCCTCGTGAAGCTCGCGGACACGCAGGAGGTCGGCCTCTACTCCGTCGGGGTGCGCATCGCCTCGGCGATGGTGCTCCTGCTGACGGCGTTTCGGCTCGCCTGGCCGGCGTTCGCGTACTCGATCGAGGACGATCGCGAGGCCCGGCGCACGTACGGATATGTGCTGACGTACCTCGTGCTCGTGACGACGTGGGTGGCCACGGCACTCGCGCTCCTCTCGCCCTGGATCGTCGACTGG
>DATDOS010000033.1:0-9984 GCA_035293125.1 Gaiellaceae bacterium | reverse complement strand
GGCTCGGATCTTCGCAGAGGACACGCGGAAGTGGTTCACGCTCGCAGCGGTCTCGTTCGGGCTCTTCATGATCATGCTCGACAACACGGTCGTGAACGTCGCCCTGCCGTCCATCCAGCGCGACCTCGACGCCGACCTTTCAGAGCTCCAGTGGATCGTCACCGGCTACGCGCTGACCTTCGCCGCGCTGATGCTCGTCGGCGGGAAGCTCGCCGACGCCTACGGGCGCCGGCTGATCTTCGTGCTCGGGATCGCCGTCTTCACATTCGCGTCACTGCTGTGCGGGCTCGCCGACACGTCCGAGATGCTCATCGCCGCGCGCGTCCTGCAGGGAGCCGGGGCCGCGCTCATGAACCCGGCGACGCTGTCGATCATCGCGGCCACCTTTCCGCCACGGGAGCGCGGGACCGCGATCGGAATCTGGGCCGGCGTGTCGGCCCTCGCCCTCGCCATCGGCCCACTCGTGGGCGGCCTCATCACCGAGCACCTCGACTGGAGCTGGATCTTTTTCGTCAACGTCCCGATCGGAATCCTCGGAATCGGGGCGAGCTTCGTCTTCATCGACGAATCGCGCGACGAGACGCACGAGCGCCTCGACCTTCCGGGGCTTGCTACCTCCGGCGTCGGGCTGTTTGCGCTGACCTACGGCCTCATCGAAGCGAACACGTACGGCTGGAGCTCCGCGCGGATCGTCGGCTCGTTCGTCCTCGCGGGTGTCTCCCTCCTAAGCTTCGTCGTGCTCGAGCGCCGCCAGCGGGCCCCGATGCTGCCCCTCGAGCTGTTCCGCAGCGGCACCTACACGGGCGCGAATCTCGTCGTGTTGCTCGTGGCCCTCGCGATGTTCGGGGTGTTCTTCTTCGTGTCGCTGTACATGCAGAACGTCCTCGGCTACTCGGCGGTCCAAGCGGGCGCAGCGTTCCTGCCGATGACCATCCTGATCATCCTGGTCGCCCCGATCGCGGGGAGGACGAGCGACCGGATCGGCTCCCGCGGCCTGATGACCGCGGGGATGGTCTTCATCGCCGTGCAGCTCGTCATGTTCTCGAGGCTCGGCGAGGACGCGTCGTACTGGAATCTCTTCCCGGCGCTGATGATCGGCGGCATCGGGATGTCGCTGACGATGACCCCGAGTGCCGCAGCCGCCACTCGCAGCGTTCCGGTGGACAAGGCAGGCGTGGGCTCCGCGGTACTGAACAGTGCGCGCCAGGTCGGCGGCACGATGGGCATCGCCCTCATGGGGGCGATCATGGCCGCGGAGGCCGGCGGCGAGCGCACACCGGACGCGTTCATGAGGGGCTTCGAGAGCGCCCTGCTCGTCGCTGCGGGGATCGCGGTCGTCGGGGCGATCGTCGCGTTCACGCTCGTGCGCCCGCACGAGGGCGCGGGCCGCGCGGGCTCCGCTGCGCCCGAACCCGCCTCCTAAACCGCCGAGCAGTGCACAACGCCTGCGGGGCCGAAGGCCGATTCATTCGGCCGTAGGCCCACAGCGGCGGTTCATTGCACAACGAAGAAGGAGGGGGTAGGTGGGGGAACCATGGGTTCCCCCACCCATGAAAACGCCCCCGGCTGCGGCTCCGGGGGCGTTCTCCGTTCGAGGCGACCCCTTCCCGGGGCGGCGAGCTGGAGAATCGTGGCTCTGCGGCCCAGCCACGCTTTCCTGCGCCCGCCGGCGGATCCGGCGGTGGTGCCCGCGCATCCGATCTGGCGTCCGATCGGTTGCGGTGTGGGCCTGACTATAGGAGCCGTGTCCCGAAAAGTCAAGTAGCTCGGTCAAGTGATTTCCGCTAAGGTTACTTGACTCGAAACGGTCAGTCGCACATCCCCCGGCCGGGGGAGCGCGGCCAGGCTGCATCACGGTTTCACTCCGATGGGCATGATCGATACCGCCACGCCGTCCAAGCCCGCTCCGGGCCCACGCCTCGGTGAGCGCGTCCGCGCGCTGCGCGTGTCTGCAGGTCTCACGCAGACCGAGCTTGCGGGTGAGCGCTTCTCGAAGGAGTACATCAGCCAGATCGAGCGCGGCAAGACTCGCCCGACCGATGCGACCATCGCCTGGCTCGCCGAACGGCTCGGGGTGGATCCGGCGTTCCTCTCCATCGGGGTCTCGACCGAGGAACGCACGAAGGTGGAGGCCGCGCTTGCGCGGGCAGAGGCCCTCTCGGAGGCACACCGGTACGAGGAGGGGATCGAGGCTTTCCGTGAGACACGCCCGAGCGTCGAGGGCACCGGCGCTCTCGCACTCGAGCTACGAGCGCTTGCGGGCGAGGCCTGGGCGCTCCAGGAGTCGGGTGACGTGCGAGCAGCGACCGAGCTTCTGCAGCGCGCACGTGAGCTCGCCGAGCGCGCGGAGTTCTCCGACGTCGATCGAGCAGACGTGCTGTTCCGGCTTGCGGTGTGCCGCTACAAGCTCTCGAGCATCTCGACGGCGATCGGCCTCTTCGACGAGGCGCTCGAGCTCTCCGAGCGCTCCGGGCTTCCTTGTGACCTCCTCCGCGCCGAGATCTTCCACTGGCGGTCGCGGTGCCATCGGCGCCTGCGTGACTACGTGGCCGCGCGTGACGACGCCGAGCGTGGACTCGAGCTGGCGCAGGGAATAGGCGACCGGCGGGCGATCGCGGACAACTACTTCCAGGCGTCGCTGATCGCGCAGCGGCAAGGGCACTACGTGCTCTCTCGCAGCTACGCCCAGCGGGCGAAGGAGTTGCTACAGCAACTGAACGACGAACGCAACGTCGGCCGGGTTCTGCTCATGCTCGGCGGTCTCACCCTCCTCCTGGGAGACGAGGAGCGTGCCGTCGAGCATCTGAAGGCGTCCTACTCTCGGGCGCTGGATTGCGATTCCCCCGCGGACGCCGCGCAGGCGCTCGAGGGGCTCGCCCGGGTGCATCTCAACCGTGGCGAATACGACCAGGCAGACGAGCTCGCGCGCAAGGCGCTCGCTCTCCTGCAGGGTCGGGAGGACTACCTCCACGAGGTCTGTCCGTCGCAGCTCGTATTGGGGCGAGCGTTGATGGAGCGCGGACGGCTGGAAGAGGCGGAAGAGTGTTTCCGGGCGGCTGATGCGGCTGCTGAGCAGATGGCATCGATCAGCCACCGGACGGAGGCGTGGGTCGCACTGGGGGACCTGGCGGCGCGGCGTGGTGACGACCGCGGGGCCGCACGTCTCTACCGGAACGCCGCTGAGGCGCTCCAGGAAATCCGCTTCTAAGAGGAGAGGAGGTCGCCATGACGCCGAGACTGCTGCTCTTGCTGGTCAACCTGGCGCTGCTGGCGGCGTGGCTCGGAAAGGTCTTCCCGGACCGCTCCTGGCCCGACGGGACGTAGGACGACCCCGGCTACACTCGGGCGCGTATGCGCCCTGCTGCGGCACTGACCGTGCTGTCGTGCCTGCTCCTCGTCGGGTGCGGTGGCTCCGACGGGGACTCGACCGCCACGTCTGCTGACCCGGGAGGGGGCATGACGCTCGAGGAGCTTTGGCGTGAGCCGGGGGACGACGTCGCCGTCGTCGCAGGGACGGCCAACCACGAGCCCGGGACCGTTCGCGTCTCGTTCCTCGTCGTCGATGCCGAGGGCGGCGTGGTAACGCTTCCGACCGCGCGTGTGTGGGTCGCGGAGGGGCTCGACGCTCCGCCGTTCCTCGAGTCGAGCGCGAAGCTCGAGCGCATAGGTGTGCCAGGAGGCGAGGAGGCGGACGCGAGCCATATCTATGTCGCGCACCTGCGTCTTCCCCGGCCAGGGACGTACTGGCTGCTCGCCGAGCCCGAAGGGGGCCCGGCGAAAGTTCAGGCGCTCGGGAACGTCATCGTGGCTGAAGAGGACCCCGAGCCCGATGTCGGCGATCCCGCTATCGCGTCAGAGACTCCGACGCTCGCGTCGACCGGTGGAGATTTCTCCAAGCTGACGACGCGTACGCCTCCCGACGAGGCGCTCCTTCGCTACTCCGTCGCCGAGTCGCTGCGGGCCAAGACGCCGTTCGTCGTCACCTTCTCGACGCCGAAGTTCTGCTCGAGCCGGACGTGCGGCCCGGTCGTCGACGTGGTCGAGGAGGTCGCACGCCGATTCGAGGGCAGCGACGTCCGCTTCATCCATGTCGAGGTCTACGAGGACAACGACCCGGCCAAGGGATACAACGAGTGGCTGCAGGAGTGGAAGCTCGACACCGAGCCCTGGACGTTCCTCGTGGGCCGAGACGGCAAGATCGTCGACCGCTACGAAGGTGTTGTCTCGGTGAACGAGCTCGAGCAGGCAGTGCGCGAGAAGCTCGGAGGCTGAGCCGGACGACCTTGCTAGGCTCGGACGCGGACTTCGAAGGAGGGTAGGCATGAGCGTCTCCACGACAAACGCCCTCGTCACCACCGATTGGCTCGCCGAGCGCTTGGCCGAGCCCAGCGTCGTCGTCGCCGAGGTGGACGAGAACCCAGACCTCTACGAGGAGGGCCACATCGCGGGCTCCGTGAAGTTGCACTGGAAAGACGACCTGCAGGACCCGCTCGTTCGCGACGTGGTCTCGAAGGCGGAGTTCGAGCGGCTGATGGGCGAGCGCGGGATCGCCAGTGACACGACGGTCGTCCTGTACGGAGACAAGAACAACTGGTTCGCCGCGTACGCCTACTGGTATCTCAAGATCTTCGGTCACGAGGACGTGCGCCTCTTGGACGGCGGGCGTCAGAAGTGGATCGAGGAAGGACGCGAGATGACGAACGCGCCACCGGCGCCGCCGCCGGTCGCTTACACCGCGAAGGACCGGGACGAGACGATCCGGATCCGGCGTGACGAGATCCTCGCCGGGCTCGCGGATCCCGGAATCGCGCTCGTGGACGTTCGCAGTCCCCAGGAGTACGCGGGCGAGCTCATGGCGCCGCCCGGGTACGAGCAGGAGGGGGCATCGAGGACCGGGCACATCCCCGGTGCACAGTCGATCCCGTGGGCGGCTGCCGTACACGACGACGGCACGTTCAAGAGCACCGAGGAACTGCAGGAGATGTACACGGCGAAAGGCGTCACTCCCGACAAGGAGGTGCGTGCGTACTGCCGCATCGGCGAGCGCTCAGCGCACACCTGGTTCGTGTTGCGTGAGCTGCTCGGCTACGAGAACGTCAAGAACTACGACGGCTCGTGGACCGAGTGGGGGAACCTCGTCGACGTGCCGATCGAGAGGTAACCCCAGTTCGCCTCGAAGGGCCGGGTGACCTAGTAGACGGCGTCGCCGACGCGCTCGATGACGATGTTGGGGACACGCGCGCGGGGGCTCAGGTGAAGCACCGTGCGCACGAGCTCGACGACGTCGTCGGGCTGGACCTGCTCCTCGGCCGGGATCCCGGTCCACTCGGTCATCCGCGTCGCCACGAAGGCCGGTGAGATCGCTGTCGCTCGAACTCCGTGGTCGGCCTCCTCGCGGTTGAGCGAGTTCGTGAATGCGATCAGCGCGGCCTTCGTCGCTCCGTAGACCGCCAGGCCGGGGGTCGGGATCGTCCCGGCGATCGACGCGAGCGTGACGATCTGCCCGCGTGACGCACGGAGGAGTGGCAGGGCCTCGCGCGTCACGATCAGCGTCGCTCGCAGGTTGACGTCGAGCTGGAGGGCGATTCGCTTCGTGTCCTGGTCCGCGAACGAGCCGCCGATCCCGATGCCGGCCGAGTTGACGAGCACGTCCATTCCGCCGAAGCGCTCGGCATGAGCAGCCACGACGCGGACGCACTCGTCGGCATCGCTCAGATTCGCGGCAATCGCCGTGGCGCCGAGCTCCTGCGCTGCCTCCTCGAGCGGCTCGGGCCGTCGCGCGACGAGCGTGAGCTCGTGGCCCTCCTCCCGCAACATGCGGGCGAGCGCGAGGCCCAGCCCCGAGGATCCTCCCGTGACGAGCGCCGACTTCATGGGCGCGAGTATCACAGCCGTGAGAAGTCAGCGGCCGCCGAGGGGGCGGCGGCCGCTGCGTCAGGGGGAGAGGAGAAGGGGAAGGATCTCTCCGGGCAAGGTGTTCGCCGCGCCTGGCCGTTCCCCTTCCAGTGCGCAAGACCAGAATCCGCTCGCGCGGATTCCGGTCGCGCGAAACCCCTTAAGCCGGCCGCTTCGCGGCCGGGGCGTGCCTCCAGATCAAGCCTCTAGAGTTCGTACGTGGAGACCGTTCCGCTGACGTCACTCGCGCGTGCCGGTGGGTGCGCGGCCAAGTACGCAGCCGCCCGTCTCGAGACCCTGCTCGCCGGACTCATTCCGGCCGAGGCCGAGGATCTGATCGTGGGGCTCGACCCTGCGGACGACGCCGCCGTCTATCGACTCGACGACGAGCGGGCCATCGTCTTCACCGTCGACTTCTTTCCGCCTCTCGTCGACGATCCGCGCACCTTCGGCGCCATCGCGGCGACGAACGCACTGAACGACGTCTTCGCCATGGGCGGCTCCCCACTCCTTGCTCTTTCGATCGCCGCCTTCCCCGAAGAGCTGCCGACCGAGGTTCTCGGCGACGTGCTCGCCGGAGCGGACGAGCGTGTCCGCGCTGCCGGGGCCATTCTCGCCGGAGGCCACACGATCCGCGACGCCGAGCCGAAATACGGACTCGCCGTCGTCGGCACCGTCCACCCGGATGCCGTCTGGTCGAAGGCGGGTGCCCGCCCTGGAGACGTGCTCTTTCTGACGAAGCCGCTCGGCACGGGAATCGTCCTTCAGGCCGTACGCGACGGGATTGCCCCATCCGGCGCGCTCGAAGCAGCGGTCGAGTCGATGCTCGAGCTGAACATGGCTGCCGCCGACGCGCTTCGACCGTTCGCTCCGAACGCAGTGACCGACGTCACCGGGTTCGGGCTCCTGGGGCACGTGCACGAGCTGGCCGCACGGAGCGGCGTACGGGCAGTCATCGAGTCCGAGGTGCTTCCGTCGCTGCCGGGCGCGCTCGAGCTTGCGGAGAACGACGTGCGGACGGGTGGGGACCGTCGGAACCGCGAGTACGCAGGACCGCACGTCGAGAGCGAGGCGGCTGCCGCTCTCGAGTCTCTCGCGTACGACCCGCAGACCGCCGGGGGCCTTCTCGTCTCGATGCCCAGCGAGCGGGCCCCCGTCCTCGAGGCGACATTCACGTCGGCTGATCTCTTCATCCGTCGCATCGGATGGGTCGAAGCCGGCGCCAGGGTCGTCCTCCGGTAGTGAGCGTCGCGGTCGTCCGGGCGAGAGCGCTCACCGCCCGGGGTTTCCTGCGACTTGCCGTCGTCTCCTGTGCCGCGCTCTTCCTCGTCGTGACCTCGGGGGCGTTCGTCCGCCTGACAGGCTCCGGGCTCGGCTGCGAGAACTGGCCCCGGTGTGGGGACAAGCCGTACCCGGAGCAGGGGCTCCACGCGTTCGTCGAGTTCGGCAATCGGATGATCGCGCTCGGCGGCATCGTGCTCACGCTCGTCACCTGGCTCGCTTCGCGAAGGGTCGACGGCTTGTCGCGTATTGCCAGAACGTCGGCGCTGGCCGCGTTCGTCGTGGCGGTGGCACAGATCCCGATGGGCGGGGTCACGATCGCTCTCGACCTCCACCCGCTCGCGGTGATGACGCATTTCCTGCTCGGTTTGGCGGTTCTCGGGTTGGCCGTCGTTGTCGTGCTCGAGGCGTGGAGCCTCGTAGCTGGGCTCGCCACTCCGGCGGGCGCGCGTTGGCTGCGTCGAGCCGTGGGCTGGATCGGCCTCCCGGCATGCGCTGTCCTCGTCGTCACCGGCGCCGTTGCCACCGCTTCGGGACCGCATCCCGGCTCGAATGACGACGTCGAGCGCCTCGGCGTCGCCATCACCGAGACGGTGTACGTCCACGTGCGAGTGGCCGCTGCCTTCGGGATCGGTGTCCTCGTCGTCGGCTGGTTCCTGTGGCGGCTGCGTGCGAGCTACCCGGGTGTGGTGCGCCTCTGGGCACTGCTGCTCGCCTCGCTCGTCGCGCAGTCGATCCTCGGCGAGGTCCAGTACCGGAATGCCCTCCCTTGGGGGCTCGTGCTCGGTCACGTCTTCCTCGCTGCGACGATCTGGGTGCTCAGCCTGGCTTTGGCCTACGTGCTCTGGCGCCCGCCTGTGCGGCTGGCGCGGCAGTAGGCTTGTCTGATGGCCCGAGAGCTCCGGATCTACGAGCGTCCGACGCTCGAGCGACCGGTCCTCATCGGGGCTTTCCGGGGCTGGAACGACGGTGGTCAGGCGGCGACGCTAGCCGCGGGCTACCTCGCGCGGCTCTGGGAAGCGCGGAAGTTCGCGGACATCGATCCCGAGCTCTTCGTCGACTTCCAGGCAACCCGTCCCATGGTCTCGCTGGAGGAAGGGAGAGCGCGGAAGATCGAATGGCCGGAGACCGCCTTCTTTCGCGCCCGGATCCCCGGGGCGAACCGTGATGCCGTCCTGCTCGTGGGGGTGGAGCCGAACTACCGGTGGCGGACGTTCAGCGAGCTCGTAGCCGATCTCGCCCGCGACCTCGGAGTCGAGCTGGTCGTGACGCTCGGAGCGCTGCTCGCGGATGTGCCGCACACGCGGCCGTCGCCCGTCACCGGAGCGGCGACCGATCCGCAACTCGTCGACGAGCTCGGCCTCCAGCTGTCGCGTTACGAGGGCCCCACGGGAATCGTTGGCGTGCTGCTCGACGCATGCAGGCGCGCCGGAATTCCGTCCGTCAGCCTGTGGGCCGCCGTACCTCATTACGTTCAGCTCGCGCCCAGCCCGCGCGCGGCGCGCGCACTGTGCGAGCGGCTGGCCGGCGTCCTCGACGTCGAGATCGACGTCAGCGAGCTTGTGGAGGCGGAGAAGGAATACGTGGAGCAGGTGTCCGAGGCAGTCGCCACGGACACCGACACGGCCGCCTACGTGGAGGAGCTCGAGCAACGTGCCGACTCGCTCGACTGGCTCGAGGAGTCGGGCGGCCTGCCTTCCGGCGAGGCGCTTGCGGCCGAGATCGCTCGCTTCCTGAAGGAGCGGGAGACGGACGGCGGGGGGCAGGCGGAGTCGGGCGGCCCCGGCTAGGAGGGTTTGGCGAAATACCGCGCGGTCAGTCATTGTCCGCCTCGTGAGCGATCCCCTTCAGAGCGCTCGCATCAAGCTTGCGCGGGCGAACCTCCACAAAGCAACCGCCCGGAGAGAGGCGGTCCGGTTCTTCAACCGTCACCCCAACCCAACCTTCCGTATCGAGCCAGAAGGCAATCAAGGCTTTACCCATCAGGGGATCGGTTCCATCATCACAGGCCGTGTCGTCGTTGACTCCGCGCCTCCTGAGCTTCCCCTTTCGTTCTCCGCCCGGTTCGGAGACGCCATTCACAACTACCGAAGCGCGCTCGATCATATTGCGTGGCAACTCGTATGTCACGGTGCGAGATGGCCACTTCCAGACAAAGAACAAGTCTTCGTCCAGTTCCCTATCTACGAGACAGCCGCCGGATTTCAGAGCAACAAGGCTCGACGGCTCCCCGGAGTCCCCAACGCCGCCGTCGATTTCATCGAGGCACGACACAACTACGTTGGAGGGAATACCACCAACAATGCCTTGCTCGCCCTTGCTCGCCTCTCGAACGATGACAAGCACCGAGCCCTTCATGTGTTCCTTGGACTTTTTAGATCTCTCCAGAGCAACGTAACGTTCATTCAGTGCGAGCCGATCTCTTGGGAAAACCCGCCCGATAGACCAGCAATCAAGGAGGGCGCAGTGGTGGCGCACTACACCTGCCGCGTCACCGGAGAGCACCCCGAAATGCACATGAAGCTCACACCGAAGGCGGAGGTAGTCGTTGAGAAGTGGGGCGATTTCTACAACGCGCTGGAAGTGATCCGGCTTGAGGTGGTAGAGGTGCTGAACGCGCCGGAGATCCTCGCGGCGGTCAGTTAGGGCTACCCCTAAAGCGCCCGTTTTAAGAGCAAACACGGGCGGCTCCGTCCGATACTTCCCGTAAAATACGAGGAGCAATTTCAAAGTAAATGCCCCCGCGCAGTTTGCGCTGCCGGGGGCGTGACCACCGAAGGAGTGAGCTTCGATGGCAACTGGCAAGGT
>DATDOS010000032.1:0-7346 GCA_035293125.1 Gaiellaceae bacterium | reverse complement strand
CGCGCAGGAGTTGCGATCGGGGCGCGGATCGAGCTCGTCGGGAATCCAAGCGACGACTCGGGTCTGTGTGCAGGCGATCGCGGCGTCGTCGACCAGATCGACGAGCGCGGCCATGTGTTCGTGAGCTGGGATCGCGGCTTCGCCTCTGAGATCGATCCCGAGAGCACGCCGATCCACCCGCTGGCGGCGTAGTCGGCCCGGGCGTTCACGGGCGGGTGGTCTTCCGCGCCCTTAGCCCGAAATCCGCGGTAACGACGACGGCCGCCGCGCCGCCGTACTCCCGCGGTGCAAGCGGCGTGTAGAGAGCTCCGATACCCGCGTCGCGCCATGCCGAGGAGAAGATGATCTCACGGTGTGGGGGAGAGTCGAGCCACGCTGCCACGATCGCTTTCGCGTCGATCTCCTTCCCCGAGACCGCGAGCAGCGCCTCGCCGACCGACCAGCTCTCCCACCCCCGATTCGTGTAGTAGCGGCGGATCCGGTCGCTGAACTCGGTCCCGTCAGCGGAGTCGTGTCCGAAAAATCCGAGCTCGAGCATCGCCCGCGAATGTGCCCGTGCGGCTGTCCGGAGGCTGGGGGCCCCCCGCAACGGGCGAAGACCCCGTGTCACGCGAGCCCGATTCATCTCGCGGACGACCTCGGCCTCGAGCATCCCGCGTCGCTCGAGCTTGGTGGGGACGCGCGGGATCGCGGCCGTGGCCGGTGTATGGATGGCCGCGATCACGACCGCGAAGACAACGAGGAATCGCATGCCTGGGAACGGCATCGGCCATTCCCGGAGCACCGGCCTCCCTCGATCGGGGGAGGAGGTGAGGCCGCTACGGAGCCTTCAGTCTGACCGTACGGTCCGTGTCTGAGCGGTTGCGGCTCGCGTTGGTCTTCGCCGTCGGCTCCTTGTCCTTCTGGCCGTTCGCGGCATTCGGACTTTCCGCTGAGCGATTCGCCTGGCCGGGTGCTTTCGCCTTCGCCTCGGCGCTGCGGCTGAGATAAGCTCGCTTGCGGGCATTGGCTGCGCGAGTGCGTGCCTGGGCTTCGAGTCGCGTGGCCTGGCCAGGAGCATCGGCCTTGCCGCGCGCGACACCGTTGCCGGGAACAAGCACACCTCGCGGAGCCACCTGACCGAGGCGCTCTCCAGGCTTCTCCGCCTGCACCGGGGGCTTGCCCGGCGGCTTCGAGTCGATCTCGGAGGCCCCGACGACGGCGACGCCGCTGGCCATGGTCGCGGCGGTAACGACTGCTGCCGTCTTCACGGCGATACCTCCTGCAAAGATTCCGCCACCGGTGGCGCCGGCAGCGCCACCCACGGTCGCGCCAACGGCCGCGGCGCTCGCGCCTGCCGGCACCGTTGCGGCTGTCGCGGTCCCTTCGATCCCCTTGAAGAAGGAGAGCGAGAGCGGTATGGGGATGAGCATGAGGCCCTTGAGCGCGCGCCGGTGGCGTTGCTGAAGGCTCGCGAAACGAGAGCAGTCCGGGCACTCGCCGAGATGGTCGCGAAGCCGTCGCCGCTCCTTGCGGCCGAGGCGACCGTCCGCCGCCCGCGAGACAGCGAGCTGCGCGTCCGTACACGTGAGCTGGTGCTCGAGCTCCTCCGCCAATGACCGCCGGGCCCTGAAGAGCAGTGTCTCGAGCGCGCTCGTGGTTACACCGAGGATCTCGGCGATCTCCTTGTACGAGCGGCCTTCGAACTCACGAAGGACGATCGCCTGCCGCTGCTGCGGCGGGATCTTCGACAGCGCAGTGAGCAGCTCACCCACGCTGGGGCCGTCGTCCTCCTCGGTTCCGGCTTCCGTGGTCCTTTCATCGAGCTCGACCTGCCGTGGCCGCGTCTGCTCCTGGCGGAAGCGCTGCTTGATCGTGTTGCTCGCGATGGTCAAGAGCCAGTTCGACGGCTTGCGGGGGCGGACTCCCTGCTCGAGCGAGCGGTACGCGTTCAGGAATGTGGTCTGCGTCACGTCTTCGGCATCCGCATGGTTTCCCAGCACGGCGAGCGCGTAGCGGTAGACCTCGCCCCCGTGGGCGCGGTAGAGCTCGTCGACCTCGCGCGACGCGAGGTGGCCGGATTCGGTGACGGCCATGCACGCACGGTCCCCGACCCGAGCCGGAACCGCAACCCACCACACAAACTCTTAACACTCTCCGGCGCAAGAACGAGCGCGCGATCTCGTCTTCTGTGGTGTCGCACGGAATTCATCCCCCCTCAGAGACGGAGCGTGTCATGAAGAGGCTCTTGATCATCGCCACCCTGTTCGGCCTCGCCGTGCCGGCGGCCTTTGCGGTCCCGCCGGCCGGTCAGGGTCAGGGCCAGAGTGGGCAGTCTGCCGCGTCCAGCGCGGCGGATCTCTGCAGACAGCAGCGGAGCACGATCGGCATGTCCGCCTTCCGCGCCCTCTATGCGCCGACGGGCAGCCCGAAGGATGCGATGGACGCATGCCTTACAAGGCAGGTCCAGGTGGCTACCACGGCTGCGAAGAACGCCGCCAAGGAGTGCAAGGCCGAGCAGGCTGACCCCAGCTTCGCGACTGCCTCTGGCCACGGCGGCAAGTCATTCGCCGAGTGGTACGGGACGAACGCCAACAAGAAGAACGCCTTCGGCAAGTGCGTCTCGATGAAGGCGCAGGAGGCTGTCGCGGCGAGCCACGCGTCAACCACGAACGCCGCGAAGAAGTGCAAGGCCGAGCGCTCGTCGAACCGCGCCGCCTTCGACGCGGCGTACGGGACGAAGAAGAACGCGTTCGGCAAGTGCGTCTCGCAGTACGCGAAGCAGCAGGGTTCCTCTTCCTGAGCTGAACAGGATCCGCAGCGGTCGGCGGCACCGGTTGCGGCGGTAGGGGGAAGTGACGAAGGAGGTCGAAAGACCTCCTTCGTCGTTTGGAGCGGGCGGGCAAACGGTATCTGGCTGAAGCCAGACCCCGGAACAAGGTCGCTACGTCCCACGTCGCCGCGGCCGCGCAAGCCGGTGTCCGCAACGGACGACTTGCGGCGACGAAGGCCCGCCTGCACGCTCCGCTGGATGCCACGCCGGCCGCGAACGGAAGCTCCGGGAGCGATCCACCACGTAATCGCCCGCGGCAACGGAGGATGCAGAATCGTCGTAAACGACAAGGATCGCGTTGCGTTCATCGACCGTATCGCGTGCGTGTCCGACGAGTTCGAATGGCGACTGCACGCGTACTGCCTGATGGACACGCACGTGCACGCTGTCATCGAGACTCCCAAGCCGACGCTCGGGGCCGGCATGCAGAAGCTCGTCGGCGGTCACGCGTACATGTTCAATCGCCGCCACGAGCGTTCGGGGCATCTCTTCGCCGGGCCCTACTACGCCGCCGAGCTTGCGGGCGAAGCCCACCTGGTCGAGGCTTGCGTCTACGTCGTCCTGAATCCGGTCCGCGCGCGCCTGGTAGCTCATCCGGCGGAGTGGCGGTGGAGTAGCTACCGGGCTGCTGCCGGGGCCGAGCCGGTGCCTGGGTTCGTCGCGACCGAGATCCTTCCGGATGCTCTGTCCCCCGATCCCGGGAGAGCTCGGGAGCTATACCGGCGGATGGTCGACGAGGTGGCGGCGCGCAGGCGCCCGGGGTCTGGCTGAAGCCAGACCCCGGAACACACACGGGCGCCCGGGTCTGGCTGAAGCGAGATCCCCGGGTACGAAGCCAGCCCCGGAGCACAGCGTCACTGGGGGTCTGGCTTCAGCCAGACCCCCAGGGCTGACGACCCGGTGGCTCTACGGGGGTGTGAGTGGTTCCCAGCGCGGGAGCGTGAGCTTGAGCGTCGTCGGCCCGCCCGGCGCGCTCTCGAGCTCGAACGTGCCGCCCACCATCCGAACGCGCTCACCTATCCCGACGAGGCCGAGCCGGCCGCGCTGCGCCGCCTTCGCGAGCGCTCGCTCGACCTCGAAGCCCATCCCGTCGTCCACGATCTGAAGCTCGATCGCGCTGCGGCGCGCACGAACACGCACCGACACAGTCGTCGCTCCCGCGTGCTCGCGGACGTTCGCCAGCGCCTCCTGGATCGCCCGGAACACCGTGATCCGCTGAGCCGAGGACAACGAGTCAGGATCGCCCCGGATCTCGAGCTCGGCGCGAATACCCGTTCGCTCGGCGAAGCCGTCTACCTCGCGGTGCAGGATCTCCCCGAGCGGGCGGCTGATGACGCTCTTCGTCTCGAGCGAGTGCGCGAGCTCGCGAAGCTGGCGGTCGAGCTCGACGAGGCGCGACGAGAGATCGTCGAATCGCCCGTGCGCTTGCTCGCGGTAGTCCTCCAGCACGAATGGGTACACCTGCCGCTGAAGGAGGCGAACGTCTGCGGCGAGCGCGAGGACGTCCTGGATCGGGCCGTCATGCAGGTCGAAGCCGAGGCGCGTCAAGCGACGCTCGGCCGACGCGACCAGCGTGCGCTCTCGCTCGGCGGAGTGCTCGAGCAGCCGCTCGCGCTCGATGACCGGGCCGAGCGCATTTGCCGCCTCGACGAGGTAGGCGTCGGTGACGTTCGGGTCGACGGAGCCGAGGCGGCCGACGATCGCCGCGTAGGCCTCGCCGAAGCGGAGGACGGGCGACGAGCGCAGCTGCGACCCGCCGAGCAACGAGAGACGCGAGCGCTGGCGGAGCGTCGCCTTCGCCTCCGCGCGAACGCGCCGGCTGGGCCTGTCCACGGATCCGAGGCTGACAACGCACTCCAGCCCGTTCGAGCCCCGTGTCCAGAGCGAAACGTCCGCGAGCACGTCGAAGCCGAGCAAGAGGCCGAGCTGGATCTCGATTGCGACGAGCGGAGGAAGCTCGAGCAGACGGGGGTTCCCGACCGTCTCGCTGAACAGCACATACCGCGCCGCAGAGAGTGGGAGGGCGCACGCTTCGGCGACCGCTGCGGCCGCGCCACGCACGTCCGCTTCATCCAGCTCGAGCGCGGCGCCCAGCTCGATGATCACGTTGGCCGCGTACCAGACCGAGGCCAGCCCATCGCCGACGTCGAGATCGCCGTAACCGTCGCGCACCTGGCGTGCGTCGACGAGCACTGACTCGAACACGGGCCTGAGCTCGTCGGGGCAGCCTTCGAGGAAGTACGCGTGCAACCGATCGAGCCGCTCCTCGCGCTCGGTGCGGGTAGCGGGTCCTGGTCGCAGCGCCCTCGCGAGAGGGAGCGGCCCCCCAGAGCCGACGTGCGTGCCTGCCTCGGACGTCATGTGCGCTCTTCCTCGATGGACTCCGACTGGTTCACGCTCGGAATCGCTCCTCCTCCCTCCGACACACTGTACGAATCTCGCGGCATATGTCAGTCCCGCCCGGTGGGCGTTGCGGCCGCGAGTCGCTCCGCCAGAAGACGCTCGACGTCGAGGAGGAGCTCCTCCGTCTCGTTCCAGCGGTCGAAGACTCGGACACCGGACGGGCTCTTACCACCCGTGTCCGCCGCGATCACGATCGGCACCTCCGGCCGCCTCGCCCGAGCCGCATTCGCTGTTCGCAAGGCGTCGGCGACGGCGCTTCCGCCGTCGAGCACCGCGAGATCGAGATTCGGCTCGAGCACGGCGTCGGGCAGTCGCTCGGGCGTCGTGAGCTCCTCGACGTCGAGGTCCCGCCCCTCGAGCAGGAAGCGCGCCAGCCTGATGAAGCGCGGATCGCGGCTCGCGACCAGCACTCGACCTCGGGGCTCCGAGTCTTCGTCGTCCCAGGGGCCGGCCCCTGGCTCGGCGCG
This sequence comes from Gaiellaceae bacterium, assembly GCA_035293125.1. Lineage (GTDB taxonomy): Bacteria > Actinomycetota > Thermoleophilia > Gaiellales > Gaiellaceae > GMQP-bins7. The sequence goes on along the minus strand of DATDOS010000032.1, from coordinate 1,664 downwards.
GGCGTCCATCGCGCTGCGCGACGCCCACGCCACGCGGTCTCCGACCTCGAGCCCACGGCGACGGCACTCCCCGGCCGCGAGCTCGACCACCTCGCGCGCCCCGCGACACGAGACCGTGCGCCATCGCCCCACCTCGGGCTCGATCTTGATGACCACCTGGTCGGCGTCGAGGAACACGGCGTCGATCGGGAAGCGCATGAAGGCGGTGTGGATGCTCCAGCCGGGGCGCAGCACCATCCCTTCGCCCGAGCGGAGATACTTGCGACCCAGAAGCCCACGCATTCGCCGGTGCGCGCGATCCGCGACGACGACGCGCTCGCAGACGATCCGACCGTCTTCCCGGCGGAGCGTCAGTGTCGCCATGCCGCTACCCCAGCGCGTCGACGATGTTGATGATCATCGGCGTGAGAATCACGACGAAGAGCGCCGGGAAGATGCAGAAGATCAGCGGGAAGAGCATCTTGATCGGCATCTTCTGAGCACGCTCTTCGGCCATCGCTCTCCGTCGCTTTCGCATTTCCAGCGAGAGATTGCGCATCGTCGAGCCGATCGAGACGCCGAGCTTTTCACCCTGGGTCAGCGCGCGCACGAAGATCCGCATGTTCGGCGCGTCGGTGCGGCGGCCAAGGCTCTCGATCGCCTGGTTCACCGAGAGGCCCATGCGCTGCTCCTGGAGCGTGAGGCGAAGCTCCTGCCCCAGTGGATCGGACATGGTCTGGGAGGCGACGCGCATCGAGGCGAGGATGCCGAGACCCGCTTCGATCGTGACGACGAGCAAGTCGATCATGTCCGGAAGCTGCTTGTCGATTCGCTCCATCCGTCTACGCCGCTTGAGCTCGACGTAGTAGACCGGGGCATACCAGCCCGCAGCTGCCACCCCGATGGCCACCGCGATCGCGAGCACGATCGATCCACCCATGGCGGGGACGAGCCACAAGGTCAGGAGTGAGAACGCGATCGCGCAGAGGACCTGGTAGCCCAGGATCTTGCGCGGCGTCGTGCCGTACATGCCCGCCGAGACGAGCTTCTCGCGGATCCTCGCCTCGCCGAACCTCGTGGTTCTTCGTCCGAGGAGGTCCCCGAGCCGGCCTGCAAGGGAGTCGAGGGGGCGCCTTGCCGGGGACTCGACCTCCGAGCCGCCGGCGGCCTCGGCGACATAGCCGTACGTCTGGATCTGGTCGATCGTCCCGGGCGCCCCGCGCGATCGGCCGAGGTTGACGACCAGGACCGCGATTCCCGCTCCGAGGAGCAGCACGCCGGCGACTGCCATCAGCCCTATGCCCATGTCACACGTCCAGTTTCGCGAGTTGCTTGATCCAGAACGATCCGATCATGACCATGACGGCTGCAAAGACCAGCGCGATTCGCCCCACCAATGAGTTGAGCATCGGATCGAGGAAGTCCCCGCCGGTGAAGAGCAGCGCCACGAGCACGAAGATCGGGAGGCCGGTCAGGATCCACCGAGATATCCGGGCCTGAGCCGTCAACACGTCCACGAGCCGTCTGAGCTCCATCCGGCCCCGGATCACCTCGGCGACCCGGTCGAGCACTTCGGCCGTGTTCCCGCCCGCCTCGCGCTGAAGTCGCATGACCAGCGCGATCTGCTCGGCGTCCTGGCTCTCCATGCGCCGCGCCATCACCATCAGGGCATCGTCGAGCGGCAC
>DATDOS010000031.1:0-8384 GCA_035293125.1 Gaiellaceae bacterium | reverse complement strand
GCGGGAGCGGGAAGGAGCAGCGCCAGCAGCAGGGACGAGGTGAAAGCGACGGGTATGAGGCGTCGAAGGCGCATTCGACCGGGCCGGTTGCGACCATAGTCCACGTGACGGCCGGCATAAACATGCGTTGACTACTGGTGTCCCGCGGGCGATCGGCCGAGCATCCGACGCTGCGTTACTGCTCTAGCGCGCGCGGCAGCGACGCGAGGAGGTCACTCGCGACGAGCCCCGCACGCTGTGGCGCGAGCTCGGCGGCGCGCGCGTGGGCGACAGCTCCGGCGGCGGCCGCGAGCTGTGGATCGAGGCCCTTGGCGAGGAACGCCGCAACCACGCCGGTCAGCACGTCGCCGGTCCCGGCCGTCGCGAGCGACGGCGGCCCGAGGTCGCAGACGACGACGCCTTCTCCCGGAGCGGCGACGATCGTGTCGGCTCCCTTGAGGAGGAGGACGGCTCCGAATTGCTCGGCCCCCTGCCGCGCCGCCTCGAGCCGGTGTGCGGCGACCCACGCCGAGTCGGTCCCGAGGAGGCGAGCGAGCTCGCCCGCGTGCGGCGTGAGTACGGTCGGGGCCGTTCGCTCGAAGGGCTGGAGGTCGAAGAGGGCGTCGGCATCGACGACGGTTGGGAGATCGAGCCGCCCGAGCAGCTCGCGAACGAGCGCCCGGCGCGCCTCGCTCCTACCGAGCCCCGGCCCGAGCGCGAGCGCGGTCGCACGCTCGGCAGCCCGCACGATCGTGTCGGCAGCGCCTGCGTCGATCCAGCCGATCTTCACGGGCTCGAGCGCAAGTGCCTCGGCGGCGGGCAGCGCCTCGTCCGGAACCGCGAGCGTCACGTAGCCGGCGTCCGCGCGCAGCGCGGCGAGGGCGGAGAGACAGGCGGCGCCCGTCATCCCCGGCTGGCCACCCACGACGAGGACCGAGCCGGCCGTGTACTTCGTGTCCCCGGCACCTCGACGCGGCACATCTTCGAGGAGTGCGCGGGTCGCGCGCCGATGGAACGTCGGGGCCTCGTCGAGCCCGATGTCGGCGACGACGACCCGTCCCGCATGGAAGCGCCCCGGAGCGACCGCGAGCCCGACCTTCGTACCGTGGAAGGTCACGGTGAGGTCTGCATCCACCACCGCGCCCGCGATCTCGCCCGTCGAAGCGTCGACACCGGAGGGCAGGTCGACTGACACGACCGGTGCGGATGCCGAATTGATCCGCTCGATGAGCTCCGCGGTCTCGTCGCGCGGCTCTCCGCGGAACCCCGTGCCGAAGAGCGCGTCCACGATCACGTCGTAGCCGTCGAGCCCAACCGTCTCGTCGGCGACGTTTCCCGCCTCGCGGAGGACACGCGCGGCAACGCGTCCGTCGCCGCCGTTCGATCCTCCGCCGCAGACGCACGCAAAGCTTCGAGCTCCGGGGAAGGCGAGCATCGCCTCACGCGCGACCGCCCTGCCCGCGCGCTCCATCAGCTCAGGGATGGAGGCCGGATACTCGGGGTAACGCTCTTCTGCCGCCCGCATCTCCGCGGCCGTGTAGAGCGGCTCGTAGCGCTCAGCCATCGACGCGGGGACTGACGACGCAGATCGCCGCGGCGATCTCCCGCGAGTGCGTCATCGAGAGGTCGATCGCGCCCGCGCGAACCCGCTCGGCGAACGCGGCGGTCCGGCCTGAGAGGCGCACGCCCGGCTTCGGCCGTCCCACGATCTCGACGTCCTTCCAGGTGAAGCGAACGCCGCAACCGAGCGCCTTTCCGACTGCCTCCTTGCCGGCGAAGCGCGCCGCGTAGCTCTGGGCGGGATTCGCCCGCGAGTCGCAGTAGGCGCGCTCGGCCTCGGTGAAGCAGCGGTCGCGGAAGCTCGGTCGCTCGAGCGCGCGTCGCACGCGGTCGATCTCGACGATGTCGACGCCGACCTTCACGGCGTCCAGCCGCCGGTCAGATCCTCCTCGAGCAAGGAGGGGAAGTGCGCAAGCGACGAGACCACGATGTCCGGTGGGGGCTCAGCCGTCTCGAGCGACTCGGGGCGGAACTTCCCCGTCCGGACGAGCGCCGTCTTCATCCCGAAGAGGCGCGCGCCGCGTACATCCGCCTCGACGTCATCGGTCACGAGCCATGTGCGCTCGGGCTCCGCGTCGAGGACGTCGAGCGCGGCCGCGAAGTACGACGGGCTCGGCTTCCCGAGGACTGTCGCCTCGATACCGGTCGAGTACTCGAGCCCCGCGACGAACGCGCCGCTGTCGAGCATGGGACCACGGCTCGTCTGCCACCACTTGTTCTTGTGCAGGCAGTAGAACGACGCGCCCAGCTGGATCTCCTCGAATGCACGCGCGAGGTTCATGTAGCTGAACACCTGGTTCGGCTCGAGCGTCTCGTCGCACCCTCCGATGAGCACGGCCTCCGCGTCGTGCCCCACGAGCTCGAGTCCGTCCAGGTCGGGGACGACTGCGGCCATCACGAGTGCGAGCACGCGCTTTCCGGAGAGCTCGCGCGCGGCGGCGCCGGGGGTGGTCTGCAGCTCGTCGTCCTCGAGCGTGAAGCCCATCTCTCGCAGCTCCTCGGCGAGGCGCGAGCGCGGCCGCGTCGAGTTGTTGGTGACGAATCGGAGCGCGTGCCCCGCGCGACGAAGCACGTCGACGGCGTCGACGGCGCCCGGAATGGGGTCCCCCGATACGTGGAGGACGCCGTCGATGTCGAGCAGAATGCACGCCATGGAGCGTGAGTCTATTCGGGTCACGCGCTCCGTCCTCTTGCCGGTCTCGGAGATCGAGATCCGCGTGTCTCGGTCAAGGGGACCGGGCGGCCAGCACGCACAGAAGTCATCGACTCGGGTCGAGGCGATACTGGACGTCGAGACCTCCACGGCGCTGTCCGAGGTTCAGAAGCGGCGCGTGACGGCCCGGGTCGGACCGGCTCTTCGCGCGGTCGCTCAGGACGAGAGGAGCCAGCTCCGGAATCGCGAGCTCGCCGTCGAGCGGCTTGTCGAAAAGCTCCGCGCGGCTCTCGCGGTTCCGCGGCGCAGAGTCGCGACGAAGCCCACCGCGAAGGCACGCGAGCGCCGCCTCGAGCAGAAGCGCCGCCGCGCGCGGACGAAGGCTCTGCGGCGTCCTCCGCCCGAGGAGTAGCTAGGGTCATAGCCCACAAGCGCTGACAATTGGCCAAGTTACAAGTTGTAACTTGGTGAGTTGAGGACGCCGAAATGCGCTGCGTCTGCGTAGGATCGAGGCGTGGACGTGGTCGGACTGGCCATGCTCCTTCTGGAGCTGCCCACTGAGCGAACGCGACTGCTCGACAACCTCGGGCGGGTCCGCCGCGAGGTCGGCCCCATCACACCCGAGCTCTCGGACGCCCTCGCGGATCACATGAACATCCGGCGCGGCGAGGTGCACGAGGTCGTCTCGTTCTACTCGTTCCTGCAGCAGCCGGTCGACGTCGTTCGCGTCTGCACAGGGCCTGTCTGCGACTGCTTCGGCGCGCGCGAGCTTCTCGAGCGCACACACGGAGCCGTCGAGGTGGCCTGCCTCGGCCACTGCGATCTCGCGCCCGCGATGACGCGCGGCGACGAGATCGTCCCGACGGTGACGCACACGACGAACCATGGCCCGGCGATCGGCCTCGGCATCAGCGACGAGACGCTTGCCGACTACGCGGCGCGCGGTGGGCTCGAGCTCCTCCGCAACCTCCCGGCGCCGGATCGCATCGTCGGAGAGCTCAAAGCGTCAGGGCTGACCGGGTTCGGGGGCGCCGGGTTCCCGGCCGGGATCAAGTGGGAGGCCGTCTCGCGCGAGCCCGGACCGCGGTACGTCGTCGTCAACGCGGACGAGGGCGAGCCGGGGACGATCAAGGACCGCTACGTCATGGAGCTCCGGCCACATCTCCTCGTCGAAGCGACGCTGATCGCGATGGCGTTCGCCGAGGCGAACGAGGGCTACATCTACCTGCGCGAGGAGTACGCCACTGCACGCGCGCGACTCGAGCGGGCGATCGACGAGTTCCGCACCGCGGGGCTCCTCGAAGCGCGCTCGCTCGAGCTCGTGATCGGCGCGGGCGCCTACATCGCGGGCGAAGAGACGGCGATGCTCGAGTCGATGGAGGGCCGCCGCGCGATGCCGCGGCTCAAGCCTCCCTTCCCGAGCGAGGTCGGCTACCTCGGTCGCCCGACGCTGATCAACAACGTCGAGACGCTGGCGCACGTGCCGGCCATCCTCCGAAACGGAGGCGAGTGGTGGGCCGGCCTCGGGACCCGCGGTGCGGTGGGAACACGCCTCTGGTCGGTCACAGGCGCCGTCGGGAAGCCCGGCTGCTACGAGGCGCCGAGCGGAGTCACGACCCGTGAGCTCGTCGAGGAGCATGCGGGTGGCTTCACTGACGAGGTCGGCGCGATCGTGCCGGGAGGCGCCGCAAGCGGGATCCTGCCACCTTCGGCGCTCGACGCTCCGCTCACGCGAGACGGACTCGGCGAATACGGCGCCGGCCCCGGCTCGGCGGCAGTCCAGGTGTTCCCCGCCTCCTACTCCCCGCTGCGCCTGCTCTCGGAGACGATGCGCTTCTTCGCCGAAGAGTCGTGCCAGAAGTGCACGCCCTGCAGGATCGGGAACCGTGCGCTGCACCACCTGTGCGAGGAGCTCGCAACCGGAGAGGCCGCGATGACGCGCGAGAAGGTCGATGAATGGCTCCTGGCGATGGAGAAGACGTCGATCTGCGGGCTCGGGCAGGCGTCCCCGTTCCCGGTCCGGAACGCGATGCAGTGGTGGCCCGAGCTGTTCGCACCGCTGGAGCAGGGTGTAGCGTGAAGGAGGTGGTCGAGTTCACGCTGGACGGCAAGGTCGTCGCCGCCAACGAGGGCGAGCTGATCGTCCACGCGGCGGCCCGCCACGGCACCTTCATCCCGACCCTCTGCCACGACGACAAGCTCGACCCGTACGGCGGCTGCCGCATGTGCGTGGTCGACGTCGAGGGCGCTCCCCGCCCGGTGCCCGCCTGCGCCACCCGGGTCACCGAGGGCATGGCCGTCTCGACGAACGGCCAGATCACGGACTTCCAGAAGACGCTCACAGAGATGCTCCTCGCCGAGCACTTGAACGCGTCGCCGGGCGGACGCCCGAACGAGCTCCTCGACCTGGCGAACGAGCTCGGCGCCGAGGCCCCGTTCATTCTCCCGGACGCGAAGCGAGAGGAGTACTCGGACCGCAACCAGCTCATGGGCTACGACCCGGACGCGTGCATCCTCTGCAACCGCTGCGTCCGCTACACGCAGGAGGTCATGCAGTGCTCGGCGCTCTCGCTCGAGGGCCGAGGCGGGCACGCGCGGATCGTCCCCACGTGGGGCCTCTCCTGGCTCGACACGGAGTGCGAGCTCTGCGGCGGCTGCCTCTCCGTCTGCCCGACGGGCGCGATCTACGAGAAGTTCGTCGAGGGCACGAAGACCCCCGAACGCGCGCTCGAGCAGGTACGGACGACGTGCACGTTCTGCGGCGTCGGCTGCCAGATCGACCTCAACCTCGACCCGCAGACGAAGCACATCGTCAAGGTCACCTCGAAGAACGAGTACCTCCCGAACGAGGGAAACCTCTGCGTCAAGGGCCGATTCGCGTTCAACTTCGTCCACCACCCCGACCGGCTGACGCAGCCGCTCGTCCGCGGGGAGGACGGCGAGCTCCACCCGACGACGTGGGAGCACGCGATCGAGACGGCCGCGACCGGCCTCGAGAAGGTGATCGCCGAGCATGGCCCGCAATCCATCGGCTTCCTCTCCTCCGCCCGCCTGACGAACGAGGAGAACTACCTCATCCAGAAGCTCGCGCGGACGGCGGTCGGGACGAACTCCGTCCACTCCTGCGAATCGACCTGACACGCTCCCACTCTTTACGGCCTGGTCAGGTCGTTGGGCAGAGGAGCTAGCAGCAACTCGATCCCGGAGATCGAGAAGGCGCGCTTCCTCTTCGTCATCGGGTCGAACACGACCGAGGCGCATCCGGTGCTCGCGCTGCGGATCAAGAAGGCCGTGCGGAACGGCGCTACGCTCGTCGTCGCCGACCCGCGGAAGATCTGGCTGACGAAGATCGCGAAGCGCCACCTCCAGCTCCGCCCGGGAACGGACGTGTGGCTCCTGAACGCGATGATGCACACGATCCTGTCGGAGGGCCTCCAGAACGACGACTACATCCGCGACAACACCGACGACTTCGACGCCGTCCGTGAGGTCGTCATGCGCTACTCGCCCGAGGACGCCGAGAAGGTCACCGGCGTCCCCGCCGACGAGATCCGCGCCGCCGCACGCGAGTACGCGACGGAGCGGCACGCCGCGATCTTCTACACGCTCGGGATCACCGAGCACGCGTGCGGAGTGGACAACATCTGGTCGCTCTCGAACCTCGTGCTCATGACAGGTCACCTCGGCTACGAGGCGACGGGCCTGAACGCCCTGCGCGGCCAGAACAACGTCCAGGGCCTGAACGACTCGGGCGCGAACCCGATGTACCTGCCCGGCTACCAGGCGGTCGACGACCCGGAGATCCGGCGGAAGTTCTCGGAGGCGTGGGGCTCCGAGGTGCCGGAGACACCGGGGTACCGGCTCGACCAGATGATGAGCGGCCTCCACGACGAGCGGGTCAAGGCCCTCTACCTGATCGGCGAGAACCCCGCCCAGACCGAGCCGAACGCGCACCACGTCGAGGAGGGGCTCGGGAAGCTCGACTTCCTGGTCTCGCAGGACATCTTCCTCCACGACATGACCCGGAAGTACGCGGACGTCGTGCTCCCCGCATCGTCGTTCGCGGAGAAGGACGGCACCTTCACGAACACCGAGCGCCGGATCAGCCGCGTCCGCGAGGCGGCGCCGCTGCCGGGCGATGCGAAGGGCGACCGCGAGATCGTCCTGCTCATGGCGAAAGCGCTCGGAGCGCACTGGCCCGAGTACCCGGATGCCGAGTCGGTCTGGAACGAGCTCGCCGACCTCGCGCCCGCCTGGTACGGCGCTCGCTACGACCGGCTGGAAGAGAACGGGCTCCAGTGGCCGGTTCCCGAGATGGGCCACCCGGGGACGCCGTTCCTGCACGCGCCCAGGCCGGCGCGGCCACCCGGCAGGGGGAAGTTCTTCCCGGTCGAGTACCAGCGCCCGATCGAGGAGCCCGACTCCGAGTATCCGCTCGTCCTCTCGACCGGCCGGACGCTCTACCACTACAACTCGGCGACGATGACCATGCGCGAGTCGGGGATCACCGACAAGCAGGAGGAGCCCTTCTTCGAGATCACGGCGGAGGACGCGCTGGCACTGGGCCTCGCGGAAGGCGACTGGGCGCGACTCATCTCGCGGCGCGGGAAGCTCGAGGCCCGCACGCACATCTCCGATCGCGTGTTCCCGGGGCTCGTCTGGATGGCGCTCCATTTCGCCGAGCAGAAGGTGAACTGGCTCACGCACGACGTCGGCGACCCACTCATCGGCACGCCCGAGTTCAAGATCTCCGCCGTTCGCGTCGAAGCAGCGCGGTGAGCGCCACCGCTACCGATGCGTTGACCTTCGAGGCGGTGGCGCCGTACGTCCGCGGGCGCTTCGGCAAGCCGTACCGCTACGAGCCCGAATGCGAGTCGACCCAGCTCCTCTTGCTGGGGTCGGGGCTCCCCGAGGGAGCCGCCGCGGCGACCGACCACCAGACCGGTGGACGCGGGCGGATGGGGCGACCCTGGACAGCGCCGCCCGCGAGCTCGGTGCTCGTCTCGGTGATGCTGCACCCTCCGCGGGAGCGACACCTGCCCGAGCTCTCGCTCGTCGCCGCGCTGGCAGCGGCCGAGGCGGTAGAGGGCGCAACCGGGCTCACCGCACAGATCAAGTGGCCGAACGACGTGATGCTGAACCGGCGAAAGGTGGCAGGAATTCTCTCCGAGCTCGCCGACGGAACGGTCGTCGTCGGCATCGGGATCAACGTCAACCAGACGCGCGACGAGCTCCCGCTCGACGCTCCGACAGAGCCGGGATCCCTTCGCACCCTCACGGGCGGCACCTACGACCGCGCGGTGCTCCTCGGCTCGCTCCTCTTCCGCCTCGAGCGCATCTACGACGGGTGGCGGCACGGCGGCCTCGCCGACCTGTACGCGGAGATCGGGGCCCGCGACTTCCTCCGCGGTCGACGGATCACGGTCGACGGAGACGCTGCGACAGCCCTCCGGATCCTGCGTGACGGACGGCTCGAGATCGCGACCGGCGCCAGCGAGATGCGTGCGATCGAGTCCGGCGAAGTGCGCTACGAGCGCTGAGCGACCGCCTCAGATGGCTGATCGGTAATTGCCGTCGATGCGGGGATGGCTGAGACCAAGCCGGGGACGCCACCCGTCCGAGCGCGTATCGGGAATACGGGCGAGGACGGGCGGCGCCAGCCGGCGCCGTGTCTCAGCCACCAGCCGCGCGA
>DATDOS010000030.1:0-7188 GCA_035293125.1 Gaiellaceae bacterium | reverse complement strand
ACCGCGGACTGGGCCAGGAAGTGGCCCGTGGAGGATCTATGGGCAGCGCGCAAGATCACCTGATCCTCGCCTCGACGTCGCCGCAGCGCCGGGAGATCCTCGAGCAGCTCCGGATCCCCTTCGAGGTCGTTGCGCCCACGTATCTGGAGGACGATCCACCCGGGCTCGAGCCGGCTGATCTCGTACGTGCCCATGCGGAAGGTAAGGCCCGGTCCGTGCATCACGAGGGCCAGGTGACGCTCGGCGTCGACACGACCGTCGTTCTCGACGGGCGTGTCTACGGCAAGCCGACCGACCGCGACGACGCGGCCCGAATGCTCCACGAGCTCTCCGGGCGCACGCACACAGTCGTCTCCGGCATCTGCCTGCTCGGCGCAGGTCAGGACGTCGTCGGGCACGAGATCACCGACGTCACATTCCGTCTTCTCCCGCCCGACACGGTCGCCGGCTACCTCGAAAGCGGTGAGTGGGCGGGCCGCGCCGGCGCATACGCGATCCAGGGGCTAGGCGGGCGACTCGTGGAGCGGATCGAGGGCGACTATCTCAACGTCGTCGGGTTGCCCGGGGCACTCCTCGTCTCGCTCCTCGAGCATCACGCTCGAAATCTGCTGCAAACCCGCAGGTAGACTCGCGGTTCCTCGTGGCCTGGTTCAAGACCCTCACCGGCTTCGGCGGCCGTGACATGGCCGTCGACCTCGGCACCGCCAACACGCTCGTGTATGTCCGCGGGCGCGGGATCGTGCTCTCGGAGCCGTCCGTCGTCGCGATCGACCAGCGGACCGGCGAGGTGCACGCCGTCGGGGTCGAGGCCAAGCGCATGCTCGGTCGCACGCCTGGGACGATCTCTGCGATCCGCCCGCTCAAGGACGGCGTCATCGCCGACTTCGACGTCACGGAGCAGATGCTCCGCCACTTCATCCAGAAGGTGCACCAGCACCGCTTCGCGCATCCGCGCGTCGTCGTGTGCGTGCCGTCAGGCGTCACCGGGGTCGAGAAACGTGCAGTCGAGGAGGCGACGCTTTCGGCGGGCGCACGCCAGGCCTACCTGATCGAGGAGCCTATGGCAGCTGCCATCGGCGCGGGGCTTCCCGTCGCAGAGCCGACCGGGAACATGATCGTCGACATCGGCGGAGGCACGACCGAGGTCGCCGTGATCTCGCTCGGCGGCATCGTCGTCTCCCAGAGCATGCGCGTCGGCGGCGACGAGATGGACGAGGCAATCGTCAACCACATCAAGAAGGAGTACAAGCTCCTCGTCGGGACGCAGACCGCGGAGGAGATCAAGCTCGAGATCGGGTCCGCGTATCGCCTCAAGGAGGAGCTCCAGGCCGAGGTGCGCGGCCGCGACATGCTGACCGGGCTACCGAAGACCGTGATCATCTCCTCGGAGGAGATCCGGCGCGCGCTCGACGAGCCGGTGACGCAGATCATCGACGCGATGAAGTCGACGCTCGACAAGACTCCGCCCGAGCTTGCCGCGGACATCATGGATCGCGGGATCGTCCTCGCAGGTGGAGGCGCCTTGCTCCAGGGCCTCGACGAGCGCGTCCGCTCCGAGACGCAGATGCCCGTCCACCTGGCGGAGAGCCCGCTCACGTGCGTCGCCGTCGGATCCGGGCGGAGCCTCGAGGAGTTCGACGTCATGCACCGCTCGAACCGCAGCCGCGCTCGGCGCAACGGGCTGCTTCGTTAGCCGGAGTACCTGTTGTACGCGTGCTAATGAAGGCGGAAGGAGCGGGAAACCGCTTGGGTGCTCGCTAGACTGGCCTGTCGTGCCCCGGCAACGCAGCGCGCGATCGGCGGCGCTGGGCCTGACCGTCCGGCGCATCCCGACGACAAAGCTCAATCCACGCGGCGGAGGCGCACTTCGGCGCCGGCTCGTCGTGGGAGTCCTCGTGTTGCTCTCGCTCGTCCTCGTCACCCTGTCGTTCCGTTCGAGCGACGACGGCCCACTCACCGGCGTTCAGTCTGCGGGCTCTAGCGTCCTGCGGCCGTTTGCCGTGGGCTTCGAGCGCGTCGCTCAGCCATTCCGCGACGCATACGGCTGGGCAGACAGCCTGCTCGGCGCACGTTCGGAGGCGGAGGAGCTGCGGGCCGAGGTTCGCGAGCTGCGCCAGCGCGCGATCCAGAGCGAGTTCGCCCTTCAGGAGAACGACTACCTCCGACGCCTGCTCGAGTATCTCGACGGCCCACGCTTCCCCGCCGACTTCGATCCGATCGCGGCCGAGGTCATCGGGCGTCCGGCCGGAGCGTTCACCCAGGCGATTGTCGTTGCAGCGGGCTCGAGTGACGGCGTTCGTGTCAACGACCCCGTCGTCACGGCGGACGGCCTCGTCGGCCTCGTCACCCGGGTGACGCCGCGCACCGCTCGCGTGCAGCTCCTGACGGACGAGGAAGCGGCGGTCTCGGCCGTCGATCTGCGCACCAGCGCGCCGGGCATCGTGCGCCATTCGCGCGGCACGCGAGCGACACTCGTCCTCGACCGCGTCCGGAAGCAGGACGTGATCCGTGTGCGCGACGAGATCGTGACCGCCGGGTGGCGCGCGAGCGGGTTGAGCTCGCTCTATCCGAAGGGCATTCCAATCGGAAAGGTGACGAGCGTCGGTCAGACGGACACGGATCTCTTCCAGCAGGTGCAGATCGACCCGTATGTCGACTTCGGCTCCCTCGACGCCGTTCTCGTCCTCGTGCCCACGGAGCGGAGACGGTGAGCGCAGGGACTGTCCTCAGGGCATCGGCGGTCGTGTTCGTCGCTGCGATGCTGCAGACGGTCATCGTCTCGTCGCTCGTCGTCGGCGGGGGCGCGCCCGACCTTCTCCTCGTCGTGGTCATCTCCGTCGGGCTCATCCGCGGATCGGTCCCCGGAGCGGTCTTCGGGTTCTTCGGCGGGGTCGTCGTCGACCTCGTCACGCTCGACACGCTCGGGATCACGTCGCTCGTCCTCACCTTGGCCGGATTCTGGGCGGGGCGGTACGGTGAGACGACGGGTCGTGACCGACGGTTCGCGCCGCTCGCCGCCGTCGGGGCGATCACGGTGCTCGCGAGTCTTTTCGGGTTCGTCCTCCACTACATGCTCGGCGAGGAGGTCGTTGCGCGCCATGCCCTCGTGACGGCGCTCCTGGCTGCTCTCGCCTGGAACCTCGCCCTCGCGCTTCCCGTTCATGCGCTCGTCCGAGGTACCGTTGGCGAGGGGGCCCGCGCCGAACCCTCACCTGAGGTCGAGGTCCTTGTCTAGCGGCCCCTATCAGCAGCGCCGAACGCCCTCGGGGCGGTTCCTGCCGCCGGATCCTCGCGTCCGCGAGCCCCATCGGCTCACACCGCAGCTGGCGTTGCGCGTGGCAGTTCTCGGTGCCATTACACTCCTCGCGTTCACCGTTCTCTTCTTCCGGCTCTGGTCACTTCAGGTGCTCACGGGGGACGAGCACCTGAACGCCGCCCAGAACAACCAGCTCCGCCTGGTGCGCGTCGAGGCGCCGCGGGGCCCGATCCTCGACCGCCGCGGGCGAGTCGTCGTGTCGAACGTGGCGGGTACCGCGATCCAGCTCTGGGTGGGCGACATGCCGAAAGAGGGACGGTACGAGCTCGTGCAGCGACTCGCACGCGTTCTCAACGTTCCCCCGAAGGCTCTTGCGCGCGAGGTCGACGATCGGCGCCTGGACCCGGTCACGCCGATCACGGTCAAGACGTCGGTCGGCGAGGAGCAGGTCAACTACCTCTACGAGCATCAGGCGGAGTTTCCCGGAGTCGAGATCGTCCAGGTCTACCTCCGCGACTACGCCTACGCGGCACTGGCCGCGCAGATTCTCGGCTACACCGGAGAGATCTCGCCCGAAGAGCTCGAGCGCCTCCGGCGTGACGGTTACCGTGCCGGAGACCGCATCGGGAAGACGGGCGTCGAGGCGGCCTTCGACTCCTATCTCCGTGGTCGTGTGGGCCTCGCGCAGATTCGCGTCGACTCGCTCGGCCGCCCGCAGTCCCGGATCGAGCTTCGGCAGGAACCGAGACCCGGCTACGCGCTACGACTGACGCTCGACATGCGCCTCCAACGCGCGGCCGAGGAGGCGCTTCGCTACGGCATCGATCTCGCGCACCAGAACGATGAATGGGCGGCAGACGGGGGCGCCATCGTCGCTCTCGACCCACGTGACGGCGCGGTGCTCGCCATGGCCTCGGCTCCGACCTTCAAGCCGTCCGTCTATGTCGGCCGCGTCGATCCGAAGAAGCTCGAGGCCCTGCTCGACGAGGACGTTGCGCGCAGCGCGAACTACCCGGGACTGAACCGCGCCCTCGCAGGCCTGTACCCGCCGGGGTCCACCTGGAAGCCGGTGACCGCTCTCGCCGGCATGCAGGAGCACGTCTTCTCCGCGTACGACTCGCTCCGATGCTCACCGTTTGCGTTCTACGGACGCGACCGTCAGAAGTTCCGCAACTGGAACCCGAACGTGAGCCGGTTGATGACGCTCCCGGAAGCTCTCGCCGAGTCGTGCGACACGTACTTCTACGAGATCGGCAACCGCTTCTACGAAGGCGGATCCGAGAGCCGCGTGCGCATGCAGCAATGGGCACGCCGGTTCGGTTTCGGCGCACCGACCGGCCTCGACATCGGCGGGGAGGCCGACGGGCTGCTGCCGACACCCGAGTGGCGGCGCAAGACCTTCGAAAGCGACTGGGACCGTGCCTGGAACCCGGGCGACTCGATCCAGCTCGCGATCGGGCAGAAGGACCTCCTCGTCACCCCGCTCCAGATGGCTGTCTTCTACGCAATGCTCGCGAACGGCGGCAACGTCGTCACGCCGTATCTCGTCTCGAACGTCGAGCAGCCCGGGGGGAAGGGATCTCCGCGCGTGGTGCTCAGGCGGTTTGCCCCGCCCCCACCGCAGCCTGCCGGGGTCGACCCCGCGGCCCTCGCAGCAGTTCGTGACGGCCTCTACCTCGCCACGCATTCGGCGAGTGGTACCTCCTCCGGCGTGTTCGCAAACTACGACGTGCCGATCTCGGGGAAGACGGGGACCGCCGAGAAGGTGGTTCCGCTCCCCGGCTATCCGAGCGACCATCTCGAGGACCAGTCGTGGTGGTGCGGATGGGGCCCGTCCGACGCGGCCCGGCTCGTCGTCTGCGCACTGATCGAGAACGGTGGGCACGGCTCGAGTGCTGCTGCGCCGGCAGCGCTGCGCGTGTTCGAGCGCTACTTCGGCGTCAAGGCACCGCCGAGCGTCGTGGTGGATACGGACTGATGCTCGAGATGAGACATCCATGATCGAGGCGAGCGAGCGTCCGAGGATCCGGAGCGTCACGGGGCGAGCCGAGGCAGCGCCGCTTGCGTTCCTGCGCCGCCTCGACTGGGTCTTGCTCGCAGCGGCATTCGGGCTCGTGGGTTACGGCCTCTGGGTGATCTCCGGGATCACTCGCTTCGACGTGCCGGGTGACGAGAGCTACTTCGTGGTACGCCAAGGGGTTGCGGCGGCAATCGGCGTCGTCGGTCTCATCGCCGCCGCGCTCGTGCCGACCGACCTCGCCCGTCGTCACTGGCAGCTCGTCTATGGAGCGACGCTGGCGCTCATGATCGTCGTCTTCGTCGCTGCCGAGACGATTCGCGGCTCGAAGCGCTGGATCGATCTCGGGTTCATCCAGTTCCAGCCGTCCGAGCTCGGGAAGGTCCTCTTCGTTCTCGCGATCGGCGGCTTCCTCGTCGACCGCGTCGGCAGGGTCTCGCGGTGGCGGACGATCTTCTCGGCAATCGGGCTGGGCACGGCCCCGATCCTGCTCGTCTTCCTCCAGCCGGATCTCGGCACGGCGCTCGTCTACGCCGGCGCGCTCTTCGCCGTGCTCTTCTTCGTCGGCGTCCGGTGGCGCCAGCTTCTCGCGCTCCTCGCCATCGGCGTGATCGGGATCGCCGCCGTGCTCTGGCTGCTCCCCGAGGCCGGGATCCAGGTGCTGAAGCCGTACCAGGCGGCACGGCTCACCCTCGATCCCGAGGGCGATCCGAGCGGGGTCACGTACAACCTCAACCAGTCCATCACCGCGGTCGGCTCGGGCGGTCTCACCGGGCGGGGTGTCGTCGAGGCCAGCCAGACGCGCCTCGACTACCTGCCCGAGCATGCGACGGACTTCGCGTTCGCATCCCTTGCCGAGCAGCGCGGTTTCGTCGGTTCGGCGATCCTGCTCCTGCTCTACCTCCTCGTGGTGTGGCGCGGGCTGCGGGTCGTGACGGTGGCCGGAGACCTCTACGGAGCCGTGGTCGCGGGCGGCCTCGTGTTCGCGTTTCTCTTCCAGGTCTTCGTCAACGTCGGCATGACCATGGGCGTCGCGCCGGTGACCGGGGTCCCGCTGCCGTTCGTGACCGTGGGCGGCTCCTCCATGGTCGCGAACCTCGTGTTGATCGGGGTACTCCAGGGCATCCACGCGCGAGGCGAGCTCGCCGGACGGCCGACGCTGTGAGCGTCGCCGGCTTCCAGGCTCTGGCGCACGAGGCACGAAGCGTCGTTCAGACGATGCGCGGCGAGCTTTCGCCGGTCGCCGTCGGCCCCGTCGTCGTCAACGGGATGCTCGCGGAGCAGCTTGCGCGCGAGCTCGGCGCCGACGCCGACCCCGGTGCCGTCATCGTCGACGGCGGATCTTCGACCACGGGCGCCGAGGTGCTCGTCCACGTGATCGCGGGAGAACCGGCCGGTGCGGACGATCTGTTCGTCCGCACGGCGGACCGTAACGGGATCCCTGTCGTGATCGTCCAGCTCTGGCCGCAGGCCGACTGGACCCCGCCGTTCGTCCTGTCTCCTTTCGTCGTCGAGTGCCGGGCGGGGGAGGGATTCCCGCTCCGCGAGATCGCAGACAGGATCGTCGAGTCCTCACGGCATGGGCCGCTCCTCGCCTCGCGGATCCCGGTGTTGCACGACGCAGTTGCGCACAGCGTCGTCCGCCGGGCGGTGGTTCGTTCCGCAGTGCTCGGGGTCGTCGGCGCTCGCAAAGGCGCCGCCAGGCCGCTCATTGCCCTCGAGCAGGTGCGAATGCTTGCGCGCCTTCGCGCAGCCGCCACGGGATCGGTGGCGTCGGACGAGATGCCGGTAATCGCGGGCGGTGCGGCGTTGGCCCTTGCCTCGGGATACGCCTTTCGGGGCGTCGCTCGAGTTGCCAGGCAGGTACTTCCCCAACCCATCGCGAACGCCGCGATCGCCGCGGCGGGGACGTGGG
>DATDOS010000029.1:0-5450 GCA_035293125.1 Gaiellaceae bacterium | reverse complement strand
GTTACAACTTGTTACAAGGACGGAAGCGACGGTGATCGTCGAGCGGACGATTGCCGGGATCCGGAGCCGCGTTTCCGCGGAAGGATCTGCCTCGATCGGACTCGTGCCGACGATGGGGGCATTGCACGAAGGCCATCTCTCTCTCCTCCGCGCGGCGCGCGCAGAGAACGAGACGGTGGTGATGAGCCTGTTCGTGAACCCCGCCCAATTCTCGGATCAAGGCGACCTCGCGTGGTATCCACGCGACAACGAGCGTGACCTCGGGCTCGCGGAGGAGACAGGCGTCGACATCATCTTCGCTCCCACGGCCGGGGAGATGTACCCACCCGGCTTTCAGACCTGGGTCGACGTGACCGAGCTCGGATCGATCCTGGAAGGACGGTTCCGGCCCGGACACTTCCGTGGGGTCGCGACCGTCGTCCTCAAGCTCTTCACGATCGTCCGCCCGGACCGCGCGTACTTCGGGCAGAAGGATGCGCAGCAGGCCGAGGTGATCCGCCGGATGATCCACGACCTCGCGCTCGAGATCGAGCTCCGCGTCCTGCCCACCGTGCGCGACGCCGACGGCCTGGCGCTGTCATCGCGAAACGTGCTCCTCTCGGCCGAGGAACGTGAGCGCGCTCTCGCTCTCCCCCGCGCGCTGGCTACGAGGGACAAGCAAGCCGCGCTCGAGCTCCTTGCATCCTCGAACGGCTTCGAGGTGGACTACGTCGAGGTCGCGGACTTCGATCCACCCGTTCTCGCCGGCGCCGTCCGCGTCGGCACGATCCGCTTGATCGACAGCGTGCCACTCGACAAGGGGTCAGACCCCACGGGTCTGACCCCATCAGGGGAAGGAGACCCCGCATGAGCATCCGCCCGCAGCAGCCCGCACCCGCCACGCCCGCGCCGGGACGGCTTCCCATCACCGAGCTCGGAGAGATGAAGGCTCGCCGGCAGCCGATCGTGATGGTCACTGCGTACGACGCACCCGGTGGGCGGCTCGCCGACCAGGCCGGAGCGGACCTGATCCTCGTCGGCGACTCGGCCGCGATGACGGTGCTCGGCCACGACTCGACGGTGCCGGCGACCATGGAGGAGATGCTCATGCTCACGCGCGCCGTAACGCGCGGGGCGCGTCGTCCACTGGTCATCGCGGATATGCCCTTCGGCACGTTCCAGGTCTCGGACGAGGACGCGGTGCGGAACGCGATCCGCTTCGTCAAAGAGGCGGGAGCGGACGCGGTCAAGCTCGAAGGAGCCGGTCCGACGCTCTCCCGCGTGCGTGCGATCGTCGGGGCGGGGATTCCGGTCATGGGCCACATCGGCCTGACTCCCCAGTCGGCAACGATGCTCGGCGGGTTCAAGGCCCAGGGGCGAAGCGCGGAGAAAGCGCTCGCACTGCTCGCCGACGCCCGTGCGCTCGAGGCGGCGGGATGCTTCTCGCTCGTGCTGGAGGCAGTCCCGGCTCCGGTCGCCGCGCGCGTCACGTCGGAGCTCTCCATTCCCACGATCGGCATCGGTGCGGGCGTGGACTGCGACGGCCAGGTCCTCGTCTGGCACGACCTCCTCGGCCTCTACGACGGTCGGGCGGCGCGCTTCGTGAAGCGGTACGCGGAGGTCGGCGACACGATCCGCTCGGCGCTCGAGACGTTCGCAGCAGAGGTCCGGGAGCGCCGCTTCCCGGAGGAGCGGCACACGTACGCGATACCCGACGAGGAGCTGGCGCGGTTCGAGCAGGCACTCGGCTCGGAGCGCGCTGCGGGCACCCTCGGCCCGTAGTTTCCGCGCACAACTCCCGGCCCGCTCGATCGTCTAGAGTCCCGCGCTATGAACTCGACGGCGGTTCTCATCGCGATCTCTTACGCGATCGTGACCGTCATCGGAGTGGGCGTCTTCCTCGTCCTCTGGTGGTCGACGAAGTCACGCGGCGAGGTCGACGCGCAGCGCCTAGCCCGGCGCGAGAAGGGATGGCTCCTCGTCTTGATCGGCGGTCTCTTGGTGCTCCTCTTCGGCACGATCTTCTTCACCCCCTACGGCGAGAGCGCACCGCCCGGCTCGCAGGTCGTGAACGTCGAGGCGAGGCAGTTCGCTTTCGCGATCGACCCCGGCACGATTCGCGCCGGCAAGCCCGTCGAGTTCAGGCTGAGGGCGACCGACGTCAACCACGGCTTCGGCGTCTACACGGCAGACGACGAGTTCGTCTTGCAGGCGCAGGTCGTGCCCGACTTCGTCACGAACGTCGTGCACACGTTCGACGAGCCGGGCGTCTACAAGGTTCTCTGTCTCGAGTACTGCGGGCTCGACCACCACGGCATGGTGGCCCAGTTCGAGGTCGTACCGTGACGTACGGCGGACGCGAGGCCGCCCGGCGCCTGACGCTCTGGTATCTCGTCGCCTCGACGGTCATCCTGGCCGCGAGCGGGCTCCTCGGCTGGGCGATCCGCATGAGTCAGGCCGATGTGGGCCGGCTCGGCGACAACACGTGGTACGCGCTCATGACCGCCCACGGCCTCGGTGCGTTCGTGGGTTGGGCCGCGTTCGGGGTGATGGGCTTCTCGTGGTGGGTGCTGGCGTCCCTAGGGTTCGAGCCCCGTCGGTTCGGCGCGGCGATGGGTTGGCTCACGTTCTGGCTGATGGTCGCGGGAGTCGCAGGTGTCGTCGTGACCACCCTCTTCTTCGGGTTCGCGGGCTCCTGGGTGTTCCTCTACCCGCTGCCGTTCTATTCCGCGGGCCAGTGGGGTGACATGACGACGGCGGTCTTCGCGTTCTCGGTGCTCCTCGCCGGGCTCGCGATCGTCACCTGGTGCATCGGGATCATCCACACCGTCGTCAGTCCCGCTCTGCACGCCGTCTCGAAGAACCCCGTGAACCGCTTCTTCACCTCGATCGGGTTCGGCTACCTGTGGCCGAAGAGGTTCGCGACCAACCCAGAGCCCGTGCCGTACGCGCTCATTCCGCTCGGCGTCATCGCGATCGACATGATCATTGCGACGCTGCCCCTCGCCGGCCTGCTCGTCGTCATGATCGTCCAGTCGTTCGCGGACGTCTCGGTCGACCCCCTGCTAGCGAAGAACATCCTCTGGTGGTTCGGCCACCCGGTGGTGTACCTCCTTCTCTTCCCGGCGGTCGCGATCTACTACTTCCTCATCCCGAAGTACGCGAAGCGGCCGCTCGTGGCAGGCAACGTGATCGCGCTCGCGTGGGTGATCGCGGTCATCGCGAACGTGCTCGTCTGGGCGCACCACATCTACCTCGACTACCCGTCGGGAAGCGTCCAGTCCGCGATCAACATCGCGATGCAGCCGATGACCTTCTCGCTGACGATCCCCTCGGCGCTCTCCCTCTACTCGCTCGGCTTCACGATCTACCGGTCGAACTTTGTGTGGAACGCGGCCTCTACCGCTCTGTTCCTCGGGCTCGTCTCGTGGCTCCTGGCCGGGCTCTCCGGCGTCGTGAACGCGACCATCGCCTTCGACGCCGTCGTCCACAACTCGCTCTGGATCGTCGGGCACTTCCACCACATGGCGCTCCTCAACATCGGGCTCGTCATCTTCGGCGCGACGTACCACTTCCTGCCCGAGCTGACCGGCAGGCCGCTCTGGAGCGAGACGGCGGCACGCTGGCACATCTGGCTCACGTTCTTCGCAGGCACGTTCAACTCCGCGCTCTGGATCTGGCAGGGGCTCGAAGGCGCCCCGCGTCGCTTTTCGGTCCTCCCCGCGGCTTTCGAGGACCTCGCCGTCGCCGCCGTGCCGACCGTCATCGTCCTCGCGCTCGCCCAGATCCTCTTCTTCCTCAACGTCTTCCTGACGCTTACCGGGCCGAAAACCCGGCAGGTGGAGGCGACAGCGTGAACGACGAGAACGGGCAGCAGAGCCCCCCGAACCTCTGGCTCGTGCTCGCGATGCCCGTGTCGCTCGTGATCACGGTCTTCGCGCTCGGCTTCGGGCTGATCATCGCCCTCGGCCTCGAAGAGGGCGGCGAGGCCACGCCGACGATCACGATCCAGCCGCCCGTGAACGAGGAGGGCGAACAGCTCTTCATAAGCCAGGGATGCAGCGGTTGCCACACGCTGTCGGCCGCCCAAGCCACGGGCACAGTCGGCCCTGACCTCGACGAGACCCAGCTCTCGGAGGAGGAGATCGCGGCAGTCGTAAGTGACGGCGGAACGACCATGCCCGCCTTCTCCGATCGCCTGAGTCCGGAGGAGATCGCTGCCATCGCCGCGTACGTGAGCGCCTCCGCGGCGTCTTCTCCCTGATCAGATCAGCGCGAACACGCCGACGATCGCCACTAGCAACGCCACGCCGGCGGCGAGTGCGGCGAGCGTCCGGAGCCAGCTCCACCCGTGGACGACCCGGACGCCGATCACGAGCAGCCCGAGCGACCAGGCGACGAAGCCGAGCTGCAACGCGAGGAGCACGCCCTCCCCTGTGCCCTCGTCCGGGCCGCCTTCGCGGAATGCATCGCCACCATAGAGAGCCAGGCGTACGGGGAGAAGCACGAGAAGCGAGAGGGCCAGCGGTACGAGCGCGAACCCGACGAGCTGGCGGGCGCGACGGAAGTCACCCTGGCTCCCGAGCAACCGCACCCCGAAGAAGAGTGCGAAGCCGAAGAGGAAGTACCCGACTGCGCCGTAGATGCCTCCCGCGACGAATGCCCAGATGGAGAGCAGCAACGCGTCGTAGTCCGCCTTGTCGAGCAGCCCGGCTGCGGTCGGTGTGGCGAGGACGGCTGCGGCGCCCGCCATCCAGACGACGAGCAGAAGCGGCTCCGACCGGGACGCGATGTCGTCCGGATCGTCCTCGCGCAGGGCGAAGAAGACCGAACGCGGACTCAGCAGCACTGCCGGAACGCGAAGCCACCACGCTCGATCAGGCGAGAGCCCCTCGTGCGTCTCGGCGGTCTCGAGCGCCACGGCAGGAGCGTAGCCGCACTTCGATTGAGCTACCCCTGACATGACACTAGAGTTGGCACGTGGCGGACGCGCTTCTGTGTCCTTCCTGCGGGTCGGAAAACGAGCCGGGCCGGAAGTTCTGCGGCGAGTGCGGGACGGCACTCGCGCTCGCGTGCCCATCGTGCGGCGCGCCGAACGCGCCCGGTGTCAAGTTCTGCGGGGAGTGCGGGGCCGCGCTTGCTCCGCAACCGCGGCCTAGAGAGGCAGAAACTCGCACAGCCCGGCCCGCAGCCGAGCGCCGACTCGTCTCCGTGCTGTTCGCCGACCTCGTCGGCTTCACCGCCGCGTCCGAGCAACGTGACGCCGAGGACACGCGCGAGCTTCTCTCGCGCTACTTCGAGACCAGCCGGCGCCTGATCGAGCTCTACGGGGGCACCGTGGAGAAGTTCATCGGCGACGCGGTGATGGCCGTCTGGGGCACGCCGACCGCGACCGAGGACGACGCGGAGCGCGCTGTACGCGCAGCGCTCGACCTCGTGGCAGCTGTCTCGGCTCTCGGGGATGAGGTCGG
>DATDOS010000028.1:0-6165 GCA_035293125.1 Gaiellaceae bacterium | reverse complement strand
GTACCTCGCGCGTCCTCCGGCGCACGAGGCTCTTCGTGGCCGCCTTGAGGCCCGCCTCGCGCTCGGGAACGTCGAAGACCTTGAGCAGGCCGTCGACTCGTACTGCGGCGTCGCTCAACCCGACCTCTTCAGCTTCCCGTGCTTCTTGGCATACAGCTCACCCCGGCTGAAGACCCAGAGACCGAGCGGGATCGAGATCGCTCCGATGATCAGCAGCGGCCAGATCTCGTCCCACATCGCCGACAGGGGAGCGCCCTCGAGGATCGCCTCACGGGCACCCTCGAGCGCGTACGTCGCGGGTGAGAACTTCGCGATCCACTGCATCCACTGCGGCAGGACCTCGACCGGGTAGTACACGCCCGAGACGACGAGCAGCGTGCCCTGGGCGACGAAGCCCAGCTGCGTCCCCTTCTCCGGCGAGATGAGCGGCAGCACCGACGTCATGACACCGATCCCGATGAACGAGATCGAGGCGATCGCGAGGACGATGAACGCCGCGAGGAAGTTCGCGTCCGGCATCGACAGGTCGAAGAAGAGCGCGCAGACCGTGAAGAGGAAGACAGCCCGTAGCAGGCCGTAGGAGATCGCGAAGACGCCCTGCCCCGCGAGGTGCATCGCGCGCGAGAGCGGGGCCATGAACGTGTACTCGATCGTCCCCTCCCAGCGTTCCCAGGCGACGGTCTCCATCAGGAACTCGAAGAGGACCCCGAGATACGCCCAGACGACGGCGCCGATGAGCAGGCTCGTCGCCACCGCGTTGACGTCGATGTCGCCGCCCGACGCCTCGATCCCCTGCGCGATGAAGACGATCGTCAGCGTGTTGGCGACGGTCCAGAAGAACCACGCGAGGTCCCACCAGATGTAGCGCTTGGTGAGGTAGAAGTTGCGCTCGACGACACCGCCGGCTCCGACGAGCTCGGCTCGCAAGGTCGTTCCGATGGCTTTCATGCGAACACCTCCCGGTCGTCGTCTTCGTCGTCCCCCTCGGCCTCGAACTCCCGGCCCGTCGCGGCGAAGAAGGCTTCCTCGAGCGTCTCTGCGTCGTAGCGGCGCTTGAGGTCCTCCACCGGCTCGAGAGCGAGCAGGCGACCGCGATCGAGGATGCCGACGCGTTCCGCGAGGCTCTCGGCCTCGGCGAGGTCGTGGGTACAGAGCAGGATCGTCGAGTCGTGGGTCGTGCGGATCTCACGGATGAACTCCTGCACTTCGAGCTTCGAGCGGGGATCGAGACCCGTGGTCGGCTCGTCGAGCAGGAGGACGACCGGCGACGTCAGCAACGCCCGCGCAAGCGCGACCTTCTGCTGCATCCCGCGCGAGAGGTTCTCCATCGGCTCGTCCCGGCGGTCGGGCGGGAAGCCGACGCGCTCGAGGATGGCCGGGATCTTGTCCCGCGTGTCCCGTGCAGTCATGCCGTAGTAGCGGGCGGCGTAGCCCAGGTTCTCGGCGGCGGACATCTTCTTGAAGAACGACGCCTCGACGGACACCCGGTTGACGAGCCGGCGAACGGCGCGACCGTCGGAGAGGACGTCGTGTCCGAGGATCCGCGCCGTGCCCCCGTCGGGGAGCAGAAGCGTCGAGAGCAGGCGGACGAGCGTCGACTTCCCCGAGCCGTTCTGGCCGAGGATGGCGACGGTCTCGCCCTTCTCCATCGTGAACGAGACGCTGTCGAGAGCGACACGTGTGCGGCGGGCGCGGCGGCGCTTGCCGTCGCGGCGGCGGAACTCCTTGCGCAGCTCATGCGCCTCGACAGCCGGGCCCAGTCGACGGGGTACGGCCTCCATGAGCACTGCTTCCTGCATGTCGGTCATCTGATGCTCCTTCGGGGTACTACGTAGCGAGAAACGGGCAAGCCAGAACCGGGCCCAGCGCGAGGGCCACGGGAACGGGTGTCTCAGCTACGGGCGAGTCGCATCAAGCCGCGCACGATAGCAGCGCACTCGGCCGACGGCAACGACGCGATTTGAGCGCAGCGGGGCGCCGCCGGCCAGAACGGCGGCGCCCCATCACCACTCAGCGGAGGGTGAAGGTCACGCTGATCGTCGCAATCGTCTCCTGCTGACCGGGGACGATCGGCGTCGATGCGGCCGCAGACTCCGCCGTAGCCCGATAGACGGGCACGGGCTGTGCCCCACCCTCGACGATCGCCGTGATCTCGCCGAGCGAGCGTCCTGCGGCCTTTGCGAGGACCTCCGCCCGAGCGCGCGCCTCGGCGACGGCTTTGGCGAGCGCCTGGCGATAGAGAGCCTCGGCGTTGCTCGAGCTCATCCCGGGGCCGGAGATCTGGTTCGCGCCCGCCTCGGCCGCTGCGTCGATCAGACCGGCCGCGTCCTCGACGTCGCTCACCGCGGACACGCTATTCGAAGCCGAGTAGCCCTCGATCGTCCCGTCGCCCCGGCTGAACGGGTACACGGTCACCCACTGGGTCGTGATCTCACGGGCTCCGGCCTGGCGCAGCGCGTTGATCACCTTGCGCATGGCATCGGCGTTGACCTCGACCGCCGCTTTCGCGGTGGGCCGGCGAGTCTCGACGCCGAACGACATCTGCGCCTCGTCGGGGACGGCTTTCACCGAGCCGATACCGCTGACGGTGATCGTGTCGTCGGCCGGACCGGCGTCCTGAGCGCCCGCGAGATCGGGCAAGCCGACAGCGCCCGCAAGGGCGACGACGGTGAGTCCAGCGGCTACGAGGAGAACGAGGCGTTTCATGGAGAACCTCCGCGGTCGGTGTCTCCTGGGATACGCCGCCGCAGCGAACCCGCGTCACACCAACGTTGCTACTCCCAGATCCCGCTGGCGATCTCGACCGACCCGGCCGGAGCGGGTCAGGAAGCGCTTCGTTCCCGCTCGAAGGCGGCTCGCTCCGCTTCCGTCAGCGAGCGCGAGCGACCATTCTCCCGGTCGCGTGCGACGAGAACGGCCTCCGACTCCGCGGCTAGCTCACCGTCGCGAGTGCGAATTTGCTCGCGTAGGACGACGCTCGAGTTGCCGATGCGTTCGAGGCTGCACGAGACGACGACGGCCTCGTCCTCGAGGCGGAGCTCACGTCGGAAGTCGACCGCAACCCGCGCGAGCACGAAATCCCAGGGATCGCCAATGCCATCGAGCGCGCGCTCGACCCACTCGTCGCGACATTCCTCGAGATACGTCGCGTACACCGCGTTGTTCACGTGTTGGTAGGCGTCGACGTCGCGCCAGCGGATCTCGATTCGCTTCTCGCGCGCCACCGGTCAGAGGTTGTCGACAAAGCGACGGCGTGCCTCGGCGAGTGCCTCGCGGATCCCGCCGGGGCCCGGAGCAGACCGCGCTGCGGCCTTCCGCGGCCGCCGGAACGTCCCCTCCCGAACCCGCGCTGCAACCTCCTCGTGCGCGTCTCGGAAGGGAGCGCCGTCGCGCACGAGCGCCTCGGCAGCGTCCGTCGCGAGGAGGAGTGGGTCCGAGGCCGCCTTCGCGAGCCGCTCCCTGTCGACCTCGAGCCCGCTCACGAGAACAGTGAGCGCCTCGAGCGCGAGCCGCGTATCGCGGCGGGTGGCGAACACGGGCGTCTTGTCCTCCTGGAGATCGCGGTCGTACGCGAGCGGGAGGCCCTTGACCGTCGCCAGCAACCCGGTGAGCCGACCGATCGCGGTGCCGGCCTTGCCGCGCGCGAGCTCGGCGACGTCGGGGTTCAGCTTCTGGGGCATCATCGACGACCCCGTCGCGGCGGACTCCGGGAGGCGCACGAAGCCGAACTCGGCGGTCGCCCAGAGGACTACCTCCTCGCCGATCCGTGACAGGTGCGTGAAGAGCACAGCCGCCGCGTAGAGGTAGTCGAGAGCGAAATCTCGATCCGCGACGGCGTCGATCGAGTTCCGCATCTGCCGAGGCGGCGGCGGGAGCTCGAGCGTCGAGCCGGCAAGCGCGCCGGCTCCGAGCGGGCTCTCTGCGGCAGCTTCGGCGGCGGCGGCGAACCGCGTCCGGTCGCGGTCGAGCATCTCGATCCAGGCGAGAAGATGGTGGCCGAGCGTCACGGGCTGCGCGCGCTGAAGGTGCGTGTATCCAGCCATTACCGTCTCCGCCTCCGACTCGGCGAACGAGAGGACGACCAGCGCCAGGGCATCGATCGCCTCGCGCGCCTCCG
Source organism: Gaiellaceae bacterium (assembly GCA_035293125.1). GTDB lineage: Bacteria > Actinomycetota > Thermoleophilia > Gaiellales > Gaiellaceae > GMQP-bins7. The sequence goes on along the minus strand of DATDOS010000028.1, from coordinate 2,048 downwards.
CGCAGGCGTCGAGGACGTACAGCCGAAACGCCGCGGCCACCTGGTCGTTCCGGGAACGACCCGCGTGGATCTTTCGCCCGACGTCGCCGAGCAGCCGCTCGATCGCAGTGTGCACGTCCTCGTCTGACTCGAGATAGCCGCTCGGATCCTGCGCGATCTCCGCGAGGCGAGCCTCGACCTCGTCGAGCTCCTCGGTCGTGAGGAAGCCGGCTTCCAGCAGGCGACGAGCATGGAGCGCCGTCGCCTCGCAGTCGTATGGGAGGAGGTCAGCGTCGTCTGCCCGCAGAAACTCCCAGACCTCCGGATCGAGTTGTTGCCCAACCCGCCCTGCCCACGTCGTCACGCGGCGGATTATGCCCGGCTCGTGGCGCGGGCTCTGGCAGCGTGCAGTTCGGTCTCGAGCGACGAGATCTTGATGAACCCTTCGGCAGCGTGGTGCGGGAACGTCTCACCCGTCCCGTACGAGGCGAGTTCGGCAGCGTAGATCATGTGCGGCGACCGCCGGCCCGTGACCACTGCGGCGTTCGGGCGGAGCTCGAGACGTACTTCACCGGTGACGAGCTCCTGCGTCGAGTCGACGAACGCGTCGATCGCCTCGCGTGCCGGACTGAACCAGCGGCCCTCGTAGACGAGCTCCGTCCAGCGCTGTTCGAGCGGGCGCTTGAGGCGTGCCTCGTCCTTGGTCAGGACGACGTCTTCGAGTGCCGAGTGCGCCGTGATCAGCATGATCGCTCCCGGAGCCTCGTACACCTCGCGGCTCTTGATGCCGACGGCGCGGTTCTCGATCATGTCGATTCGCCCGATGCCGTAGGCACCGGCGAGGTGGTTCGCGCGTCCGATCAGCTCGGCGAGCGCGAGCTCCTCGCCGTCGAGCGAGACCGGTAGGCCACGTTCGAAGCCGACGACGACCTCGACCGGCTCGGGGGCACTTGCTGGATCGGAGGTGAGCGCATACGGCTCGTTCGGAGGTGCATTCCAGGGATCCTCGAGAGCGCCTGCCTCGATCGCGCGGCCAAAGAGGTTCTCGTCGATCGAGAACGGCGACGCGGCGGTCTGGACCACGGGAATCCCCTTGGTGATCGCGTACTCGATCTCCTCCTCGCGCGTCCAGATGCGGTCGCGGAGTGGCGCGATCACCTTCACGCCCGGGTAGTGCGCCTTGAACGCGAGCTCGAAGCGAAGCTGGTCGTTTCCTTTGCCGGTGCAGCCGTGCACGACGGCCTCGGCGCCGAGCTCGAGGGCGATCTCGGCCACGGCGCCTGCGATGACCGGACGCGAGAGCGCCGAGACGAGCGGGTACTTGCCCTCGTAGAGCGCGTTCGTGACGATTGCGCGCGCGCACTGCTCGTCGGCGAACGCATCGGTGCGGTCGATAAGGACGACCTCGTCGGCTTCCGCTGCTTTCGCGCGCGCGATCGACTCCTCGAGATCGAACTCCTGCCCGACCTCGACCAGCACGGCGACGACCTCGTCGAAGCCGTACCAGTCCTCCTTCAGCCAGGCGAGGATGCACGACGTGTCGAGCCCACCGGAGTAAGCGACGACCGCAATCCTGCTCATGCCGCTCCCTGCAGAAGATGCCCGGAGAGCTCGTCCCGCAGCGTCGCTGCCGGCGTGCCGTCCCGGGCCGCCACGAAGATCGTGTTGTCGCCGGCGACGGACCCCGCGATCCCGGGATGACCTGCCTCGTCGATGGCCTGCGCGAGCGCGTTCGCGTAGCCCGACGGCGTCGTCAGGACGACGAGGGGGCCGGCCGCCTCGGCGGTGATTGCATACCGACGCATCGCGGCGGCGAGCGCCCTGAGCCGATCGCTGTCACTGGTTCCGGGTGGTGCATAGACGAGACGTCCGCTCGGCGCGCGCACCTTGACGAGACCGAGGTCGGCGATATCCCGCGAAACGGTTGTCTGGACGACGTCGAAGCCGTCCTCCCTGAGCGCGGCGGCTACCTCGGCCTGTGTCGAGAGAGCCCGCTCCTGCACGAGCTCGAGGATGGCGCTCTGGCGTTCTCGACGGTTCATAGTATGCAAAACGCTAGCACAATATGC
>DATDOS010000027.1:0-5929 GCA_035293125.1 Gaiellaceae bacterium | reverse complement strand
GCACGAGCGGATCGACGACGTCGTCTTCGCGGCAACCGCCCAGGTCGGCGACCAGGGGCTGACGCTCGGCCGCGACGTCGCGCTCCTCGCCGGGCTCCCGAAGTCCGTTCCCGGCTTTGCCGTCGACCGGATGTGCGCAGGCGCGCTGACGGCCACGACCGCCGGAGCGGGCGAGATCGCGATGGGCGCGGCCGACGTCGTCCTGGTCGGAGGCGTCGAGCACATGGGCCACCACCCGATGGGCGAGGAGGTCGACTTCAACCCGCGCTTCATCGCCGAGCGCATAGTGGACGAGTCCGCAGCCGTGATGGGACAGACGGCGGAGAACCTCCACGACGCGTTTCCCCACCTGACGAGGGAGGCTGCCGACGCGTTCGCCGTCGAGTCGCAGCGGAAGGCGGGGAAGGCCTGGGACGACGGCGTCATGGACGAGATCGTCGTCCCCATGTCCGTGTTCACCGACGAGGGCTGGACACTTGCCGCGCGGGACGAGTTCCTGCGGCCGGACACGACGATGGAGGCGCTCGCCGGGCTCCGCACGCCGTTCCGCGCAGGCGGACGGGTCACGGCAGGTAACTCCGCAGGGCTCACCGACGGCGCGACGGCAGCGCTCATCGCCTCGGCCAAAGCCGCCGACGAGCTCGGGCTCGAGCCGAAGATGCGCCTCGTCGGCTTCGCCTACGCCGGCGTCGAGCCGGAGCTGATGGGCCTCGGCCCGGTTCCGGCCACCCGCAAGGTGCTCGAGCGAGCCGGCCTCGGAATCGAAGACATCGACCTCTTCGAGCTGAACGAGCCGTTCGCCGTCCAGGTGCTGACCTGGTGCGACGGCGTCGGCGTTGCGCCCGACGACCCGCGCCTCAACCCCTACGGCGGCGCGATCGCCTGCGGCCATCCGCTCGCCGCGACCGGCGTGCGGCTCATGGCTCAGCTCTCGCGTGGCTTCCGCGATCGCCCCGACGCCCGCTACGGCCTCACCGCACTCTGCATCGGGCTCGGGATGGGCGCGGCCGTCCTCTGGGAGAACGTCCAGAACGGTGGCTAGTCCTACCCAGTTCAAGCTCCAGCGGATCGAGACGCGCGTCGGCCCGGTCGCGCTCGTGACGATGGACAACGGCGAGGACTGGCAGAAGCCGAATACGTTCGGCGAGGCTGCTCTCCGCTCGCTCGAGGAGGTGCTCGGCGAACTGCGCACCCGCGACTGGCGCGGCCTCCTGCTGACAGGAAAGCCGTTCGTCTTCGCCGTCGGCGCGGACATGGACGAGTTCGGCGCGATCACGCCCGAGCGGGCTCGGCTCGGCGGCGAAGCCGGGCACGAGCTCTTCGGGCGACTCCGTGACCTGCCGTTCGTCACGCTGGCCGCGATCAACGGCGCGGCGCTCGGCGGCGGTGTCGAGATTGCGCTCCACTGCGACTGCCGGACGATCTCCTCGTCCGTCCGCCACTTCGCGTGCCCGGAGGTCTTCCTCGGGCTGATCCCGGGGTGGGGCGGAACGCAGCTCGTCCCGAAGCTCGTCGGCGGCGAGCAGGCGGTCAAGTTCATCGTCGAGAATCCGCTCCGCCAGAACCGCATGCTTACCGCCCAGCAGGCGTTCGAGGCCGGCTTCGCCGACGCCCTGCTCGAGCCGGTCGAGTTCCTCGACGAGTCGCTCGCGTTCCTCATCGGGAAGATCGCGGAGGGCGGAGGCAAGCAGCGCCCGGAGGCAGACCTGTCCGACGTCGGCGAGTTGTGCCGCAAGGCACGGGCGCGGCTCGACGGCCAGGTGCACGGCGCGACCCCCGCGCCCTACCGCGCGCTCGACCTGATCGAGGGCGCAGCCTCGTGGTCGCTCGAGGAGGGCTACCGAGCGGAGGAGGACGCGCTCGCGGACCTCCTTCCAGGCCCGCAAGCGCAAGCCTCGGTCTACGCCTTCGACATCGTCGAGCGGCGGGCGAAGCGCGGCGTGGGTGTCCCAGACGCCGAGCCGAGGCGCGTGCAGCGGATCGGGATCGTCGGAGCCGGGCTCATGGCGCGACAGCTCGCGCTGCTCGCGCTGCGCCGGCTGGAGGTGCCCGTGGTGCTGCGGGATCTCACGCAGGAGCAGGTCGACGACGCGATCTCGTGGATCGCAGACGAGCTCGACGAGCTCACCCGCAAGGGGCGGATAGGCGAAGGCAAGGCCCGGTTCCTCGGCTCGCTCGTCACCGGGGGAACGGAGTGGGGCGTCTTCGCCGGGTGCGATCTCGTGCTCGAGGCGGTCTTCGAGGAGATGTCCGTGAAGAAGGAGGTCTTCGCGGAGCTCGAGAAGGTCGTCTCGCCCGAGTGCCTGCTCGCGACGAACACGTCATCCCTCTCCGTCACCGAGATGGGAGCCGACCTCGGACATCCCGAGCGAGTCGTCGGCATGCACTTCTTCAACCCCGTGGCCGTGCTCCCCCTCGTGGAGCTCGTACGCACGCCCCACACCGACGACGTCACGCTCGCGACCGCCTGGGCCCTCACCGGGAAGCTGCGGAAGCGCGGTGTGCTCGTTCGCGACGCGCCGGCCTTCGTGGTGAACCGCATCCTCAGCCGGACGACCACCGTCCTCATGGACGCGCTCGAGCACGGGAACACGGTCGACGAGACCGACGAAGCGGTGCTGCGGCTCGGGCTGCCGATGGCGCCCTCGGTCCTGCTCCAGATGGTCGGCCCACGCGTGGCGAACCACGTCTTGCACACACTCCACGAGGCCTATCCCGACCGCTATCCGCTCTCGCCGACCCTCGACAACTTCGCCGCTGGAAGGGACGAGATCGTCGTTCGCGAGCACGCGCCGCGCACCGTGGACGAGATCCACCAGGCGGTGCTGGAAGCGATCGCGGACGAGGTCGCTCACCTGCTCGGCGAGGGCGTCGTCGCCGAGGCCGCGGACGTCGACACGTGCCTCATCCTCGGCGCTGGGTATCCGTTCTGGCTCGGTGGGATCACGAAGCACCTCGACCAGACAGGCATCTCCGAGCGCGTGATCGGCCACCCGCTGGCGGAGCTCGCCGCGACGACGACCTGACGCAATGACTGGTTACCCGCCCGAACTCTGAGGTATGCTCTGCCGGTACCGCTCGCCGGCTATCAGGCGAGCGTCAACTCTTCGGAAGGAGCGGCACGACACTACGTGCTGCGTGAATGCACGAGGCAACGACCATCCCGGCGCTGACGTCGGACATCCCTGAGGAACTGATCGCTGCGGCCCGTCGCGCCGAGGCCTGGTTCGGCGAGCCGTTCCTGCAACCGGACGAGGACGCGGCGGTCGCGCTCGCACCTGGAACAGCCAGACGAGCGGCGCTCGACGACGCGCTCGACGAGATGGACGCCGGGCTGGAGAAGCCCTCGGCGCGCCGAAAGGTCCGCTACGGGTTGATGCTCGGCCTCGAGCGTGTACTGACCGAAAGCACCCCGCGCACGGCAACAGGCACCGAGCTGCGGCGGCACCAGGTCGACGCTCTCGCCGGAATGCTTGCGGAGCTCATCGCCTCCACCCAGCGCTCGGCGGAGGAGAACGGCAACGGGAACGGCAGTGGAAACGGCGGTGTCGTCGATGCAGAAGCGGAAGAAGAGGTCGACGACGACTTCGATGCCGGCTTCGTCGACGAGAAGGAGCTCGAGCGCGAATTCCACGGAGCGGACCCGGGAGCCGTGCGCCGTTACAGGTTCCGCCACCCGACCGCCTCCGGAAAGACGATCGCAGCCGCAGGCTTCGTCGAAGCGGCCCGCGGGCTCGGTGTCCTGATCCTCACGCATCGCCGACTCCTCGTCTCCCAGTTCAAGCGCGATCTCACGACCGAGGGCTATGCGGACCGCTTCGCGGACGCGGTCCTCAAGGGGGCACGCGCACCGATCGACAACCCGATCACGATCCAGACATACGCCTGGTTCGCGCGGCACGGCGGCGAGCTCGATCGCAACACCTACCACCTCGTTCTGTGCGACGAGGCGCACACGGCCTTGGGCGAGAAGACGAGCGCTGCGATACGCGCGTTCGACGAGCCGCTGTTCATCGGGATGACAGCCACCGAGCAGCTGATCGCGAAGCAGGTCTCTGATGTCTTCCCGGCCTCGGTCGACGACCTACCCCTGAGCGACGCAGCCCGCCGCGGCCTCATCGCGCCGCTGCGCAACCTTCGCGTGCCTCCAGCCGCCGCGATCAACTCGGTCCCGATCATCGGCGGGGACTTCGAGGAGCGCGCGCTCGCTGCCGCACTCGACCACGAGGCGCTGAATCAGGCAGCCGCGAGCCTGTACCGCGATCGCTTCGGGGCGACTCCCGGAATCGTCTACGCGGCAGGCGTGGAGCACGCCTACAACCTCGCGCAGGAGTTCCGGGCCACCGGACTGAAGGCGGAGGCGGTCTCTGGCCGCACTCCCCCTGCCCGGCTCGCAGAGACACTCGCGGCCTACGAGCGCGGCGAGATCAACGTCCTGATCAACGCGCAGCTCCTCGCGGAGGGCTGGAACTCACCGCGTGCGACCGTCTGCATGCACCTCGCGCCGACTGCATCGCGACGCGTCTACCAGCAGCGGATCGGCCGCATCATGCGCATCCACCCGCGCAAGGAGGCCGGCATCGTCGTCGACTTCGTGGCCAAGGGCTCGACCCACAACGACCGCGTGGTGTCGCTTCACGCCCTGCTCGACGCCGACTTCTACCGCGAAGGTGCCCGCGTCACGCCCGCGCCCCGCCGACGACAGCAACGACGCGCCCGCCGCAAGCTCTCGCCGGCCCCATGGCTCGTCCCGGTGACGCCCGACGTCGGACGCCGACTGGCCGTGATCCAGCGCGAGTGGCAGCGAATCGACCCGAAGTACCTCGACGACGACGAGCAACGCTTCTGGGCGACGATCGCAGGTCGTCAGATCCGCTTCGACCAAAGGGGAGAGTTCGCGCGCAAGTTCGCGGAAGGCAGAGCGAGCAAAGGCGCGCTCGAGCAGTTCCTCGCCACCTGCGCAGCCGAGAACCCGAACCGCCGCCTGCGGATGACCGCCCTGCTCGACCGCGTGGCGACGCCGGTCGACCGCGCCGACTTCGACGACCTCGTAACGCTCGTGACCCAAGCGCCGACCTGGGAGAAGGATCGGTCGGCCGGCGTTCGCGTCCTCCTCCGGGCGATCGGCGAGGCGAAGCCCGTCGCGCCCGATCAGATCCTCGCGCGTTGGACGTGGCGGCTGGCGCGTACGACGCGGAAGGTGCAGGACCGTCGTGTCTCGACCGAGTTCCCGGAGGCAAAGCGTCTTCTCGGCGCCGCGGCGAACTCCCGCGGCTACCGCCACGAGGAGAACGTCAACCGGCTCGTCCAGGTCGCAGGTGCCATCCCGCTCCCGGTCGGCGCCGCGCTCCTGGCCTCCGCCGACGGCTACACACCTCGCGCAAACGCCGCGCTCGACCGAGCCCGCGAAGAGCTCGGAACGATCGGCGAGATCGCGAACGCCCTGGCCGACAACCTTCCGGCGCCGAAGCTCACTGCGCGGAAGTCCCGCCGCCGTCGCCGCAAACGGAGAGGGCCGGCGCAGGCCGAGACGCCAAGCGTCGAGGTCTCGGGCGACGGCGCCCACGCGGAGCCGATCGAGCTGGTCACGGCGCCGGTGGACGAGCCCGCCGACCCCGAGACGTCCGAAGACGCTGCGTAGGTTCTAGTGGTCTCTCCGGGAAGTACGCCACCCCTTCGCACGGCTGCAAACGCTTCGCATGCCGTCGTCCTCGGTCGGCCACATACCTTCTGGTATGCGGCCTCCCTGCGTCCTAGGCCTGCTCGGTTTTCGCCGGCGAATGGGCACCTGGGCGCGACGGTCTGACTTGGCCCCACTACGACGGCCTGATTTGGCCCCACCCCCGTCCGACCGCGGCTCGACCGTTCGGGCTCCTTGGAGCTCGAACGGGAGGTCGCAGAGAGGATGGGATCGAGGGTGGAGCTGTTT
>DATDOS010000026.1:0-42258 GCA_035293125.1 Gaiellaceae bacterium | reverse complement strand
AGGCGCTCGTGCGTCGGCACGGAGAAGTCGCGAATGGGCATGCGGAGATGGCGGGCGGGCGGCGACACGAGGCCTGCGTACGGCTCGAGCTCGCCGTCCTGCGTGAGATCCAGGAAGAGCGTCACCCCCGCGGACGCCAGGTCGCGCACTTCGGCGGGAGCGTTCTCCGGTCCCCATGCACAGGGATGGCGGCCGGCGATCAGCCGACCGGGCTCGATGATCGTCGGTGGGCGCATGACGCCACAGTCTGCCCGCAGGTGTTTACCCCGTCCGGGGGGACCGCCTCAATCGCCCCGATGTGCATGCCGATAGCTCAGGCATGGCTCTTCTGGAGACTCCGACGGGCGGGCTCCGCGACCGTGCGCTCGCTCTCGCTGCCGAGCTCGGCATCGACCCAGGTGTGTGGTATCTGCGCGTGCTCGAAGAAGGGCGATCGGCGGGAGCGGAGGCCGATCTGGGCGCGCTCGTCCGCGTGTACTGGGAGCTCCAGCGTGTCACCGGTCGCGCAGACCTGAGGGACGAGTGGCGCCGCCTCGCGGATGCGTTGTGGTCCGGCGATAGCTCGTAATGCGCAAGACCGGAATCCGCGAGCGCGGATCCCGGTCGCGCGAGAAATCCTAAGAGGCGTCCGCTTCGCGGCCGCGACGTTCCTGTCGTACCAGGCCTCTGGCGTTATGCGTCCGCGCCGCAAACGGGCCTAACTGATCACGTCACGCCGGGCCAGTAAGGTGGGCGTCCCGTGGGTCAGCCGTTCGTTCATCTCCATGTTCACTCGGAGTACTCGATCCTCGACGGGGCGTGCCGGATCCCGGCGCTCGTCGAGAAGGCGACACGGCTCGAGATGCCGGCCGTCGCGCTCACCGACCACGGCTCGCTCGCCGGCGTCGTCGAGCTCCACCGCGAGGCTCGGCAAGCAGGGATCAAGCCCGTCATCGGCTGCGAGGTCTACGTCGCGGACGATCGCCGGGCGCAGACGAAGGGGTACGCGCACCTCACGCTCCTCGCCGAGTCGAACGAGGGCTACGCCAATCTCATCAAGCTCTGCTCGCTCGGGTACCTCGAGGGCTACTACTACAAGCCGCGGGTCGACTGGGAGCTTCTGCAGAGCCACGCGAAGGGGCTGATCGCGCTCTCCGGATGTCTGTCCGGACGCGTGTCGCGCGCGCTCGTGGAGGAGCGGCCGAAGGACGCGCGGGAAGACCTGGACAGGCTCGTGCAGATCTTCGGGCACGACTCGACGTACGTCGAGATCCAGAACGCGGGGCTCGTGGAGCAGCAGCAGGTCAACCCGGGGCTGATCGCCCTCGCCGACGGGACGGGCCTCCCGCTCGTCGCCACCGGAGACGTCCACTACCTCGATGCGGGCGACGCATACGCGCACGAGGCGCTGCTCTGCATCCAGTCCGGCGACACGCTCAAGAACCCGAATCACTGGCGCTTCGACACCAACGAGTTCTTCTTCAAGACCCCCGAGGAGATGGCCGGCGACTTTCCTGGCCTCGACCACGCGCTCGCACGCACGCTCGAGGTGGCAGAGCGCTGCAACGTCGAGATCGAGCTCGGCCGCATCCTGCTGCCGACGTACCCGGTCCCGGAGGGGAGGGATGCTTTCGACTACCTCGTGGAGCTCTGCGAGAAGGGTCTCGTCAAGCGGTACGGCAGGCCGACTCCGGAGCTCACCGACCGCCTGCGGTTCGAGCTCAAGACGATCCGCGAGATGGGCTTCGCCGACTACTTCCTCATCGTCTGGGACTTCATCCACTTCGCGAAGCAGAACGGGGTGAGCGTGGGGCCTGGGCGCGGATCGTCGGCCGGCTCCCTCGCCGCCTACTGCCTCGAGATCACGGACGTCGACCCCATCCGCTACGGCCTCCTCTTCGAGCGGTTCCTGAACCCTGCGCGCAAGGACCTGCCGGACATGGACATCGACTTCTCCGTCGCCGGCCGCGACCGGGTCATCAACTACGTCGCGGAGAAGTACGGCCGAGACCGCGTCGCCCAGATCATCACCTTCTCGACCATGGCCGCACGCGCGGCGATCCGCGACGCGGGCCGTGTGCTCGACATCCCGTACGGCGTCGTCGACCGCATTGCCAAGCTCGTTCCGGAAGGGCCCGGACAGACGCTCGAGGACTCCCTCAAGTCCGGGTCGGAGCTCCGCCAGGCCGTCGACTCGGACCCGGTGGCGAAGGAGATCGTCGAGCTCGCACGGCCGCTCGAGGGGCTCACGCGGGCGGACTCGATCCACGCCGCGGGTGTCGTGATCGGCGCGCAGCCGCTGATCGAGGTCGTGCCGCTCCAGCAGAAGGGGGCAGACCAGGAGGTCGTGACCCAGCTCGGGATGTGGGACGTCGTCGATCTGGGCCTCCTGAAGATGGACTTCCTCGGCCTTCGCAACCTCGACGTGATCGACAAGGCGGTCGAGCTCGTGGGAGGTGTCGACATCGGCTCGCTTCCGCTCGACGACCCCGCGACGTACGCGATGCTCGCGCGGGGAGAGTCGACGGGCGTGTTTCAGTTCGAGTCGTCGGGAATGCGCGAGGCGCTGCGGCTCGTCAAGCCGAGCGAGTTCGAGGACCTGATCGCGCTCGTCGCCCTCTACCGGCCTGGGCCGATGGGCTACATCTCGACGTACGCGGCGCGGAAGCACGGCCGCGAACCGGTCACCTACAGCGACGAGCGTCTGAAGGACATCCTCCACGAGACATACGGGATCTGCCTAAGCGGAGACACGCTCGTGTTCGATGCCGCGTCAGGACGTCGGATCCGCATCGACCAGCTGGCGGAGCACGACAAGGTTCTCGTGCAAGGGGTCGACGAGGATCTCGGGCCTGCCCGCGCTCGGATTACCGCCTGGATGGACAACGGCGTACGACCTGTTTTCCGGCTACGCCTGCGGAACGGTGCGACGATCAAGGCCACCGCAAACCACGAGTTCCTGACCGAGGAAGGTTGGAGGCCGCTCGAGCATCTCACCCCTGGCGACTTCCTAGCAACCCCGCAGAAGCTGAGCCTCGTCGGCGAAGGCCGCTGGCTCGACGCTCGTGAGCGTGCGTGTATGAGGGCGCTCGCGTACCTCCTCGCCGATGGCGCCCTGAGCACTGCCGGCCCGCCGACCTTCACGTCGAAGGACCCGCTCCTGCTCGAGGACTTCGAGCGCTCCTGTCAGGTCGGCTTCGGCGGGTTGCAGTTCAAGCGTTACGAGCGCGATCGCGGCGTGGTCGCAGTCGTTGCCTCGCGCGAGCGTTCCTGCGTGTCGGCGTACCACCAGCCGTCGCAACTCGAGCGGTGGCTTCGGAAGGAAAATCTGCGCTGGAAGCTGAGCGACCGGCGCGCCGCGGGGTCGAACCGGAAGGGCGTCCGCAGCGCCGAGAAATGGATCCCCGAATGTGTCTTCGAGCTCGCCGACGAGGAGATCGCCCGTTTCCTGGCCGCGCTCTGGGACTGCGACGGGCACGTCGGGCATCAGGCGGTGTCTTACAAGACGATCTCCGAACGTCTCGCGCACGACGTTCAGACCCTCCTGCTGCGCCTCGGGATCCGCTCCGCGATCTGTGAGTCGCTCTACCGTGACGGCAAAGGGGTCGAGAAGTGTGCGTACCAGGTGAGCGCTCACGGCACGGCACGATTCGCGGAGCTCGTGCAGCCGTTCATGGTCACGTTCAAGCGCGACGTCAGGACGCTCGCGTCGGATCGCAGCTTGAGTGTCGATCGGGAGACTGCGCTCTGGGAGGTCCTCGAGGCAACGCGGTCCCTCGCTGTGGTCGGGACACAACGGTTGCGCGACGGGCGGTTATCGCTGCGAGGCGTGGCGGCGCAGACAGGCTTCAGTGCGCAACACCTCACGCCGCAGTCGCGGCGGCGGCGGAGGATCGAGACGCGGTGCGTGAACGGAGTGATCGACTCGCAATCGCTGCCCAGGACAAGCCGTGCTGCGCGCGTGTGCTGGCAGGAGGTCGTCTCCATCGAGCCGGCGGGCGAGGAGCGCGTCTACGACCTCACGATAGAGGGGATACACAACTTCGTCGCCAACGGGATCGTTGCCCACAACTGTCTGTATCAGGAGAGCGCGATGGAGATCTCCAAACGGCTCGCCGGGTTCACGCCGGCCGAGGCGGAGACGCTCCGCAAGGCGATCGGCAAGAAGATCCACGAGCTGATGGCATCGCTCAAGGAGAAGTTCATCGAGGGTTGCATCGCGAATGATGTTTCCCCGGCGACGGCGCAGCAGCTCTGGAACGATCTAGAGCAGTCGAAGGACTACTCGTTCAACAAGGCGCATGCCGCGTGCTACGCGCTCATCGCCTATCGAACGGCGTGGCTCAAGGCGAACCATCCGCGGGAGTACATGGCCGCGCTCATCTCCTCGGTGATGAACACGAAGGACCGCGTGCCGTTCTACGTCAACGCGTGCCGCGAGATGGGGATCGACGTGCTGCCCCCGGACGTGAACTCCTCGCAGCACGACTTCGCCGTCGTCGGTGGCGTGATCCACTTCGGGCTCAACGCCGTGAAGAACGTGGGCGAGGCCGCGGCCGATGCAATCGTTCGTGTCAGGGCCGAGGGAGGCCCGTTCGAGTCCATCTGGGAGTTCACGGAGCGAGCCGACCCACAGGCCGTGAACAAGCGCGCGCTCGAGTCGCTCGTCAAGTGCGGCGCGCTCGACTCCACAGGGGCGACGCGGATGGGGATGCTCGCAGTCCTCGACCAGGCGCTCGCCTACGGCTCCAAGCAGGCCGCGGACCGGCTTGCCGGGCAGGCGTCCATCTTCGACGACGGGCTCGGTGCGGCGGCATCGGCAGGCGAGAAACATCACCCGACGATCCCGTCGTCGGAGTTCGACGAGCGCGAGCTGCTTCGCCTGGAGAAGGAGACGCTCGGGCTCTACGTCTCCGAGCACCCTCTCGAGCGCGTGCGCGCGGAGCTCCGTCGGAAGACGGACTGCGCCCTCACCGACCTCGAGCGACGGCGTGACGGCGACGTGGTGACCGTGGGCGGGATCGTCTCCGGGCTCAAGCAGGTGACGACGAAGCGTGGTGACCCGATGGTCTTCGCCACCCTGGACGACCCGACCGGGAGCGCCGAGGTCGTCGTCTTCAACTCCACCTACGCCACCGCGCGCGAGCTGCTCGAGCCGGACCGCGTGCTCGTCGTCAAGGGACGGGTCGACCACAAGCAGGCGGGAGAGACGAAGCTCGTTGCCATCGAGGTGAGCCCGTTCGAGTCTGTCTCGGTGCGCCGTGAGGTGCATCTTCGGATCGACGCGCGACAGGCGCCCGCGGGGCTGATCCGCGAGCTGGCGACGCTCGTCTGCGACTTTCCGGGCGACGCGCCGGTCTATGTCGCGCTCGAGACCTCTGTCGGTGAGCGGACGCTCGCCCTCGGCCCCGAATACCGAGTGAAGCCCGACGCCGACTTCTTCGCCGAGGTCAGGGCTCTCCTCGGCGAAGCAGCGATCACGTAACAGGCGACGTCTGCGCGCTGATCAGCGCGCGCGCCAACCGAGAGATCCCTCGTTCGAGGGCTCCGTGTCCCCCGTCAGGGGGGTGTTGCTCCGCCCCCAGCTCAGACCTACTGAGACCCGCGCATCTCTGCGACCACTCAACTGCGGAAAGGAGTGAATGCGCCATGTTCAAGTGGCAGGTACGTTGGACGAGGCTCGTGATCGCACTCTCGAGCATCGCGGCCTTCGTCATCGCCTCCGGCGCCGGGCGTCGCTGGCACTAGGGGCCCCCGCGCTTTCGAGCGACCTCACCGATCCATGTCCGATCCGGCAGGGATTTCCACCTATCCGCCCCGGCTGCGCTGGCTGATCACGAGCGTACTCGCGCTCGCGCTGCCAGTCGCGGTCGGGGCGGTGGTGAGGATCGCCCTCAACCCGCCCGGGGCGGCCGAGGCGCTCGCCGTTCTCCTCTTCCTCTCGCTTGCGCTCGTCGCCGAGATCAAGCCGGTCCCCCTCGAGGAAGAGGATCTCAGCACCGTCTCGGTCGCGTTCGTCTTCATCCTCTCGGGCCTGATCCTGTTCGGCTGGGAGTGGGCGGTCGTGATCGCCGGCATCAGCGCGCTCGCCGCACAGCTCGTCGAGCGGCGGCCTCTGCCGCGCACCGCGTTCAACACGGCGGTGTACGCACTCTCCGGCTTCGCGGCGGCACTGCCCGCTTTCTTGTTCGGTGACAGCCCGGGCGACGCCGTTGCGGTGACGGTCTATGCCCTGCTCGGGGGAGCCGCGTTCGTCGCGGTGAATGTCGCCTTCATCTCCCTCGCGATCTCGTTCCACGACGGTGTTGCGCTCCGGCCGCTTGTGAAGCACGACTTCCGCCTGGCGTGCCCAGTGTTCGGGATCCAGGCGTTCCTTGCCGCCCTCGCCGCGGCCTTGTGGACGACCGATGCCTGGCTGCTCGTGCTCATGGCCGGCCCACTATTCACCGTCACCCTGTACCAGCGCTCCTCACTTGCCTCCCGGCGCGCGATACGGGACGCGCACACGGACAGCCTGACGCGTCTCGGCAACAGCCGCGCCTACGAGCTCGCTCTCGCGGCCGCGCTCGAGCAGGCGGCCGAGGACGGCACGCCGCTCAGCCTGTGTCTCGTCGACGTGGACGACTTCAAGCAGATCAACGACATGTACGGGCATCAGGCCGGCGACCGGGTGCTCGCCGAGGTTTCGCGGCTCCTCACCGCGACGGGTGCCGACGGGAGCGCCTTCCGGCTCGGCGGCGACGAGTTCGCGCTCCTGATCCCCTCCGACCAGGAAGGCGCCCGGCGTCACGTCGAGGCGCTCTTTCGGCGATTCTCGGCCGCCGACTTCTCGCACGGCCAGCCCGTCACGGTCAGCGCCGGCGTCGCGACCCTCCCCGACCACGCCGCCGACGCGGAGCAGCTGGAGCGCGTCGCCGACGGCACCCTCTACTGGGCGAAGCACAAGGGGAAGAACCGGTGGTGCATCTACAGCCCGGTCGTCGTCCGGCTCTACTCCGTCGACGAGCTCGAGCGCCGCGCCGAGTACCAGGCACGGCTGCGGGCGGCCGAGAACCTCGTCCGCGTCGTGGACGTGAAGGACGAGTACACGGGAGCCCACTCCGAGCGGGTCGCGCTCCTCGTCGAGGGCATCGTGCGCCAGCTCGGCTTCGAGGACGAGCTGGCCGAGCAGCTCAAGCTTGCCGGGCGGCTCCACGACCTCGGCAAGATCGCGGTCTCGGACAGCATCCTCCAGAAGCCGGAGGCGCTGACCCCGGCGGAGCAGCAGCATGTCGCGGCGCACCCGGAGCTCGGCGCGGCGCTCCTCGACGGCATGGAGATCCGGCCGGTCGACATCTGGATCCGCCACCACCATGAGCACTGGGACGGATCGGGCTATCCCGACGGCCTCTCGGGCGAGGAGATCCCGCTCGGCTCGCGGGTCATCCTCGTGGCAGACGCGTACGACGCGATCACGACCGACCGGACCTACCGTTCCGCCTCGCGCGCGGACGAGGCGCTCGCGGAGCTCAACCGAAAGGCAGGTGTCCAGTTCGACCCGACGATCGTCGCCGCGCTCGAGGCCCACCTCGCCGAGGCGGGGCTGGCCGGCATGCACACGAGCGAGCGGGCCGAGCAGATCGTCGCCTGAGTCAATGGCACTCGCGCTCCCCGTCGTCGCAGCCGTCGCCCTCGGCCTCCTGCTCGGCGGGAAGGTGAGCCGACTCGCAGAGCTGCACCTGCGACGATGGTGGCTCTTCTTCGTAGCGATCGCCCTTCAGGTCGTCGCGTTTCCAGTCGGGGTCCTCCCCTGGAGCACCGACGAGCGCGTCGCGACGACGCTCTGGCTTGCCTCGTATGCGCTTCTGATCGTCGCGGCCGTGCTCAACGCCCGGATCAAGGGTGTCCCGATCGTCGCGCTCGGGATGTGCATGAACCTCGTCGCCATCGTCGCGAACGGGGGGACGATGCCGGTGCGTCCCGAGGCGGTGCTCGCAGCGGGTGACGACTACGGAACGGAGGCGAACAGCACTGTCATGGCTGACGCCCATCTCTCCTGGCTCGTCGATCGCTGGGCGGCGCCGGACTGGATCCCGCTCGCGAATGTGTTCTCGATCGGCGATATGGTCATCGCCGTCGGCGCGGTCGTGATCGTGCTCTCGGCGATGGGCATCCGTGTGCCTCGGCCGCTGAAGAGCCGAGGCGCAAGCTAGACGCTGATGTGAAAGACGCGCCGCGGCCGCGAAGCGGCCGCCTTCAGGGATGTTTGCGCGTGCCGGAATCCGCGCGAGCGGATTCCGGCATTGCGCGAGCTACTCAACTCGTCGCGTCGCGGGCGAGTCTGTCGCCCACGCAAGCGAGGACTTTCAGCGCGATCGACGGCATCGTCTCGACGACTCGCTTGAAGCCGCGATGGGTGATGACGAGGACGTCGACCGGAGACGTCGCCGTGACCGTCGCCGTGCGCGGCGCATCCGTGAGCAGTGCGATCTCGCCGAACCAGTCGCCAGGGCCGAGATCGCTGATCTTCCTGCCCTTGCGGGTGACCCGCACGGTGCCGTTTACGAGCACGAAGAACTCGCGGCCCGGGCGTCCTTCCCGCGTGAGGACGTGGCCGTCGCGTAGGTCGATCTCGTCTGCGGTCAGCGCGAGCTCGCGCAGCTCGCTCTTGGAGCACCCGGCGAAGAGCGGGGCCCGTTTCAGAAGCTCGATCTTCGCGTTCCGTCCGAGCGCCATCGCGCCATCCTAAACGGAGTACGACGCGACTTGCACAACGTGGACATCTGACATGACACGTGTCATGCCGGTGCGCGTCCGGCACCGGCATCGGCCCGTAGCCGAGGACGATGTTACGTCGCAGGTGCTGTGCCGCGCAGCACGGGCGAAGGTTCTCGCCCGTCGCGACGGTGACCCTTCCGCAGAGGCACTCGCGCGCGAGGCGGTTGACCGCGCCCTCGCGACGGACGGATTCGATATCCGGGGCGATGCGTGGCTCACCTGGCGGACTCTGCGCTCGCTCGGTGACCACGCGGCCGCCGCGGCCGCCGCCTGGCAAGACGTCTCCGTGTACGAGTCGAAGGGCGCGACGGCGTACGTTGCTCTCGCGCAGGCCCTTGCGCTGGCGCGGGCCTGACGCCCGCTCCGCGCCGGGGGCGCCGGCTCTTCACGGAACATTTACGGACCCTCAACCAAATCCCCCCAGAAAGGGGACGCCCGATACGTCCTACTGGACGAATACGCGAGTGAACCCGATCCCCAAGGCGAAGGGCGGCGGAATGTCTGCGGCAGAGCTCGAGACGCTGTACGCGTCCGAGATCGATCGAATCGAGCAGTGGCGGCACGAGGAGCTCGAGCGGGCGGGCTACGATCCCGAGAGCGCGCTCGTGCTCGCTGCGAGCCATGACGTCGACCTCCACGACGCCGTGAATCTCCTAAACCGGGGTTGCTCCGTGGATCTCGCACTCCAGATTCTCCTCTAGCCGCGGGGGAACCCAGCGGGTATCACCGCGCACTCCCCTCCGTCAGCGCGAGGCCAGCGACCTTCGCAGATGGTGGTTCTCACACGATACGACCGCGAGTGTCGGCAGAATGCCCGCCGATGCTTCCACTTCTGTCGATCCCGTCGCCGGACTCGAGCACGATCGAGCTCGGCCCGCTCTCGATCCACTTCTACGGCCTGACGTTGCTCGTGGCGATCGCCGCGGCAGTCGGCATCACGGGCGTTCGCTGGACGCGCCGGGGAGGAGACTGGGATCTCATCTTCCGGGTGGCTGTCTGGGGAGTCGCGTCCGGGATCGTCGGCGCGCGTCTCTACCACGTGATCACGAGCTGGAACGAGCTTCCGGACGGTTGGTCGGGGCCGTTCGCGATCTGGAAGGGCGGCCTCGGTGTGTGGGGCGGGATCGGGCTCGGTGTGATCGTCGGCGCGATCGTCGCGAAGCGCTCCGGCGCCGATCTCGGCAAGCTGGCCGACTGCGTCGCGCCCGCGCTCCTCGTCGCGCAGGGGATCGGCCGCTTCGGCAACTGGTGGAACCAGGAGCTCTACGGCAAGGCCACCGACCTGCCCTGGGGGCTCGAGATCTCGCCCGAGAACCGTCCCATCGCCGACATCGAGAGCGACACCTTCCATCCCACGTTCCTCTACGAGGCGCTCTGGTGCTTCGCGGCGGCGGGAGTCCTCTTGCTCCTCGAGCGGCGGTTCCGGATTCGCCCGGGAGGGCTCTTCGCGCTCTACGTCCTCCTCTACAGCATCGGTCGCTTCTGGATCGAGATGCTTCGCGTCGATCCGTCGCACGAGTTCGGCGGTGTGCGCCTGAACGTGTACGTCGCCGGGGCAGCGATCATCCTCTCGACCGCGTTCTTCGTCTGGTGGCAGAAGACGTGGAAGCGGGGTGCAGGGCCACCGCCAAAGGTCGAGGCGATGGCCATCCCTAAGGAGCGCTAGCTTTCCGCTCACCTGTCAAGGCGGGATGAGCGCAGGTGCGAGCAGACCGGCGGGGCCGGCTGGTCGTTGAGTCACGTTGTCGTCGGTGTCCGCGTGCGGCCGCAGGAGCTCGGCAAGCTGATCAGGCGCCGTCGTGCGGCAGGCTTTCGTTGTCGCCGTTGACAGCGGCCGGCGCGGGCGGGCGGCAAGCTAGGTTACGCCGTCATGCGGCATAGCGACGTTCGCCGTCACCGCCCGCGCCTGCGGGCTCGACGATAGCGCTCCTCGTCGTAGGGCTGTTGCTCGCGAAGGAGGGTGTGGCAGAGGCGGCAGGCGTGGCGGGCGAGCGCGACCCGCACCTGGATCGGCGCGAAGCCACGCGCTCGGTATTCGTGGGCGCGCTCGCGGAAGGCAGGCGATGCCTGCGAGAGGCCCCAGGCGATCGCCATCAGCGCGTCGCGGTGCTCGGGCAGCCCCTGCCGAGAGATGCGGCCGCGGCGACTGATGGTCGCCGACTCATAGCTCGCTGGCGCCAGCCCGGTCGCCGAGTACAGTCGCTCCGGGGTGGGAAAGCGCTCGATCGGCAGCGAATGGCAGGCGAAGGCGGCGGCGCGTATGGCCGCGACGCCGGGCAGGCTGGTCAGCACCTGACCCGGCGTTTGCGCGAGCAGATGCGTCAGCTGCCCGTCCGCGTTCGCGAGCGCGGCCAGCAGCGCGTCGAGCCGCTCGAGATCGAGGGCGAGTCGCTGCGCGCGCAGGTCGGCGTCGGCAGGCGGAGCAAGGCAGCTCCGCCAGCGCTCTACCCAGTACTCGGCATTGCTGCGCGTGATCCGGCCTGGAGCGCGCGCCAGCAACGAGCGCACCGTTGGCGCGCGGCCCGAGAAGGCGACGACGCACGCGAGCACCGCCCGCCCGGCGGGGCGCAGCAGGTCGAGCACCCGACCGTGACCCTGCGGCGCCGAGAGCCCGGGGCAGAGGCGGTTGAGTTGATCGTGCAGGCGCTGACGCAGGACTTTGAGCTCGGCGACGAGCTGGCGGCGATGACGTACTACCCCGAGCAGCGCCTCGAGAGCCGGAGCGTCCGGCAGCCGCCCGAGGCCCTGCCGCGCAAGCCAGACGAGGGCGGCACAGTCGCGCTCGTCCGACTTGAACCGGCGCGAGCCGAGTTGCGCTCTCGCCGCCTGCGTCTCCGACGGGGCGAGCAAACGGACACAGCCGGGAAAGCGCCGCTCGAGCTCCGCCGTCCAGGCGCGGTGCAGCGAACCGGTCGCCTCGACCGCGATCACCGGCTCGCTCACGATCCCGCTCCCCGCGATCAGCCGCATGAGCTCGTCGACGCCAGCGCGCTACGTCGTCAGCGACACGGGCTCTCCGATCAGCCCTCGCTCGCCGCTTGCCAGCCAGACACGATTCGCGACCTTGCCCGGATCAATCGCCACTACCAGCGCCTCCGCCGGAAGCGGCTCCCGAAGCAGACTCGACACGAGAAACCTCCTTTCGAGAAGAAAGAAGGAACAGAACGACACTCCCCGGACGGGAACGCCGGATCAGACCAGCTCAGTGCCTATCAGCGACCGAACCCGGCGCGTCCGGCCGCGTGGCTAGCCTCCGCCCGTGGCTCCGACTCCGGTGCGCGAGCTCGAGCTCGACCTCGATGCGTTCGAGGGCCCGTTCGACCTTCTTCTGACGCTTCTCCTGAAAGAGGAGCTCGAGCCCCGCGAAGTGGACGTCGCCGCGATCGTCCTCTCTTTCGTCGAGCTGATGGCGGAGCGTGACGAGCTCGACCTGGAGGCCTGCGGCGAGTTCCTCGTCCTCATCTCGGCGTTGCTCGAGCTCAAGGCGCGGGCTCTCTTCCCCGACGAGGCGGCCGAGCTCGGCGAGCTGGAGCCCGAGGAGGCCGCCGAGGAGCTGGCGCGCCGCCTGGCCGAGTACCGCCGGATGAAGGAGGCTGCCGCCTGGCTGGTCGAGAGGCTCGCCGCCGAGGGCGACCGCTGGTTCCGGCTTGGCCCCGCTCCGCTCGCGCCGCAGCCCGAGCGTACGCTGGCGCCGCAGGATCCTTCGGCGCTCGCCGCTGCCATGCGAGCGCTGGCCGAGCCGCCTCCGACCGTCTCGCTGAGCCACATGGCGCTTCGCTTCCCGCCCGTCTCGCAGTTCGTCGAGCGCTTTCGCGCACTGCTCGCGCGCCGACGCCGCGTCGACTTCGACGCGGAGGTCGGCGGGCTCTCCCGGGTCGAGCAGGCGGTTGCCCTCCTCGCCTTGCTCGAGCTGCGCAAGTCGGGCGAGATCGCGCTCAGCCAGGCGGCTCCCTTTGCTCCCATAAGGGTTTCGCGCTCCTCGCGCCCCTGGGCGGCGCCGGCTCTCGCCGAGCGCCTTCCCGGGGGTCCCCAGAAAGTGCAACGCACTTTCTGGGGTGAAAGCCCGGCTCCGCCGCCGCCTGGCGCCGCTGACGAGCCGATGCCTTCCGGGGCCGTGCAGAGCACCGTCCCCTCCGGCCTCGGCTCGCCAGCAACGCCCCAGGAACGCGAGGAAGGTTTCGAGGCACTCGACAGCGAAAGGATCCTCACATGGACAGCCCGCTCCGCCTGATCGCCTCCAACCCGGTCGATCGCCTCGCGCGGACGGTCGAGGCACTCCTCGTCGTGGCCTCCGCGCCTCTCTCCGTCGCCGAGCTCTCGGAGGCCACCGACGACGACCCGCAGCGCGTCGAGACCGCGCTCGCGCTGCTGCGTGAGCGCTACAGCGAGGGCAGGAGCGGAATCGTTCTCGAGGCGGTTGCCGGCGGCTTCGCCTTTCGCGCGAGTCGCGAGGCGTCCGGGGCATGCGCCCGGCTCTTCGAGCGACCGGTGGAGCGCGGCCTGTCGCAGGCTGCGCTCGAGACGCTCGCCATCGTCGCCTATCTCGGCCCGTGCTCCCGTCCGGAGGTCGCCCGCATTCGGGGCGTCGCCGCCGACTCCGCTGTCGCAAGCCTCGTCGAGCGGGGCTTGATCACCGAAGCGGGCCGTGAGACCGGACCGGGTGGAGCCGTCCGCTACCGGACGTCGCCGCTCTTCGAGCGGGTTTTCGGGCTCGAGAGCCTCGCGTCACTGCCCCGTCTCGACGATCTCGGCGAAGACGCCGGAGAGCTACGTGAGCGCCTGCTCGAGGTTGCTTCGGCCCGGGCGTCGTAAGGGCGAGGCTCGCCTGGCCCCTGGGCGCCGCTCGGGCCTACAGCTGCCAGACGCTCTGGCGGAGAACGGGAACCGCGTCGCCGTCGCCGGTGATCCCGTCGACTGCGAGCTCCGCGCTCCCGATCATGAAGTCGACGTGGACATGGCTCTGGTTGACACGCGCCTTGTCCGCAGGATCCTCGACCGGATGGTCGTAGCCGTTGCCGAGCGCGATGTGCGTCGCCGCGTTCTCGTCGATGAGCGTGTCCAGGAAGACCGTCTCGAGGGGGCCGATGCGCCCCTGGTCGTCGACCAGCGCGATCTCTCCGAGCCGTGCGGCTCCCTCGTCCCTCGATGCGACGGAACGGAGCGCGTCCACGCCCTGGTCGGCGTCGATCTTCACCGCACGACCCCCCTCGAACTCGACGCGGATCCCGGAGATCACCGATCCGGAGAGCTCGAGCGGCATCGTCGCGCTGACGAAGCCGTCGACGCGCTCCGGGTCGGGAGTCGTGAAGAGCTCCTCGGTCGGAATGTTCGGCGAATGTCGCCGCCCGTCGACGGTGACGAGATCTCCCGCAGCCCAGTGGGCCGACGGAAGCAGTCCGATCGTGAGGTCGGTGCCTGGCCCGTGGAGCCTGAGCGCGTCGAATCGCCGCTCCGTGAGCCGTTGAGCGTTTGCCTTCAACACCGCGTTTCGCTCCTGCCACGCAGCGGCTGGATCGTCCGCATCGAGGCGGCAGATGTGCGCGACCGCCTCCCACAGCTTCTCGTACGCCTCCTCGCGCTCGAGCGCCGGGTAGACGACCTCGGCCCACGACCGCGTCGGAGCGGGGACGATGCACCAGCTCGTCGTCATCCGGTTCACGATCTCGCCCGTCTCGGGCAGGTAGGGGAGGAGGTCGCGTCCTGCGCGAGCCGGGCCGAGTCCTTCGAGCGCGCGCGGGGCGTGGGGCCCGGACAGTGTGATGCGCGCGGCGTGCTCGTCGGAGAGGTACTGCAGCCGCTGCGACATCCACGGCGGGATGTAGTCGAGCGTGTCCTCGTCTGCCAGGGCGATCCGCTCGCGCTTCACCCACTGGTCGAAGTAGACGACGTCGACATACTTCGCTCCGCGCTCGTAGGCCTTGCGGGCGACCATGCGAGTCAGCTCCTCTTTCCCGATGTAGCTCGTCACGGACAGGAGCTGCCCGGGTTGCACGTTCGCGCCGTGGACGGCGAGCTCCGCGAGCTTGCTGGTCCATACGTCGATCCGACTCACGGCGGCACCCTAGCCAGACGACAATGGTGGAGTGCGCCTGAACGCTTTTCTCGCCCGTGCCGGAGTCGCCTCGCGGCGGCGCGCCGACGAGCTGATCCTGGAGGGGAGGGTCCGGGTGAACGGTGAGCCAGGGGAGCTGAACACCGTCGTCGGCGCGAACGACGTGGTCGAGGTCGACGGACAGCGTGTCGCCCGGCAGCCTCTCGTGTACGTCCTCCTCAACAAGCCGTCCGGCGTCGTCACGACCGCGCACGACCCGCACGGACGCCCGACCGTCGTCGACCTCGTCTCGCACGAGACGCGGGTCGTCCCCGTGGGCAGGCTGGACGCCGATACGACAGGCGCGCTCCTTCTCACCAACGACGGTCAGCTGGCGCACCGGCTGGCGCACCCCCGCTACGGGGTTCCGAAGGTCTACGAGGCCGACATCGAGGGGTCACCGGCTCCGAAGGCGCTCGAGGCGCTTCGAGAGGGCATCGAGCTCGAAGACGGGGTCACGGCGCCTGCCGAGGTGCGCGTCCTGCATCGCGGGACGCGGTTGACGAGGCTCGAGCTCACGCTGCACGAGGGTCGCAAGCACCAGGCCAAGCGCATGTGCGAGGCGGTCGGGCATCCGGTGCGGCGGCTGCACCGGAGCCGTTACGCCGGGCTCGGCCTCGGGGATCTCGAGTCGGGCCAGTGGCGAGAACTTACGGCTGTCGAGGTGGAGTCGCTTCGCCGAGCGTCTACGGCCTCGTGAACCCCATGCGGTCGTACACGGTCTCGAGCGTCGGCGCGGATGCCTCCCGCGCCTTGTCCGCTCCCAGGCCGAGCAGGCGCGCGAGCTCGGTCGAGTCGGAGCGAAGCTCGTGGTACCGGGTTTGGATGGGCACGATGAGCTCGACGAGCGCGTCTCCCACGGCCTCCTTGAACGTGCCGTATCCCTGCCCGTCGAACCGTGCCTCGACCTCTTCGATCGTCTCGCCCGTCGCCACGGTCATCAGCTCGATGAGGTTCGCGACGCCCGGTTTCGAGTCGTCGTGGCGAACTTCGCGTCCGGAGTCGGCCACGGCGCGCTTGATCTTCCGACGGATGGAGTCGGGGTCGTCGAGCATCAGTACCTTGCCCTGCTCGGTACCAAACGACTTCGACATCTTCCTGGTGGGCTCCTGGAGGTCCATGATGCGTGCGCCGGCCGTCGGATAGACCCCTTCGGGGACCGTGAACGTGTCGCCGTACCGCGCGTTGAAGCGGATGGCAAGGTCCCGGCAGAGCTCGAGATGCTGACGTTGGTCGTCGCCGATGGGGACGATGTCGGTCTGGTAGAGGAGGATGTCGCCGGCCATCAACACGGGATACGCGAACAGCGCGGATGAGACGAGCGCCTGGAGCTCGCCTTTCTCCTTGAACTGCGTCATCCGGCCGAGCTGGCCGTAGGGCGTCACCGCCCCGAGCAGCCAGGCCGCCTCTGCGTGTGCCGTGACGTGACTCTGAACGAAGACCGTCGAGCGGCCAGGGTCGAGGCCGGTGGCGAAGAGCATCGCCGCGATGTCCAACGTCCCGTCGCGTAGCTCGGTCGGGTCATGGTCGACGGTGATCGCGTGGAGGTCCACGATGCAGAAGTACGCGTCACCCTGCTTCTGCGTGGCGGCGTATTGCCGGAAGCCGCCGCTGTAGTTGCCGATGTGGGGTTCGCCGGTGGGCTGGATTCCCGAGAAGATCTTCACGCCGGCAATTCTCTCTGGACCCGCGGGACGGTGTCGGGCCACCACTAGACTCAGGCGTGATGGACATCACAGGGACACCGGAGCTGCTTGCCTACCGGCTCGTCGCGCGCGAGCTGACGCAGCGCGAGACGCGCTTGCCGGTGATCGTCGACCCGTCGCACGCGGCGGGGCGCAGCGACCTCCTCCTCCCGCTCGCGGGTGCCGCTGTGGCGCGGACGGCGTGATGGTCGAGGTGCATCCGCAGTCCGAGGACGCGCTCTGTGACTGGCCGCAGCAGATCCGAGTCGGCGAGCTCGCCCGCTTCGCCGACGAGATCCGCACCCTCGTCGCGCTCATGGGCAAGACCGTCGGTTGACCACCGGACGCTGACGGTCATGCGCATCGAGCCCGTGCCCGCGCTCGAGGGGCACGTCGCGGTGCCGGGCGACAAGTCGATCTCGCACCGCGCGCTTCTCGTAGGAGCTCTCTGCGACGGCGAGACCCGCGTCGTCGGGTTCGGACGCTCGGCGGATACCGAGGCGACGATCGAGGCGGTTCGCAGGCTTGGCGTGTTGGTCGAGGAGCACGACGTCGACACGTTGACCGTCCACGGTGTCGGGCTCCGAGGTCTCTCCGAGCCGGCCGGTCCGATCGACTGCCGGAACGCGGGAACGCTGATGCGGCTCCTGGCCGGGATTCTCGCGGGACACCGCGGCCGCTTCGAGCTCGTGGGGGACGAGTCGCTCTCCGCGCGCCCGATGGAGCGCGTCGCCGAGCCGCTCCGCAGGATGGGTGCGCGCGTCGAGACGACCGAAGGGCACGCTCCGGTCGTGGTCGAGGGGTCCGCGCTGCACGCCATCGACTACGAGCTTCCGGTTCCCTCCGCGCAGGTGAAGTCGGCGATCCTCCTCGCGGGCGTCCTCGCCGAAGGGAGGACGACCGTCGTCGAGCCGCTCCCGACGCGGGATCACACGGAGCGCCTCCTCGAACGAGCGGGGGCGCGCGTCACGCGTCGGCCGAGCAGCGTCACGGTCGAAGCTGCCCAGAGGCTCGAGCTGGGAGAGCTCGAGGTCGCCCGTGACTTCTCGTCCGCGGCGCCTCTGCTCGTGGCTGCGGCGATCGTCCCCGGCTCTGCTCTGACCGTGCACGGCGTGAACCTCAACCCGCGCCGGATCGGCCTGCTCGACGTGCTCGAGCGCATGGGTGCGCGGATCGCCGTCTACAACCGGCGTTCGATCGGGGGTGAGCCAGCAGGAGAGGTGGAGGTCCGCACGTCGGAGCTCGTCGGCGCCTCCGTCACCGCCGCCGAGGTCCCGACGCTGATCGACGAGCTTCCCTTCCTCGCGCTCGCCGCGTGCCACGCTCGCGGCGAGACCGTGGTCCGGGGCGCCGCCGAGCTTCGGCTCAAGGAGTCCGACCGGATCGAGGCCGTCGTCGAGGAGCTTCGCCGGATCGGAGGGCACATCCGGGCAACGCGCGACGGCTTTCGGATCAAGGGGGTTCCCGCGCGGCTCCGGGGCGGCGTGTTCGACTCTCGTGGAGACCACCGGCTCGCGATGCTCGGTGCCGTGGCCGGAGTGTCGTCGCGCGAGGGCGTGGAGCTTCGCGGAGCAGGTGCCGTCGACGCGAGCTTCCCCGGATTCTTCGAGGTTCTCGGGCAGGTCGCCCCCGACTCGGTTCATTACCCTCCCCGGACATGATCGTCGCCATCGACGGCCCGGCCGGCTCGGGGAAGAGCACCGTCGCGCTCGAGCTCGCACGGCGACTCGGGTTCCTCTATCTCGACACGGGAGCGATGTACCGGGCGCTGACGTGGCTCGCGCAGAAGAACGGCGTCGGACTCGAGGACGGCACCGCTCTCGCACGCCTTGCGCGTGAGCACCCCGTCTCCTTCGACGCGGAGGGGCGCGTCGAGATCGACGAGGAGGATGTGTCCAGGGAGATCCGCGAGGCCGTGATCGACCGGCTCGTACCGGTCGTCGCACGCCACCCTGAGGTGCGGGAGGTCATGCGTGAACGGCAGCGGGCGCTCGGGGCCTTGGGAGACTCGGTCATCGAAGGGCGTGACATCGGCAGCGTCGTCGTGCCCGGAGCCGAGGTGAAGGTCTTCCTCGTCGCCGAGGAGGACGAACGCGCGCGCCGCCGCACCGTCGACCGGCCCGGCGTGGGCGCGGACACGCTGGCCGCGGATCTCAGACGTCGTGACGAGCGAGACGCCGCGAACACGCAGCCTGCCGCCGACGCCGTCGTCCTCGACACGACGAACCTGAGCGTCGACGACGTGGTCGACCGCATCGCCGAGCTCGTGCAGGCGAGGCGATGAACAAGACGGACGCCGCCTGGGTCGTCGGCCGCGCCACTATCGGGACGGCGGTCAAGATCGCCGCGCCGCTGCGCGTGTACGGCGCCGAGCGAGTGCCGATGACCGGCGGCCTGGTCGTCGCGGCCAACCACTTCAGCTGGATCGACCCGCCTGCGCTCGGGGCCGCAAGCCCGCGCACGCTCTATTTCATGGCCAAGGTCGAGGCGCACCGCATCCCGGGCCTCGGCGAGCTCATGAGGACTTTCGGCGCGTTTGCCGTGCGGCGCGGCGAGTCCGACCGCGACGCTGTGCGAATGATGCGCCAGATCGTCAGGGACGGGAACGCGCTCGGCATGTTCGTCGAAGGCACGAGACAGCGATCCGGTGAGCCCGGCCCCGTCCTACCGGGAGCCGCGATGGTGGCGATCAACGAGGATGTTCCGGTCATTCCCGTCGCGCTGCATGGCAGTCACAGCTGGCGCCCCGGAAGCTTCCGCCCGGTCTCGGTCGCGTGGGGGCAGCCGATGACGTTCGAGGGGCTGCCACGTGGCGGGAAGGGCTACAAGGAGGCGTCGCTCGAGATCGAGCGCGAGATCCGCAAGCTGTGGAAATGGCTTGTCGGGCTCCACGAGCTCGGCCGCCCCCGCGACGCGACGCCACCGGCATGACGGACATGGAGCCGACCGACGTCGAGATCGCGGGCACCGTGGCGATCGTCGGCTTCCCCAACGTCGGCAAGTCGACGCTCCTCAACCGGCTGACTGCGACCCGCACCGCTGTCGTGCACGAGACCCCGGGCGTGACGCGCGACCGGAAGGAGCTCCTCTGCGACTGGTCCGGCACGCACTTTAGGCTGATCGACACCGGAGGAGTCGATCGCGCCGACACCGGACCGTTCGGGCCGCAGGTCGCGGCGCAGGCGCGCGAAGCGGTGGAAGAGGCGGACCTCGTGCTCATGGTCGTCGACGCGAAGGCAGGCGTGACGCCGGGGGACGAGGAGCTCGCGGAGATCCTGCGCTCCTCCCGCCGCCCCGTGCTCGTGCTCGCGAACAAGATCGACGACCCCCGCCGCGACCTCGAAGCCCTCGAGTTCCACCGGCTCGGGCTCGGTGACCCCATTCCGGTCTCGGCCCTGCACGGGCACGGCACCGGCGACCTCCTGGACGAGATCGTCGAACGGCTTCCGGGGCGCACCGAGCGGCCGGTCGGGGAGGAGGCGATCAAGGTCGCGATCCTCGGGAGGCCGAACGTCGGCAAGTCGTCGCTCCTGAACGCGCTGCTCGGCCGCGAGCGGGTGATCGTCTCCGAGGTTCCCGGGACGACGAGAGATGCGATCGACACCGTCCTCCGTCGCGACGAGACGACCTTCGTCCTCGTGGACACGGCGGGGCTTCGTCGCAAACGGAGGCAGCGCCAGGGGATCGAGTACTACTCCGAGCTGCGCGCCCTCGAGGCCGCCGAGCGCGCGGACGTGGCGCTCGTGCTCGTCGATGCGAGCCAGGGAGTGGTCGACCAGGACCTGGCAGTTGCGGACGTCGCCCGGAAGGCCCAGTGCGCGACCGTCGTCGTCCTGTCGAAGTGGGATGTCACGGAGGTTCGCATCGAGGACGTGAAGCCGCACATCGCAACCCGGCTCCGGCAGCGCCCGCCCGTGATCGCCGTGTCGGCTCAGACCGGACGCGGTCTCGAGCGGCTGCTCGACACGGTCGAGGACCTCTTCACCCGGTTTGCAGGGCGCATCGCCACCGCCGAGCTGAACCGGGCGCTCCAGGAGCTGCGAGAAGCGCGCCAGCCACCGGGACGCCGTGGCCGTCGGCTCAACCTGCTCTACGGGACGCAGGTGAGCACGCGACCCCCTCGATTCCGACTCTTCGTCAACGACCGCAAGCTCGTCACCCGCGACTACGGGTACTGGGTGGAGAACGAGCTTCGCCGACGCTTTAGGCTCGAGGGCGTGCCCGTCTCGATCGACTTCGTCACCTCCGAATGAGGTTCGTGGTGGTGGGAGCCGGGTCCTGGGGGTCGGCGTTCGCCTGTCTCCTCCGCGACAAGGGCCACGACGTGACGCTCGCAGCACGCGATCCGGAGCAGGTCGCCGCGATCTCCGGGACGGGCCGGAACCCGCGGTACGCGCGGGACGCCGATCTCCGCGGGATCGCCGCATCGCTGATCGACGAGGCGCCTTTCGCCGACGCCGACGTCCTGGTTGTCGCGGTGCCCAGCCGTGTGTTCGGCGAGGTCGTGGCCGGCCTGCCCGGCACCGCACCGGTCCTGAGCCTTACCAAGGGCCTCGATCCGGGGACGGGGGAGCGGCTCTCGACACTCGTGCGCGGCCGCTCCGTCGCCGTGCTCTCCGGGCCGAACATCGCCGACGAGATCGTCCGGGGACTCCCGGCCGCAGCGGTGATCGCCAGCGAGGACCTCGAGCTCGCCGTCCGGCTCCAGCTCGCCGTGCACTCGACGATCTTCCGCGTGTATGTCAACGAGGACGTCGTGGGCGTCGAGCTCTGCGCGGCGGCGAAGAACGTGATCGCACTCGCAGCCGGCGGCGCGGACGGGCTCGGGCTCGGGGACAACGGGAAGGCGGCGCTCGTCGCCCGCGGCCTGGCGGAGATGAGGCGGCTGGCGGAGGTGGCCGGGGCCCGGCCGGACACGTTCGCCGGGCTGGCCGGTATGGGCGACCTCATCGTCACGTGCTGGTCGCCCTCGGGGCGCAACCGCCGCGCGGGCGAGCTCATCGCCCAGGGCGCCTCGCCCGACGAGGCTGCCTCGCAGATCGGGATGGTGGTCGAAGGTCTGACGACCGCCCCGGTGCTTCGCGACCTCTCGCACCGGCTCGGCATCGAGCTGCCGATCACCGAAGGCGTGTGCGCGGTCCTCGACGGCGTGCCGCTCACGGCGCTCGTCGAGCAGCTCATGGGACGCGAGCCCACGACGGAGTAGCCCACCTACCACGCAGGTAGCCTTCCGGCCTATGGCTGCGCGCTCGTTCCCGTTCACCTCCGAGTCGGTCACCGAGGGCCACCCGGACAAGATCGCCGACCAGATCTCGGACTCCGTGCTCGACGCAGTCCTCGCAGACGACCCCAACGGGCGCGTCGCGTGCGAGACGCTCGTGACGACCGGGCTCGTGGTCGTCGCCGGCGAGATCTCGACCGAGACGTACGTCGACGTCCCCAAGCTCGTACGCGGCCGGATCGCGGAGATCGGCTACACGAACTCCGATCTCGGCCTCGACGCGGAGACGTGCGGTGTCATCACCTCGATCCAGGAGCAGTCGCCCGACATCGCGCGAGGGGTGGACACGGCGTACGAGGTCCAGCACGATCCCGGCGACGAGGATCCGCTCGACCAGATCGGGGCAGGCGACCAGGGGATGATGTTCGGTTACGCATGTCGCGACACGCCGGAGCTGATGCCGCTGCCGATCGTTCTCGCCCACAGGATCTGCAGGCGGCTCGCGGAAGTCCGGCGCGGCGACCTGATGCCCTATCTCCGTCCGGACGGGAAGTCCATGGTCACGGTGCGCTACGAGGTCGACGAGCACGGGCGGCAGCGACCCGTGGAGATCGAGCGGCTGCTCGTCGTGTGCCAGCACATGGACGGCATCAGTGTCGAGTCGCTGATCAAGCCGGACGTCATCGAGAAGGTTCTGCATCCGATTCTGCCCCGCGATCTCTACGACGAGCGGAGATTCGCGGAGCGCGACTTCGTCCTCGTCAACCCCACCGGCAAGTTTGTCGAGGGGGGCCCGAAGGCCGATACCGGCATGACCGGGCGCAAGATCATGGTCGACTCCTACGGCGGCGCCGCTCGCCAGGGTGGCGGCTGCTTCTCGGGGAAGGATCCGACGAAGGTCGACCGCTCCGCCGCCTATGCGGCGAGGTACGTGGCTAAGAACCTCGTCGCGGCCGGCCTCGCCGAGCGCTGCGAGCTCCAGGTCGCGTACGCGATCGGCGTTGCGCATCCGGTCTCGGTCGAGGTCGAGTGCTTCGGCACGGAGTCGATCCCGGTCCCGCGGATAGAGGAGCTCGTCCGGGAGCACTTCGACCTTCGCCCAGCCGCGATCATCCGTGACCTCGACCTGCTCCGACCGATCTATTCGAAGACGGCTGCCTACGGCCACTTCGGGCGCGACGACCACGAGTTCACGTGGGAGCGCACCGACAAGGCGGACGCCCTGCGCGCGGCTGCCGGCCTGCTCTCCGAGTCCGCGGTCTGATTCCGGAGAGACCGAAGGCCCGCGCCGCGGGCCTTCGGATGGAGGGCACTGGATGAGAGGGAGTGCGCGTTCGATCAAAGCGCGATCTCGTAAGAGCCACCTGTGAGTTCCCTAAGAGTTGCCTAAGAAACACGAAGGGGCCCGCCAGAGGGCCCCTTCGTGCTTCGTCGTGTCGAGTGATTCCGGTCTTGCGCTTGGCTACCTCTTCTCGAACGTATTCGAGGCGAGTCGATCGGCGAGCAGTCCGAGCTTCTCGAGTGCAGCGTCCGCTTGGGCCTGCGTGATCCGCCCCGCTGCGACCGCCTTCGCGAGCCGCTCCTTCGCAGGGGCGAGCATGGCGGCCTTCAGCGCGTCGACGCTCTTCCCCTGCTTCTGTGCGAGCCCCGCCAGCGAGTTGCCGGGAAGCTGCTCCCGAAGCTCGGCCCTGTCGAGGCCCAGGAACTCGGCGGCCGCACGCAGCATGCTGCGGGCCGCGAGCCGTGCCTTGCCGTGGCGAGCACCCTGGCAGAGCGAGCCTACGGAGATCCGCTCCCTGAGCTGCGCAGCTCGCTCGGAAGAGATCCGGCCTGCGTTCTCGGCCGCATCGACACGTGCGAGCAGCCTCGCCTTGATGTCGGCCTGGAGTTGCTCGACGGAGACGCCTCGCGCTTCTGCGATCTTGGCGAGCCGTTCCCCGCAGCGGGCGCTCCGGTCTCCGTCGCCCGGGCCCGCGACCGCGACGCCACCTCCGATCAGAAGTGCGCCTGCTCCCACGATCGCGGTAACGGCGTAACGGTTGATCCTCATTCTTCCCCAGTCTCCTTTCGTGCTTCCCCGTTTCCCGCGCACATGCTGGCAGCCCTCTGTGAGCGAGGGCTAAGAGGTGTTTGAGCGTTCCGTAAGGGCGCGTTACACGGCGTGGACGTAGATCCCGTCCGCAGCCTTCGACGTGATCGCGCGTTCGGCACCCTCGACGGCGACCGTCAGCTGGCCCGCCGCGGGCTGCGTGGCGCGCACCTCGACGTGCGTGCCCGGCGCGAGCCCCTCGTCGTAGAACCAGTGGAGGAGGTCGCCGTCGTGCTCGGCGAGTCGGACGATCTCCGCGGGCCGCCCGATCTCGAGCTCCCCGAGCGCGACGAGCTCCGCGTTCTCGGCCTGCTCGAGCTCCGGCTCCACGGGCCAGCCGTGCGGGCACCGATCCGGATGCCCGAGGCGCTCGTTGATCCGCTCGATCATCTCATCCGTGAACGTGTCGCCGAGCTCGTCGGCCTGCACGTGGGACTCGGCTGCCGTATAGCCCATGAAGTCGGTGAGGAAGCGCTCGATGATGCGGTGCTTGCGGACGACGCGTTTCGCGCGCTCGATTCCCGCATCGGTGAGGATCGCCTCCTTCTGGTCGCCGCGCTCGACGAGCCCGTCGGCCTCGAGGCGCTTCAGCATCTCGCCTGCGGACGCCCTCGAGACGCCCAGCATCTCGGCGACGCGAGCCGCGATCGCCGTCGACCCGGTCGACGGGCGGTACTCGCCGATGGGAAAGGCGAGGAAGTAGATCGTCTCGAGGTACTCGTCGACCGAGTGGCCGTGCGGCTGCGCCATGGCGCTCAACTCTAGCCCGAACCGCCCGACTCGAACCGGCGGCTCGAGGAGATGAGGTAGAGCACGGGCGCCGACACCGCGATCAGCACGAGCGCGGGCAGCGCCGCCCGTGAGTACGCACCGACCTGCGTCAGCTTCCAGATCTCGGTGGCGAGCGTCTCGAACCCGATTGGCCGTAGCAGGAGCGTCGCCGGAAGCTCCTTCATCGCGGAGAGGAAGACGAGCGCCGCGCCTGCGAGCACCCCCGAGCGCACGAGCGGCACCGTCACGAGAGCGATGGTCTGGAGCGGCCCGCGCCCGAGGCCGCGGGCCGCCTCCTCGTAGCGCGGGCTCACGCGCTCGAGCGCGGACTCCACCCCCGAGAGCCCCTGAGGAAAGAAGCGGACGACGTATGCGAACACGAGTAGAGCCAGCGTTTGGTAGACGGGCGATGCGTACCGCGCCGCGAAGAAGACGAGCGAGAGCGCGATGACGAGCCCCGGCAGGGCGTTTCCCGCGTACGAGAGCCGCTCGAGCATGTTGGAGGTCCGTGACGGATAGCGGAGGGCGAGCAGGGCGACAGGGAGGGCGGCGAGGACGGCGGCACCCGCCGCGAGCCCGGAGGCGCCGAGCGAGTGGAACGCCTCCCTCCAGGGCATCTGGAGCTCGCGCTCGTTGGCGATTCCACGCGCGAGCCAGTAGCCGAGCACGCCGGCGGGGAGGACGAGGAAGAGCCCGACGACGGCCGCGCAGAACGCGAGCGCCGGCGCTTTCCAGCGCCCCAGCCGCACGATCGGCTGGGGCCGCTCCGCTCCGGGGCTCGTCCGGTAGAGGCGGCCTCGCCGCCTTGTCCTGTATTCGACGACGAGCGCGACGGCGGTGAGCGCGACGAGCAGCAGCCCGAGGGTCGCCGCCGGAGCGCGGTCGAACAGGCTCTTGTACTGGATGTAGATCGCCCGGGTGAGGGTATCGTAGTTCATGAGCGAGACGACCCCGAAGTCCGAGAGGGTGTAGAGAGCCACGAGGAGAGCGCCGAGGCCGACGGCGGGTCGGAGTGCGGGCGCAATGACCCGGATGAAGGTGCGCCGCCCAGACGTCCCGAGCCCGCGGGCCACCTCCTCGAGCGAGGGGTCGAGGTTCCGCAGGGCGGCCTGTGTGAGCAGGAAGACGTACGGGTAGGTGGCGAGCGTGAGCGCGACGAGTGCGCCCCAGTAGCCCTTGACCTCCGGGAGGTGCTCCACGCCGAGCGCGTCGGCGAGCAGCCCGCGCTCGCCGAAGAAGCCGAGGAGACAGAAGGCCGCGACGTAGCTCGGGATGACGAGTGGGAGTGCTCCGGCCGTCGACCACACGCGGCGCGCCGGGAGGTCCGTGCGCGTGACGAGCCACGCGAGGGGAACCCCGACGAGCACCGAGGCCGCCACGACCCCGATCGCCAGCAGCACCGTGTTCCACACGAGGCGCCAGGTCGAAGCCTCGCCGAGGATCTCGAGCGCCCTGCCGCCGCCCACGACCCGGATGACCAGGTACGCGAGCGGCAGCAGCAGTGCTGCAACGACGATGCCCGCCGCGAGGGCGAGCGGGAGCGGGGCGCGCGTCCCCGCTCCGCGGCTCACGTCAGATAGCCGGTCTCGCGCAGGAGTTCGATCGTCGCCTCGTGCTCCGCGCCGAAGCTCGTGAGGTCGACGTCGGGACCCTGGAGCGTCGCGAGCGGACGCAGTCCCTCCTTGGGCTCGATGCCCTCGACGAGCGGGTACTCCGCCTCCTCCGCCGCTTCGACGTAGAAGCGCTGCCCTTCCTCCGAGAGGAGGAACTCGACGAAACGTTCCGCGTCGTCGCTCTGGTCCGAGCTCTTGAGCACACCTGCACCCGCGACGGAGACGAGCGCTCCGGGATCCCCGGCTGCGAGGAAGCGGTTCGCGATCGGCGCGTCCGGCTGCTCCTCCTTGACGAGGTAGAGGTAGTAGTGGTTCACGAGCCCGAGGTCGATCTCGCCGGCGGCCGCGGCCTCGACGATCGGCGTGTTCTTCTCGTACTCCTTGGGGTCGTTCTTCTGCAGGTCGAGCAGCCACTGCCGTGTCCGCTCGTCGCCCGCCGACAGCCGCATCGCGGTCACGAACGCCTGGAAGGATGCGTTGGTCGGCGCGATCCCGATCCGGCCCTTCCACTTGGGGTCGGTGAGGTCGAACACCGAGTCCGGGACCTCGTCCTCGGAGAGCGCCTGGGTGTTGTAGACGATCACCCGCGAGCGGCCCGACGTACCGACCCAGCGGCCCTCGTCGTCGCGGAAGCGCTCCTCGACCCGGTCGAGAATCTCCTGCGGTAGCTCCGCGAGCTGGGACTCGATCGAGCCCAGCGACCCTGGGTCCTGCGCCCAGAAAAGGTCGGCGGGAGAGTTTCCGCCCTCCTCCGCGATCGTCGCGGCGAGCTCGGCGCTGTCTCCGTACCGCACCTCGACCTCGATCCCCGTCTCCTCGCTGAACATGTCGAAGAGCGGCGCGACGAGCTCCTCCTCACGACCCGAGTAGATCGTCAGCGGGCCGCCGTCATCGCCCCCGCAGCCCGCAGCCGCCAAGGCTGCGACCAGGACGACGATACCCGCGATCACCTTCATGTAGACCTCCGTGTAAGGGTTTCCTCAGCCGCGGTGTAAGGGCCACCTTACACGGATCTGACCAAGATTGATCAGGCCGTCAGTTCAGGATCGGGACGCGGCCATCGTGGAGCCGAATCGAGACGCGGGCCCCGAGCGGCACGACTTCCGTCGACGGCCGCTGGGAGACGAGCTCGACCCCGTCGAGGCGCACGCGGTAGAAGACGTCGTGACCTCGAAACTCGCGTGCCACCACCTCCGCTTCGCCCGCCGGATCGAGCTCGAGCTCGAGGAGCTCCGGTCGCACGAGCACCTGTGAGGTGGCGTAGCCGTTCGCCGGGAACGCCCCGAGCGCCGTGTGGACCAACCCGTCCGCCACGGGGCCGGTCAGGACGTTGCCGGCGCCGACGAACTCCGCAGCCCACCGGGAGGCGGGTGCGAAGTAGAGCTCCTCGGACGTTCCCTCCTGGACGATCTTCCCGTCGCGCATGAGAGCGATCCGATCGGCGAGTGAGAACGCCTCCTCGCGATCGTGGGTGACGAGGACGACGGTGACCCCGAGTGGGCGGATGATCTCGGTGACCTCTCCGCGGAGCGACTCGCGCAGGGAGGGGTCGACGTTCGACCATGGCTCGTCCAGGAGGACGAGCTCGGGTGCGGGCGCGAGCGCGCGGGCGAGGGCGACTCGTTGCTGCTGACCGCCCGAGAGCTCGTGCGGGTACCGCCTGCCGAGGCCGTCGAGCCTGACGACCGAGAGCAGGGACGGAACCCGCGCCGCGCGCTCACGACGCGCGAGACCGAACGCCACGTTCTGGGCCACTGTGAGATGGGGGAACAGCGCGTAGTCCTGGAACACCATCCCGACCCGGCGCTGCTCGGGCGGCACCCATGATCCCGCTCCAGCCACGATTCGGCCGGCTACCTCGACGGTTCCGGCGTTGGGGCGCTCGAAGCCGGCGACGAGGCGCAGGAGGGTCGTCTTCCCGCAACCCGAGGGGCCCAGCAGGGCGACGACCTCGCCGCGGTCGACGCAGAGCGAGGTGTCGTCGACGGCGACGACGTCGCCGAAGCGCTTGGTCACGCCTTCGAGGCGGATCATCAAACACGCCATGTAAGGCAAACCTTACACCGGCACGCGCCAGTCGGATACGCGACACGGTTCAGTCGCGACGCCGCGAGCATTTCTCCCAAGTTACAAGGAATACTTGCTCCGCTGACCCTGCTCAGCGAGCGCGCTGGCGGCTCGAAGTGAGCACCAGACGCCAAGTTACAACTTGCAGCTTGGCTGTTCTGCGACAGTCAGCCCCCCGCGGGCGCGGCTACGCTCGCCGTCGTGCCCCTCGCGGAGATCTACCCCCTCGTGACCGCCCGCGCACTTGCGCGGCCGTTCACGTACGAGGTACCCGAGGACGCTGGGCGGGGAGCCGTCGTCTCCGTGCAGCTCGGCGCACGCCACCTGCGCGGAGTCGTGGTCGAGACGGGCGTCGAGGCACCCGCGGGCGTCGCGGTGGCGAAGACCGGCCCGGTCATCGATCGTGTTCCCGCTCCGCTCGTCGACCTCGCGCTCTGGCTCGCCGACTACTACGGATCGACTCCGGCGCGAGCGCTCGCGCTCATCGCGCCGCAGGCGCGCTCTCGACGGGGCGAGCGGCGCGAACCGGCCGTGCGCGATGCCCTTGCAGGAGAACCCGAGCCCGATGAGCTGACAACGGCGCAGCGAGATGCGGTCGGCCGGATCGTGGCCGCGCTCGACGCGGGCGGAGATCACGTCCTCCTCTATGGCCCGACAGGGAGCGGCAAGACCGAGGTCTACCTCCAGGCGTGCGCAGCCGCGCTCGAGCGGGGACGGAGCGCGATCGTGCTCGTGCCCGAGATCGCGCTGACGCCCCAGGCAGTGGGCCGGTTCGGGGCGCGCTTCGGCGATCGCGTCGCCGTTCTCCACTCCTCCCTCACGGAGGCGGAGCGCCGCGACGAGCGCGAGCGGATCTCCAGCGGCCACGCCCACGTGGTGGTCGGCGCCCGGTCCGCGATCTTCGCGCCCGTCTCCGATCTCGGGCTCGTCGTCGTCGACGAGGAGCATGACGCGTCGTACAAGCAGGAGTCGGATCCCCGGTACGACGCTCGCACGGTCGCGGCGAAGCGGGCTGCCCTCGAGGGCGCCGTCGCCGTCTACGGAAGCGCGACGCCGCGGGTCGAGAGCTGGGCCCGGCTCGACAGGCTCGAGCTTCCGGCACGGATCGGAGCGCCGCTTCCCTCCGTGCGCGTCGTGGATCTTCGGCGCGAGGCGGGATACCCGCTTTCCGCGCCGCTCCTCACCGAGCTCGCGGCCGTCGAGGAACGGGGCGGACGCGCGATCCTGCTCCTCAACAGACGCGGCGTATCCGGGGCGATCCACTGCCGCGCGTGCGGTGTCTCCCGCCGGTGCCGGAGTTGCGACGTCGCGCTCACATTGCACGGCGACGGCCGCCTTCACTGCCATCACTGCGGGTACTCCGAGGAGCTTCCGGAACAGTGTCCCGAGTGCGGCTCGGTGGAGCTCGCGCGTGTCGGTGCCGGGACGCAGCGCCTCGAGACGGAGCTCGCGCGCCGTGTTCCACGCCTGGAGCGAATACGGCTGGACGCGGACACGTCCGCTCGCGCGGGCGCGCTACGCGAGGCACTCGAGCGCTTCGCCGCCGCTCGCGCCGCGGTCCTGATCGGAACGCAGATGGTCGCCAAGGGGCATCACTTCCCGGGCGTCGCCGTCGCGGCCGTCGTGGACGCCGACACGGGCCTCGCCTTCCCGGACTTCAGGGCCGAGGAGCGAACATTCCAGCTCGTCACTCAGCTCGCCGGGAGGAGCGGCCGCGACGCGCCGGGCAAGGTTCTCGTCCAGACCTTCCAGCCGGACGCCACCCCGCTCACGTATGCGGCGCGGCACGACGTCGCCGGATTCCTGGCGCAGGAGCTCGCGCGCCGCGAGGAGCTCGACTACCCGCCGTTTCGCAATCTCGTTGCCATCGTCGTGTCCGGGCCCGAGCTCGCCGCCCCGCTGCAGGTGCTCCGCGAGCTCCGCGATTCACTCACGCTTCCCGGCGTCCGGTTGATCGGACCTGCGCCCCTCCTCCGCCTCCGCGGACGGCAGCGCGCGCAGCTTCTCGCCAAGACGTCCTCGCCGCGTGCCCTTGCCAGCCGTGCGGCGACGCTCCTCGCCGCTGCCGCACCGGCGATGCGCCGCGACGGTCTCGCCGCCGTCGTGGACGTCGACCCGCAGTCGCTGTAACAGCCGGAGCTGAACCGGCCACTGTCCTTTAGTGACAATTGACATGACGCGACCGCGAGGCTAGACCTTGGGGCCACATAGTCGATCGCCCGTAAGGAGGAGACGCTCATGAAGCGACTCGCGACAGTCGCCGTGACTGCGCTCGTGGCTCTTGCGGGGCTTGGCCTCGGTGCAGCGGGGGCCGCGACGGTTTACGGCTATAGCGCGGCCGGGGAGTGGTTCTCGCCGGGCGAAGGGTACGGATCGCAGTACGACCACTTCTGCGGCCCATGGATCGAGAACGACTTCTCGAAGGGTTCGGGGGCGTGGGGCCTGATCACCTTCATCGACACCGGTGGCAACTGGAACTACACAGTCCAAGGGACCGGCTGGATCCGTCGCGGGCTCTCGATGTCGAGCTCGAGAACGTGGCGGAAGAAGTTGCACTGCAAGAACAACACGGGAGCGACGTACCAGGGCGGCTGCTACGGCTTCCGTGAATCCGATCCGAACTGCGCCTAGGAGGACATCGTGAAACGCGCATTTCTTCTCGTCGCCGTCGGTGCGACGGCAGTCGGAGCCGGGTCCGTCGTGATTGACGTTCCTGGTCGCGGAGTCGCCGACGACCGCGAGGCCACGCGAGCGGCGCCGGCGTCCGGTTCCTACGTGGCGCAATCGACCGGCTCGTTGTCAGGCAACCCACTCGACGGGCCCGAGCCCGGGCTTCAGGTGAGGGCGGGGAGCCGAGCCGAAGTAGGCGAATTCGAGCTCAGGAGCGGCCGGAAGCTGCGACTGCAGACGGCGGACACGATTGACGGCAAGTCCTGTGTCATCAACCTCGATCCGGGCTCCGGCCAGAGCTCGATCTGCCTCGAGGGCGGCCTGTTCGAGCGCCGGCGGGCAGCCTTCTTCGTCAACTCGAACGGAGGCCCCGAGCGATTCAGCGAGCTCTACCTCGGCGGCGTCGCGGTCCCGGGAATCGGCGTGGTCGCACTCGTCAAGACTGACGGCGGCTCGGTCGAGCTCCCCCTCAACGGAAGCCGTGCGTTCCTCTACGAGAGCACCACAGCCGAGCTCGAGCGAGACGTCCTCCCGACTGCGCTACGGCTCTACGGGCGGAGCGGGAGGCTCGTCGAGACGATCACCATCCCGGGCTTGCGTTAGCGCTGCCAAGGCGGCGTGTCTGGCCAGGTGGCGCATTGCTGCTTGGCTAGACTCGCCGCGCGATGGCCGAGCACGACCACGAGCACGACCACGAGCACGAGCTCGAGGACGACGAGCGGGAGCTCGAGCGAGAGGCGCGTCGGCTCGTCGCGCTCTCCCGTATCCGCCAGTACGGTGACGGCGTCCTGCGCATGAAGGCCCGGGAGGTCGAGAGCTTCGACGACGACCTGCAGCGGCTCGTCGAGCGCATGACCGAACTGATGCACGAGGCAAACGGCGTCGGGCTCGCGGCGACGCAGGTCGGCGTCCTCCGCCGCGTCTTCGTCTTCGTCAACGAGGGCGAGGATCGTGTGCTCGTGAACCCTGTGATCACGAACCTCTCGAAGGACACAGAGATCGACGACGAGGGCTGTCTCTCCCTACGCGACGTGCTCGTGCCCGTCGAGCGGTCGGTTGCTGTCACGATCGAGGGCGTGGATGTTGCGGGAGAGCCGGTGAAGCTCGACCTCGAGCTGTCCTCGGCGCGGATCATCCAGCACGAGGTCGACCACCTGGACGGCGTGCTCGTCATCGATCGCACCGACGACGAGTCGCGGCGAGCCGCGCTCGCCAAGCTCCGGCCGCAGCCCGTCCTCGGCACTCGATCCAGGTGAGTCCGCGGATCGCGGTCGGCGCCACGGCGCGCTTCGGTGCCGACGTCCTCGAACGGCTGGCCATGCGTCACGAGATCAGCTGCCTGCTGACGCGTCCTGACGCTCCTGCGGGGCGGGGGCGGAAGCTTGCAGCGCCTCCTGCCAAGCTCGTCGCCGAGCGCCTGGCGATTCCGGTGCTCCAGCCGGAGCGGCTCGAGCCCGGTCTCGAGCTCGGCGCCCCGACGGTGGTCACCGTGGCCTACGGCCGGATTGTTCCGGACGCGCTTCTCGGTGAACGGCTCTGGCTCAACGTGCATCCGTCGCTGCTCCCACGCTGGCGCGGGGCGGCGCCGGTCGAGCGGGCTCTTATGGCGGGAGACCGCGAGACCGGTGTTTCGGTCATCAGGCTCGTCAGCGAGCTGGACGCCGGCCCGATCGCGGCGCAGGAGGCGTTCTCGATCGAGCCCGACGACGATGCGGGAGCCGTGTACGCCAAAGCTGTGGCGGTAGCAGCGGAGCTGCTCGACGGCGTGCTTGCGGACTCCCGCGCCGCCTTCAGCCCGCAAGCCGAGGACGGGATTACGTATGCGGACAAGATCACCGCCGACGACCGCGCTCTCGACCTCGCACGTCCGGCGAGCGAGCTCGTGAACATCGTCAGGGCGCTCTCCCCGCACATCGGGGCGCGGGCCGAGCTCCACGGGCGGCACGTCACGGTCTGGAGCGCGCGCGTCGGGGACGACGGATCGTTCGAGCCGCTCGAAGTGCAGCCCGACGGCGGTCGCCCCATGAGCTACGAGGCATGGCTACGCGGGCTCCGACCGTAGGGCCGGCCAGGGCCGCCGCCTTCGAGGTTCTGCTTCGAGTCTTCGAGGAGGGCGCATATGCGGACCGCGCGCTTCGCTCCGTCGGCGTGAAGCTCGACGAGCGCGACCGCGCGCTTGCTCAGCGGCTCGCCTATGGCGCCGTCCAGCGGGTCCGCACGCTCGACCATGCGATAGAGACGCTCGGCCGGCGAAGGGTCGCACGCCTCGATCCGCCCGTCCGCGCTGCGCTTCGTCTCGGCGCGTATCAGTTGGGTTACGTCGGCGGCGTTCCACGGTACGCGGCGGTCAACGAGTCGGTCGAGCTCGTGCGCGCGGCTGGTCTAGAGCGAGCGGTGGCGTTCACGAACGCTGTTCTGCGCCGGCTCGCCGACGGCATCGCCTCGCTCGTCGGGGCGCTACCGGAAGAGAGCGCCCGCGAGGCCGCGCTCAAGCACTCGTACCCCGACTGGGTCGCCGAGACGTGGTGGCGCGACCTCGGCGGCGACGACGCCATCGAGCTGATGCGAGCGCAGAACGAGCCCGCAGAGCTCGTTGTTCGTCTCGTGCGAGGATCGATCGAGGGAACGCCGGACGCGGAGGTCTCAGGCGCGTGGCACGTCGACCGGATCGACGAGTCCGCGCTCGCCGAAGGCCGGGTCTGGCCGCAGAGCCGCGGCTCGCAACTCGTCGGTCTCGCAGTCGGGGCGCAGAACGGCGAGCGAACGCTCGACCTCTGCGCTGCACCGGGGGGCAAGGCGACGATGCTCGCGGGAGACGTGGTCGCGGTCGAGCTGAACGAAGGCCGAGCGCGCGAGCTCGAGGAGACGGCGCGACGGCTTGGCGCCGCGAACGTGGATGTCGTCGTCGCGGACGGACGTGCGCTTCCTCCCGAGCTCACGGGCTTCGACCGTGCGCTCGTCGATGCTCCGTGCTCCGGTCTCGGGGTCCTCAACCAGCGGCCGGACCTCCGCTGGCGTGGCGAGCCGCTTCCCGAGCTCCAACTCGAGCTCCTTCGCGCGGCAGCCGAGCGCGTCAGGCCGGGAGGGACGATCGTCTACTCGGTCTGCACGATCAATCCGAACGAGTCGGAAGCGGTGGTCGAAGCCTCCGGGCTCGAGGTCGACGCGTCGCTCGCGGAGGAGTGGCCTCACTTCCGACACGCACGTCGACCCGAGTTCCTGCAGACGCTTCCGCACGTTCACGGCACGGCGGGGTTCTTCGTCGCCAGATTGCGTCGGTGAGAGTTCCCTCGGGACTGGACTGGTGGCGCACGATTCCGGGCGGCGCCGAATGGTTGGCAGCGCTTCCCTCGATCGTGGAGACCTGTGCCGAGCGCTGGTCGCTTCGGATCGGAGTGCCGTTCGGGGACGCGAACGTGTCGCTCGTCGTGCCGGCAGAACGTGGCGACGGCACGCCGGCGGTGCTCAAGGTCAACTTCCCCGAGCCGGAGAGTGAGCACGAGGCCGATGCGCTCGAGCTCTGGGGCGGCTGTGGATCCGTCCGGCTCCTCGAGGCCGACCGGAGCTTTCGAGCCCTTCTCGTCGAGCGCTGCCTACCTGGCGACCAGCTCTGGTCGGTGGACGACGACGAAGAAGCGACACGGATCGGGGCGACGGTCCTGAGCAGGCTCTGGCGATCCGCGCCGGCGGAGAGCGAGTTCCGAACGCTCGCAGGAGAGGCCGAGCGATGGGCTGACGAACTGCCGGATGACTGGGAGGCGCTTGGCCGGCCGTTCGACCGTGGGATCCTCGACGAGGCGATCGCTGCCTGCATCGAGCTCGGGCCCGATCAAGGGGAGCTGGTCGTGCTTCATCAGGACTTCCACGGCGGCAACGTGTTGCGTGCCGGGCGTGAGCCGTGGCTCGCAATCGACCCGAAACCGCTGATTGGTGAGCGGGAGTTCGACGCTGCGTCGCTGCTACGCGACCGGCGCTGGCTGCTCGGCGGGGCCGGTGACGCTGCTCGAATCCGGCAACGGCTCGATCTCCTCTCGTCCCAGCTCGGACTCGA
The DNA here is from genome assembly GCA_035293125.1 of Gaiellaceae bacterium. GTDB lineage: Bacteria > Actinomycetota > Thermoleophilia > Gaiellales > Gaiellaceae > GMQP-bins7. Next base: position 7,264 of record DATDOS010000026.1, on the reverse strand, counting down.
CCGCGAGCGCATGCGCCGCTGGGGGATCGCCCACGCTCTCGTCTGGGGCGTTAGCGGGCGCAAGCTCGAGGAGGACATGATCGAGTCCGCGCGGCTCCTCCGGCGGGCGCGCGCCTAGGATCATCCTTCATGAGCACAGAGTTCCTCGAGCAGGCGATCGAGCTCGCAGAGCGGGGGAGGGGGACGACTCACCCGAACCCGGTTGTCGGCGCCCTCGTCGTCGCGGGGGGCGAGGTCGTCGGCGAGGGGTGGCACGAGCGCAAGGGCGGGCCGCACGCCGAGGTGATCGCGCTCGGCGCGGCCGGGGAGAAGGCGCGCGGCGCCACCGTCTACGTGACCCTGGAGCCGTGTGCCCACCACGGCGATACGTCTCCATGCACAGACGCGCTGATCGCGGCGGGTGCGGCGCGCGTCGTTGCCGGACAGACCGACCCGCACCCTGAGCACGGCGGCGGTCTCGAGCGACTCCGTGACGCGGGCATAGCGGTCGAGCTCGCAGAGGACGACCTCGGGTTTCGCTGCCGCCAGCAGATCGAGGAGTGGCGGACATGGGTCACGCTCGGACGGCCGTTCGTGACGTACAAGGTCGCGGTCACCCTCGACGGCCGCGTGAGGGTGCCGGGCGCCCGCTGGGTGACGGGAGAGGACTCGCGGCGGCTCGTGCACGTGCTCCGGGCACAGTCCGATGCCGTCGCCGTCGGCATGGGGACCGTACGCTGGGACAACCCGCGCCTCGATGCGCGCGACGTCCCTGTCGCGCGGCAGCCGCGCAGGATCGCCTTCGGCCGCGGGCCGCTCCCCGACGACTCGGAGCTCGAGCTCCACTCGGGCCCGCTCCGCGAGGAGCTCGAGGCGCTCGCAGCGGACGGCGTCCAGTCCCTCCTCCTCGAGGGCGGCCCGACTCTCGCGGCTGGCTTCCTGGAGCAAGGCCTCGTGGACAAGCTGCTCGTATTCGTCGCGCCGACGCTGTCGGGGGAGGGGCCCGGGATGCTCTCAGGCCTTGCGCGACCCCTCGAGCTCACTCGTCTCGAGTCACGCGCGATCGGAGAGGACGTGCTGCTCCAGGGCTACGTCAACGAGCCCTGAGCGCTCACCGGCCACCTGCCCTTCCGGCCGGCGGAGCCGGCCTCGGGCAGGCTGACGCCGCTCGCCACAGGATGCATCGCGCTCGGCGCTTGTCCGTACCCGATGTACTGTCCTTCGCGCCTCGCGCTCGCCTCCTTCGCGAGCGACGCCCCGGTGAGCGCTCATCGGGGTACGGTTCGAGAATGTTCACGGGGATCGTGCGCGAGCTCGGCGGCGTCGTCTCGACGGAAGAGAGAGGTGACGGCCGGGCGCTCGTCGTCCGCGCTCCTCATACCGCCCCGAGCACGAGCGTCGGCGACTCCGTGTCGATCAACGGCTGCTGCCTCACTGCGGAGACCATCGACGGTGAGCTCATCGGGTTCCACGCGGTCCCGGAGACGCTGGCGCGGTCGACGCTCGGAAGCCTCACGGCCGACGCTCAGGTGAATGTCGAGCCGGCGCTGCGCGCAGGCGAGCCTCTCGGTGGGCACTACGTCCAGGGACATGTCGACGCGGTCGGCCGCGTTCAGTCCGTCGAGGCGGAGGGTGAGGGGCTGAGGGTCTTCGTCGAGGCGCCGGACGACGTTCTCCGCTACTGCGTCGAGAAGGGGTCGATCACCGTCGACGGCGTCTCCCTCACGGTGGCCGAGCTTGCCGACGACGCATTCGCCGTGGCGCTCGTTCCGCACACGATTCACGCGACAACCCTTTCCGCGCTTCGGCCGGGCCAGAAGGTCAACCTGGAGGCCGACGTGCTCGGGAAGTACGTGGAACGACTGCTGTCGGGTGGTCAGACCCGTGGGACCTGACCCCGGTCGGGCTACGATCCGGAGATGAGCGTGGATCTCGAGGCACCTACGACGGCCTCACCGTTCGCAACGATCGAAGAGGCGATCGACGACATTCGCTACGGGAAGTTCGTCATCGTCGTCGACGACGCCGACCGCGAGAACGAGGGCGATCTCACGATCGCCGCACAGTTCGTCACTCCCGAGGCGATCAACTTCATGGCCACCCATGGCCGTGGGCTCATCTGCCTGTGCCTCACCGCGGAGCGCTGCGACGAGCTCGGTCTGCGCCCCATGACCGACCACAACGAAACGCCGCTCGGCACCGCGTTCACGGTCTCGATCGAAGCCCGCGAGGGTGTGTCGACCGGCATCTCGGCGCACGATCGGGCGCGAACGATCCAGGTTGCGATCGACCCTGGCTCGACACCCAGCGATCTCGTTCAGCCCGGTCATGTCTTCCCGCTCCGCGCGAAGCCGGGCGGCGTGCTGCGCCGGGCGGGCCAGACGGAATCAGCGGTCGATCTCGCGCGGCTCGCGGGCCTGAACCCGGCCGGCGTCGTCTGCGAGATCATGAACGCCGACGGAACGATGGCTCGGGTGACCGACCTCGTCTCGTTCTGCGAGCGCCACGACCTCAAGATGGTCACCGTCGCCGATCTCATCGAGTACCGCCGTCGGAGGGAGAAGCTTGTCGAGCGCGTCGTCTCTGTGCGGCTCCCGACGGACTACGGGGCTTTCCAGGCGATCGCCTACCGCGAGCTTCTGACCGACAAGCACCACGTCGCCCTGGTAGCGGGCGACGTCCAGGGCGCCGAGAACGTGCTGGTGCGCGTCCACTCCGAGTGCCTGACGGGCGACGTCTTCCATTCGCTCCTCTGCGACTGCGGGGAGCAGCTCGAGCAGGCACTTGCCCGGATCGCGTCGGAGGGGCGTGGCGTGCTTCTGTACATGGGCCAGGAGGGACGCGGGATCGGCCTCCTCAACAAGCTCAAGGCCTACGAGTTGCAGGAGACCGGGCTCGACACCGTCGAGGCGAACATCGAGCTCGGCTTCCCGGCGGACGCGCGGGAGTGGGGGATCGGGAACCAGATCCTGGCCGACCTCGGGCTGACCACGATTCGAATCCTCACCAACAACCCCCACAAGCTCACCGGGCTCGACGGCTTCGGTCTCAGCGTCGTCGAGCAGGTCCCGATCGAAGTCGAGCCGCAACCGGAGAACGCCCACTACCTCGCGGCGAAGCGCGAGAAGCTCGGGCACACCATCACGAAGCTCCATCACCAGGGTGCCCGCCTCGAGTCCGAGCTGCGTTCGGAGGACGACGCATGAGACGCCCTGTTTCAACCCCGGCCTTCATGCGCGTTCCTCGGACGTCCAACCCCAGAAAGTGCTCTGCACTTTCCGGGGGCCCCGAAACCCCGCTCGCGGTGCCAGGCCGGAGGGAGAAGAACAGTGTGGGGGACAGGATTGATCCTGTCCCCCACGCAGTTTCCTGTACGGGCCCGCAGAGCCGGGTGCCGCGAGCGGCGTCAGGCCGCGGCGGAGGCCGGCTCTGCCGGCCGGGAGCCGAGGCCGGCCCAGAGGTGTTCGCGAGGCGTGATCCGCTCCTGCGGATCACGCCTCTGCGCAAGGGCGAGGTGCGCGCATGAGCAACGCTCGCTTTCGGCTCGCGTTCGTGGGGGAAACCATGTTTCCCCCGCGAGCCCCCTTCCTTGAGAGCGTGGGGGAACCTCCCGGTTCCCCCACACCCCTTCCACCCGCTCATAGGCCAACGGAGGTTGGCCTATGAGCGGCGTCGTGGCCATCGGGGAAGCCCGCCGACTGACGGGCTTCGCCCTCGCCGGCGTCGACGTACGAACCGCCGAGACCGCGCAGGCCGCGCATGACGAATGGGACGGGCTCGAGCGTGATGTCGGCCTCCTCATCCTCACACCCGAGGCTGCAGCCGCTCTCGAAGGGAGACGGTCCGAGCGGGAGGACATCGTATGGGTGTCGCTGCCGGAGTGAGCCTCGATCCGGTGCGCGAGGCGCTTCTCGCCCAGGCAGAGGCGGAGGCGGAGCGTCTCGTGGGTCAGGCGGAAGACCGGGCGGCCGCGCAGGTTGCGCAGGCCGAGGAGCAGAAGGCGGCCCTCGTCCGTCGTGCGCGGGCCGAGGGCGAGGCCGCCGCCGAGCTCGAGGCGGCCTCCGAGCTCACGTACGCGCGACGGCAGGCGCGGACGCTGGTGCTCGAGGCCAAGCGTGCGATCTACGACGACGTACGACGGGAAGCTCGAGTCGCCGTCCAGCGCCTGCGCTCGGAGCCGCGGTACGAGGAGTTGCTCGAACGCCTCGGCGCCCGTGCACGGGAGGAGCTCGGCCCCGAGGCCGAGCTCGAGCTCGATCCTCCGGACGGCGGCGTCATCGGGCGTGTCGACAACCGGCGCGTCGACCACACGCTGCCGGCACTCGTCGAGCGCTGTCTGGCCGAGCACGCCGCCGAGCTGGAGCGGCTATGGGCGTGACCACGGGAACGATCGTGCGGGTCAACGGGCCGGTGGTCGACGTGGCGGGGATGGATTCCGCAGGGATGCTCGAGCTCGTCGAGGTCGGCGAGGCCCGTCTTCCCGGAGAGATCATCGCGCTCGAGAAGGGCACGGCCACGGTCCAGGTGTACGAGTACACGGGCGGTCTCCGGCCGGGGGAGCCGGTCGAGACAAGCGGTGGGCCCCTCATGGCGGAGCTCGGGCCCGGGCTCGTCGGCGGTGTCTTCGACGGGATGCTGCGCCGCCTCGCAGGGGCCCCGGAGTTCCTCGAGGTCGGCGCCCGACCGGCGACGCTCGACCGCTCGGTCGGTTGGCGATTCGTACCTGCGGTCGTCGAAGGAGAGGATCTGGAAGCGGGCGCCGTGCTCGGTTCCGTCCCCGAGACGCCCGGCGTGGAGCACCGCGCGCTCGTGCCACCGGGGATCGCCGGGCGTCTCGAGTGGATCGCACGCGAGGGCGAGTACACGGTCGAGGAGCCCATTGCCCGCGTCGCCGGCCGGGAGCTGACCCTCCTGCAACGTTGGCCCGTGCGCCGCGCAAGGCCCGTTCGCGCCCGGCTCCACGCCAGCGTCCCGCTCGTCACCGGCCAGCGCGTGCTCGACCTCCTCTTTCCGCTCGCACGCGGGAGCACGGCCGGTGTGCCAGGGGGCTTCGGCACCGGCAAGACGGTCCTTCTTCAGCAGATCGCCAAGTGGTGCGATGCCGACGTCATCGTCTACGTCGGCTGTGGGGAGCGCGGGAACGAGCTCGCCGATGTCCTCCAGGAGCTCTCGGAGCTCGAGGATCCGCGTACGGGCCGGCGGCTGCTCGACCGCACGGTGCTCGTGGCGAACACGTCGAACATGCCCGTGCTCGCACGCGAGGCGAGCATCTACACCGGCGTGACGGTCGCCGAGTACTACCGCGACCAGGGCCACGAGACGGTCGTCATCGCGGATTCCACCTCGCGCTGGGCCGAAGCTCTGCGGGAAGTCGCCTCTCGCACCGGCCAGCTCCCGGCCGAGGAGGGCTATCCGGCGGGGCTCGCGTCGGCTCTCGCCGCGTTCTACGAGCGCGCGGGGCGCGTACGCACGCTGGCCGGCGCCGAGGCCTCCGTCAGCGTGCTCGGTGCCGTCTCGCCTCCCGGCGGAGACATGGTCGAGCCCGTCTCCGCGCATACGCGTCGCTTCGTTCGCGCAGTCTGGTCGCTCGACCGCGACCTCGCCTACGCCCGCCACCACCCTGCCGTGAGCTGGCGTGACTCCTTCTGCCGCGACGCGGAGGCTCTCGCCGGCTGGCACTCGCTGCACGGTGACTGGAACTGGGGAGAGCGGCGAGCGCGCGCCCTAAGCCTGCTCGCGGAGGCCGACCGCATCGAGGCGATCGCGCAGCTCATAGGTGCCGGGTCGCTGCCCGACGCGGAGCGGATCGTGCTGCTCGCCGGCCGTCTGCTTCGCGAAGCCGTGCTCCAGCAGAGCGCGCTGAGCGCCAACGATGCCTACTGCGAGCCGTCGAAGCAGGCGGCGCTGCTCGACATGGTGCTCGCATTGCACGACCGCTTCCGACATCTGCTCGACCAGGGCGTGCCCGCGTCACGGATCGAGGAGGCAGACCTTTCCGAAGCGACGCGCGTGCGCGACGAAGCCGGCCCGGGTGACGTCGAGGCAGTCGAGGCCGTACGGGGCCGCCTGCTCGCAACACTAGGGGGGCTGCTCTGACCGCCGGACCGCACATCGAGTACTCAGGCGCATCCTCCGCGCGAGGCCCCCTGCTCGTGGTCGAAGGCGTGGAGGGGATCGGCTGGGACGAGGTCGGGGAGGTTCACCTCGACTCGGGCGAGGTACGACACGGGATCGTGCTCGACGTGCACCGCGACTGGGCAGTGATCGAGGTGTTCGAGGGCACGGCCGGGCTGCGTCTCGACGAGGTGCGCGTCTCGTTCTCGGGCGGTCCGTTACGCATCCCGGTCGGCGAGAGCTGGCTCGGCCGCGTCTGCAACGGCCGCGGCGACCCACTCGACGGCGGGCCCCCCATCTTCGGTCGGGAGCGGAGGGAGGTGTCCGGACGCCCGATCAACCCCGCCCTCCGCGAGACACCGCGCGATGCGATTCTGACCGGGGTCTGCGCGATCGACGGCCTCGCCACCCTCGTCCGTGGCCAGAAGCTGCCGATCTTCTCCGTCGGCGGGCTGCCGCACCTCGAGCTCGCAGCTCAGGTGGCGGCGCAATCGAGCGTCGCGGAGGACGAGCCCTTCGCCGTCGTCTTCGCTGCGGTCGGCATCACGCACGCCGACGCCGCCGACGTCCGCGACATCCTCGAGCAGCGCGCCACGATCGGCGACATCGTCCTCTTCGTGAACACCGTCGAGGACCCGCTCGTCGAGCGCATCGCCACCCCGCGCATCGCCTTGACGGTCGCCGAACACCTCGCCTTCGATCGCGGCCGCCACGTCCTCGTCGTCATCGCCGACGTGACGAGCTACTGCGAGGCAGTACGCGAGGTGGCCGCGGCGCGAGGCGAGGTGCCGAGCCGTCGAGGGTATCCCGGCTACCTGTACAGCGACCTCGCATCTCTCTACGAACGGGCGGGTCGGGTCCGGGGGCGCCCCGGCTCGCTCACGCAGCTCCCTGTCGTGACGATGCCGGCCGGCGACATCACGCACCCGGTTCCCGACCTGACCGGCTACATCACCGAGGGTCAGCTGGTGCTCGACCAGGAGCTGCACGCGCAAGGCGTGTACCCACCCTTCGACGCACTCGGATCCCTCTCGCGTCTGATGCGACTCGGCGCAGGGCCGGGGCGCACGCGGGACGACCACCTGGAGATCGCGGCCCAGCTCTACGCGCTCGTCGCGCGCGCGCGGCAGGTGGCCGACCTCGCAGACGTCGTCGGAGCCGACGCCTTGGG
>DATDOS010000025.1:0-132342 GCA_035293125.1 Gaiellaceae bacterium | reverse complement strand
CGTTCTCCCCGGGCAGATACGGCTTCGCGAACGACCCCGGCCCGTAGGGGCCGCGCTCAGCGGCCTTGCCCGCGTCCTCCCCGTGCTCGAGCCGCGAAAGCGCCTTCTCGCTCTGCACGATCCCGTCGGCACCCTCTCGACCCTCGTGCTTGACGAGGTCGTAGAGCGCCCGCGCCTCGTCGACGTCCTTGGCGACGTGCGGCGGGAACGGCGGTGGCACCTTGCCGTGCCGCAGCAGCCCCATCGCGAACTTCACGTCTTTGATCGAGCGGCCGATGCCCTGCGTCTTCGGGACGAGCTCGGTCTCCCGCAGCCAGCCCGTCGTCTTCGCCGAGGTGACGAACCACTTCGCGTGCTTCGCGCCCATGTCGGAGTCGATGCCCTCCCTCATCGCCTCGGCGCCCAGCTTCGCGATCGCGTCACGCGGGTCGACGCCCTTCGGGCACCGCTCCTGGCAGAAGTAGCAGCGCGTGCAGTCCCAGATGCCGTGCTCCTCGGAGTACGCCTGGAGGCGCTCCACGGTCGCCTGGTCGCGCGGGTCCCCGACGAAGCGCATGCCCTTGGCGAGCGCGGCAGGGCCGAGGAAGTCGGGGTCGGCCTCCATCGAGTTGCACTCGGAGACGCAGCAGCCGCACATGATGCAGAGCGACTCTTTGTGGATCGTGGCCATGCGCTCCTGCGAGACGACGTGCTCCTTCTCGCCCGGATCGGCGTAGCCTGGCTCCAGCCAGGGCGTGACGGCGCGGATCTTCCCCCAGAAGGGCTCCATGTCGACGACGAGGTCCTTCACGATCGGCAGGTTGCCCATCGCCGAGATCACCGGAATGCGCCCCGCCTCGGCAATCTCGTACATCCGCGTCTTGCACGCGAGGACGGCCGCCCCGTCCATGCGCATGCCACACGAGCCGCAGATCATCATCCTGCAGCTCTTGCGGTACGCGAGCGTGCCGTCGACGCGATCCTTGACGATGTCGAGGCAGTCGAGGAGCGTCGCCTCCTCGGGGGCGTCGATCTCGTACTCCTTGAGCGCGCGCTCGCCTGCGATCGCGTCGTAGCGCCAGATCTTGAGGGCGACCTGCATCAGTAGGTCCTGACCTCGGGTTGCCACTTGGTCATCCGGACCTCCTGGGAGGACAGCTCCGGGCCGCCGTCCGTCCAGCGCGTGATCGAATGCCTGAGGAACTTCTCGTCGTCCCGCTCCGGGAAGTCCGCCGGACGGGAGTGCGCGCCGCGGCTCTCCTCACGGGCAATCCCCGCCTTCACCATGACCCACGCGAGATCGAGCATGTAGCCGAGCTCGATCGCCTGCGTGAGGTCGGTGTTGAAGACCTGCCCTTTGTCCTCGACGATCACGCGCTCGTAGCGCTCGCGGAGGCCCGTGATGATCTCGAGCTGCTTCTCCATCCGCTCGCCGTACCGGAAGACGCCGAAGTTCTCGAGCATCGAGGCGCCGAGCTCGTCTCGGATCTTCCACGGGCGCTCCCCGTCTCGTCGTGCGAGCAGCGTCGTGAGATCGCGCTCCGCATCCGCGAAGGCCGCCTCCGTGCTCGGCGAACCTCGAGGCGATGAAAGCGCATGCTCCGCCGCGGCCTGCCCGGCCCGGCGCCCGAACGTGATGGTCTCCATCAAGGAGTTGCCGCCCAGGCGGTTCGCGCCGTGAACCGAGACGCAGGCGACCTCACCCGCCGCGTACAGGCCCTCGACCTCGGTGGCTCCCCAGTTGTCGGTCGCCACTCCACCCATGTGGTAATGAGCTCCGGGCCGGACGGGAATCGGGTCGTAGATCGGGTCGACGCCCGCGAACGTCATCGCGAGCTCCCGCGACCCCGGGAGCCGCGTGAGGATCCGCTCGGCGCCGAGATGCCGAAGGTCGAGGAGCACGGATCCGTTGACGCCTCGGCCCCCCTCGATCTCGGTCGTCTCCGAGCGGGAGACGACGTCCCGTGACGCGAGCTCGAGCGCGTTCGGCGCGTAGCGCGCCATGAAGCGCTCTCCGTCGCGGTTGATCAGGTAGCCGCCCTCGCCCCTGCAGCCCTCGGTGATGAGTACGCCGCTCGGGTAGAGCGTCGTCGGGTGGAACTGCATGAACTCCATGTCCTTCAACGGAAGGCCCGCCCGCAGCGCCATCGCCATGCCGTCGCCGTTGCAGGCGTACGCGTTCGTCGTCGCGCGGTAGATCCGCCCCATACCCCCGGTTGCGAGCACGACCGACTTCCCGGTGACCAGCTTCAGGCCGCCGTTCACGAGGTCCCAGCAGATGACGCCCACGCAGCGCCCGTCGTCGATCGCGAGCCGCCACGCGAAGAACTCCTCGTACACGTGTATCGGCCCCTGCTCCGTCCGCTTCATCGTCTGCTCGTAGAGCACGTGGACGAGCACGTGGCCCGTGATGTCGGCCGAGAACACCGTCCGCGGCGAGCCGGCGGCGCCGAAGGGGCGCTGGGCGAGCTTGCCCTCGTCGTTGCGCGAGAACACGCAGCCCCAGTGCTCGAGCTGGTAGATGTCGCCGGGCGCCTCGTTCGCCAGGATCTCGATCGCGTCCTGGTCTCCCAGGTAGTCCGACCCCTTGACGGTGTCGAAGGCGTGCTTCTCCGGGCTGTCCTCGGCAGAGTTCCCGAGGGCCGCGTTGATCCCGCCCTCGGCCGCGCCGGAGTGGCTTCTCGTCGGGTGGAGCTTGGAGACGACCCCGACGCTCGCGCCGGTGTCGAAGGCCTCGATCGCCGCCCGCATCCCCGCGCAGCCGGCCCCGACGACCACGACGTCGTGCATGACCTCCATTCCCGAGGACGCTACCTGAACGACAAGCGAGATCGGGCGGTTCGGCGCGGGTGCCCCGGAGGAGGCGAAATGGGCGATTCTCCGGCCGGTCGGGCGCTCAGATCGGCGCCTTCGCGACTACGCAGAGACGCGCCGAAGCGGAACCACCTCGGCGCCGCCGGTCGTCACGATCGCTCCCGCAGAGGAAGCGAGGATCGCACCATCACCGACTTCTCCGGAGGGCAACGGACGGCCGAGGAAGTAACCCTGCGCCACGTCACAGCCTGCCGCTCGCAACTGTGACACGTGCTCGGGCGTCTCGACACCCTCGGCGACGACTTGGAGGCCGAGCTCGTGCGCGAGGGCGATCGTCGAGCGGACGATGGCGGCGTCACTCCGGTCGACCGCCATGCCTGCGACGAAGGACTGGTCGATCTTCAGGACCTGAGCGGGCAGGTTCTTGAGCTGTCCCAGAGAGGAGTAGCCGACTCCGAAGTCGTCGATCGCGATCCGGACACCCTGCTCGACGATTCGCTCGAGCCTTCTACTCGCGCGCACACTGTCCATCAGCAGGACGTTCTCGGTGACCTCGAGCTCCAGCGACGCGGGCTCCACTCCGTGCTGAGCCAGCATCCGGGCGACTTCCTGCGGGAACCGGGCATCGGCGAGGTCCCGAGCGGACACGTTGACCGCGAGAGCCAGCTCGAGCCCCTGATCCTGCCATGCACGGAGCTGGCGAAGAGACTCGTCGAGCACGTACCGCGTCAAGCTGCGCATGAGCCCCGCATGCTCGACGGCCGTGAGGAACGCGCCGGGCTCGAGCAGGCCGCGGGACGGGTGCTGCCACCGGACGAGCGCCTCCGCGCTCCGCACGACGCCACGCTGGAGATCGATCTGTGGCTGGTAGTAGACGACGAGCTCGCTGCCTTCCAGTGCGCGGCGCAACTCCCCGGTCAGCGCAAGGCGCACGGGTGAGTGGTCGTCGAGCTCGGGGGAGAACACCCGCGGCGCGCGGGCTCGCTTCGCCGCGTACATCGCGATGTCAGCACGGCGCAGGAGCTCGTCACGAGACGTCCCGTGGATCGGTGCGAGCGCGATGCCGATGCTCGCCTGCGGCTCCATCGAGATACCGGCGACGTCGAACAGCTCCGCGATCACGCTCTGCAGACGATCGGCGAGCGCAAGCGCCGAGTGCTCGTCGACGGCGCGCTCGCTGATGACCGCGAACTCGTCACCGCCCAAGCGTGCAACGAGCTCCTTCGGTCCGAGCGATGCGCCGAGCCGCGCCGCGATCTCGGCCAGCAGCTCGTTCCCGCGATCGTGACCGAGCGTGTCGTTGACCTCCTTGAAGTGATCGAGGTCGATGAAGAAGACCGACAGCCTCGAGCTGCCACCATCGTGTTCGAGGAGCTCGTCGAGCCTCGCTCCGAGCTGCGTGCGATTCGGCAACCCGGTGAGGTCGTCGTGAAGGGCCATGTGGGCGATCGTGTCGAGCTGTCGATGGATCCGCCTCGTGACCGTCCGCATGATCGGGATCAGGCACAGCCAGAGGGAGATGAGCACGATCTCCAAGACGGCGGCAACGGCGATCGCAGCCTGTCTCGCGGCGCTGGCAATCGGCGCGTAGTCCTTGTCGACGACGACGACGCCGGTCGACCCGTCGCCGAGCCGGAAGGGTGCATACGTCCTGAGCACGCGCTTGCTCGCGCCGCTGATCTGGGTCGAGACGATCTCGCTCGAGACCGTGCCGTCGAACGCATCCGCGAGGTGCTCCTGAGACCAGGGTTGCGCGCCGGTGGCCGAAGTATCCGTCGTGTAGACGAGACGCGACTCCGGCGTCGTGACGGCAGCCGCGAGCGTCTCCTCGTCGAGCACGCGGGCCCGGAACAGGCGATCGAGCTCCTCCCACCGCGTTCGCGCGACCGGTGCACGCAGGTCGGCCGGACGGAGGCGGTCGACGACGGCCTGCGTGACGAGGCTCGCCTGCAGAGTCGCGGTCTGCTCAGCCCGTGAACGCTCGAAGTGCCGGATGAAGACCAGCAAGGTCGCCGCCCCGATGCCCAGCGTCAGCGCGGAGTAGAGCACCACACGTAGCACCAGTCGTGGCGGGCGCTGGCCGAGCGCCGCCAGCGAGCCCGAACCCGTAGCGTTCGCAGAGCTCACGGCTTGCCGCTCTTGCCGTGCTCGTCGTCCTTCTTGCCGTGATCGTCGTCGCTTCGGCCGAGCTCGTCGTCGGAGCGGCCTGGGGCGTTCTCGCTGTTGCCGGGGGCGTTCTCGCTGTTGCCGGGGGCGTTCTCGCTGTTGCCGGGGGCGTCGTCGGGGTTGCCCGGGGCATCGTCCGAGTGACCAGGCGCGTTCCCGCTATTGCCGGGGGCGTCGTCCGAGTGACCAGGTGTGTTCCCGCTGTTGCCGGGGCTGTCGTCGGAGTTGCCGGGAGCGTTCCCGCTGTTGCCCGGGGAGTCGTCCGAGTGACCAGGCGCGTTCCCGCTGTTGCCGGGAGCACTGTCCGAGTGACCGGGCGCGTTCCCGCTGTTGCCGGGGGAGTCGTCCGAGTGACCAGGTGTGTTCCCGCTATTGCCGGGGACGTCGTCCGAGTGACCAGGCGCGTTCCCGCTATTGCCGGGGACGTCGTCCGAGTGACCAGGCGCGTTCCCGCTGTTGCCGGGGGCATCGTCGGAGTGACCGGGCGCGTTCTCGCTGTTGCCGGAGGCGGCGTCAGAGTTACCTGGAGAGTCGCCGGAGTGGCCGGGAGCGTTCTCGCTGTTGCCGGGGGCATCGTCCGAGTGACCAGGTGTGTTCCCGCTATTGCCGGGGGCGTCGTCCGAGTGACCAGGAGTGTTCCCGCTGTTGCCGGGGCTGTCGTCGGAGTTGCCGGGAGCGTTCCCGCTGTTGCCGGGGGCGTCGTCGGTATGCCCAGGAGCGCTCTCGCCCGAGCCGCCGGGTGTGCCGTCGAGCGCGCCGGAGGAATCGTTGCCCGACCCGTTCCCCGCCTGACCGCCGGTCTCGCCAGACGAGCCGCCCGAGTCGCCCGAGTCGCCGGCGGCATCTCTGGGTGGATCGTCGTCCATGTTCGACGCGCCGGGCTCTCCGGGAGTCGCATCGGGGGGAGTCGACTCGACCGGAGCGCTCGAGGATCCCTCGTCGACCTCCACCGGCGGTGCGGGCGAGCTCGGCTCAGGATCGCTCGACGAGCCCGCCGGAGAAGAGGAGGAGCTCGGGAGGCCAGGATCCCGTTCCAGCGCCTCCAGAGTGGCGGGATCCGGGAAGGACGGCACCGCAAAGGGATCGTCTTCGTCCGCAGAGTCCTGCCCGACGCCGGGCACACCGGTGACCAACCCGAGCTCCCCACCAACCCGAGCGCCGTCGTCGCCGGACGCAGAGGCCCACCCGGGGCCCGTGACAACCGGGCGGCCGCTCGCCTCGAACGAGCCTTGCGGCTCAGCCGAGAACCCGGGGAGACGAGCAGCCTGCGCCAGAGGGCCGAGAATCGGAGTGGCGACCCGCTCGATCGCGCCGGCCGGCAGCCCCAGCGCCATCGCAGCGGAGACAGGCACGAGAACGGTGGCTCCAGCGAGCAGCAACAGGTCAGACAGCGAGGAGTTCGCCCGTTTCGCGTTCAAGGTCGTCAAGATCCGCCGCAACACCGTGTCTCCCTTCCGCCGTCCCCGGCGAGGCGCATCGGGAACACGTTTCACGGTATTCCGGACACCGCTTCCGGCCTCCCCCCTTTGGGGGCCGACGATCCCCGGTGCGAGTGACTTTGATCGCTCGAACGAGTGATTCGTGGTCACACCTTCAGGCGTCCCGCTATCGGGGGAGGCGCAGCTCCCCCGGAGTGCGGGCGATTCAGGACCGAGCTACGACACGCGGCTCAGGGAGTAGAGACCGAAACGGCGACACGGCCGAGCGCCCCGCTTCGGGTCACCCGGACGAAGAGCGACCGCTGCCCGCATACGGAGCCGGAGAGCCGCTTCACCCTCTGCCCGACCCATTGCGCGCGACGGATCACGGTCGTGCGATTCGAAGCGACGAGCGCCACCTCGTGAAGCCCGCCTGTGGGAACCGTCGCGCCGATCCTCAGGTCGCCGTCGAGCGGCGTGGAGAGCGGGATCCACCACACCTTCTTCGTCGCCTTGCCGAACGTGCGGCTGAAGACCGTCGTCCTCCCGGCCGTCCAGGGCTCGAGCGCGTCGAGCTCGGCTGCCTGGAGAGCCGCCTCGTCCGGGTAGAAGCTCGGCGCGATGATGCGCCAGGTCGCGGTGGTTATCCCAGCCTTGCGCTCGTCCATGAGTCGGTAGACCTCGGCCCAAGCCTCACCCGGGTTCTGCGAATAGTTGTCCCCCTCGTCGCCGGGAAAGGCCTCCTTGCGCGAAACGCGCGAGCACACGGTGGCGGAGCTGGCCCAGTGCTTCGGCCCCCAGTCGATCGCGATCCACGGCGTGTTCAGCCGGTGCATCGCGACGTGATGCCCGTACTCGTGGCGCACGACCTCCTCCGCGGTCGTCCCATCGACCGTGGTCTCGCCAAGCGACACCATCTGGTCTCGCGAGTAACACCCGAGGGCGCGTGAGCCGCAGAGCTGCTGAACCTCGTCGAGCGTGGCGATGTAGGTCGTCAGCAGCGAGATCTCGGGGCCGTGCGTCAGGCCGACCAGGAACTCGGCCCAACTCTCGGGCGTCGCCGTCTCGGGGGGCAGCGCGTCAGAGACCTGCACATTGACCGTCTCCCCCGTGGACGCCGCGATGGGTCCGCCGCGCCAGGTGATCGCGGTTCGCGCGAGACGCTCCGTGCGGAGTGCCGTTCCCGGCGCGGCGTCGATCGAGCGCGCAGCTGTCGGACGCGCATCAGCGCCAGCTGCCTCAGGAGAGCCGTGGCCGGTGGCACCAAGCGCTGCGAGAAGAAGCGCGCCGGAGGCGAGGGCGGCGAGCAGTCGGGGGGCCGGGAGCGCCACCTCGCCCTTATAGCGGCGTGGATGTGAAGGACGGGTAAGAGCGGGCATTAAGCCAGCGCTGCCGTGAAGAGTAGGCCGCCGGCGCAGGACGGAGCGCACGCCGGCGGCCGACTGCTCCTCCCCCCTACTTGATGCAGGTGGCGAACAGCGTGATGCTCGCGACCAAGGTCTCGCTCCCGCTCGCGAGGTACGGCCGCTTCATCCGCCGTTCGTTCATGTCGATCCTCCGTTTCTCCGCCCTCCAGGCGGCGCGTCGTGATACGAGACCGACCCTGCTCGAAAGCGCTCAAGGAATGCTCAAGACGCTCCGGTACGAACATCGGAACGTTCATGGTCGTGGGAGACGTACACACCGACGTCACCGACGCCAGCTCATCCCTCGACGAACTCGATCGAGGCGCGGCTCGAGAGGATCAGCTTCCCTCCGTCGTACCAGCGGCCGACGAACTCGTGCCACCCGGCGGGAAGCCCCGACGAAAAGTCTGCGAAGTCGGTCCTTCGCACCGGAGCTTCACCCTCCATCTGCACGTCCGTGCGCATCTCCACCGTGCTGCCGTCCACGTCGAGCTCGAAGCGGGTCTCGTCATCGAGGTCGTGGGTCGCTCCGGCGGCATCTCCGAGGTCGGGCGCAAAGCCGTAGCCAATCCAGAAGGCCGTGTCCGCCGGGTACATCGCGGGCGTTGCCCCGCCCGGGAAGATGCCGATTCGCGCTTCCGAAGCGGCCATGCCGTTCTCGCGCGAGAGAGTGACGACGACGAGTGCAGCCATGACGGTCTCCTTAGCTCGAGAGTTCCATGCACCCAGCCTGCCCCTGGCCACTCAAAGACGGCTCAAGACGGGGGGTAGCGCCACCGATGCCCCCGTGAGAAGCTACGACCCGCCGAGCGGCAAGGAGTCGAAATGGGCGGAGCACGCCGGGCAGGCGACCCAGCGATGGAGCTACGGCTTCTCGGGCCCCTCGGGGCCATGAAAGGCGGCAGCACGGTCTCGCTCGGCGGGCCGAAGCCGCGCGCGCTCCTTGCATTGCTCGCCCTCGACGCAGGGCGCGTGGTCTCCGTCGACCGGCTCGTCGAGGAGCTTTGGACAGGAGCTCCGCCCGAAACCGCGAACCACGCGGTCCAGGTCTACGTCTCCCAGCTACGCAAGACGCTCGGCGACGTGATCGTCAGACGCGCGCCCGGGTACGTGCTCGATCTCGACCCCGAAGCCGTAGACGTCCATCGCTTCACACGCCTGGCCACGGACGGGCACGAGGAGCTTCGCGCCGGGAACGGGGGCGCGGCGGCCGGCACCCTCCGCGACGCACTCGCGCTGTGGCGTGGCCCCGCCCTCGCCGACTTCGCATACGAGCCCTTCGCACAGACCGAGATCGCGCGACTCGAGGATCTCCGGTTCACCGCGCTCGAGGACCGCATCGACGCCGATCTCTCCGTCGGGCGCCACGCGGAGCTGATCGCCGAGATCGAAGCTCTCGTGGAGGCACAGCCCCTCCGCGAACGTCCCCGCGCGCTCCTCATGCGCGCGCTCTACCTTGCTGGGCGCCAGGCCGACGCGCTCGCCGCCTACCGCGCCGCGCGCGGGACGCTCGTGGAGGAGCTCGGGATCGAGCCCGGCCCCGAGCTGAAGGAGCTCGAAGCCGCGATGCTCCGCCAGGACGACGCGCTCTTGCCAACCGCTCCTGCGCCCGCGATCCGAACGCGACGCCTCGCCGCCGTCCTGTCCGTCGGCCTGGAGGCCGTCGGAGCGATCGACCTCGAGGTCGAGGACCGTGAGCTCGAGACGGCTGCGTCGGCCGTCGTTGCGGCCGTGACGCGACACGGCGGCGCAGCCGAGAGGCTCGCCGACGGCTCGGTGACCGCCGTGTTCGGGGTGCCCGTCGCTTACGAGGACGATCCGATCCGGGCGGCCCGCGCTGCGCTCGAAGCCCGGGATGCACTGTTGCCACTGGAGGCGATCAGGTTTGTGGCGGGGATCGAGATCGGCGAGGTGGTCGCGGCCGATCGGACGGCATCGGGGCCACCCGTCCGTGCGGCAGCGCTCTTGCGCCAGACTGCCGATGCCGGCGAGATCCTCGTCGGTGAGGCGACCGCCCGCCGCCTGAGGCACGCCTCGCGGCTCGAGCCGCGAGGTGACGCGTCGGCCCTGATCGAGGTCGCCGAGCAGGCGCCGGCATTCGAGCGGCGACTCGATGCACCTCTCGTGGGTCGAAAGCGCGAGCTCGCCGCACTCCGGAAGGCTCTGAAGCGTGCGGTGGACGGATCGTCGGCCCAGGTGGCCCTCGTCATCGGGCCCCCCGGCGTCGGCAAGTCGAGGCTCGCCGCGGAGCTCGCCCGCCGGGCGAAGGGCTTGACCGCACTCTTCGGCCGCTGCCTCTCGTACGGCGACGGCATCACGTACTGGCCGCTGCGCGAGGTCCTCGAGCAGGCGGCGCAAAGCGCAGAGCGTGACGCGATCCTTTCCGCGCTCGAGGCCGACACGCCGCCGCCCGCTCCCGAGATCGCCTGGGCGTTCCGGCAGATGTGCGAGGCGCTCGCGCGCGAGAAGCCGCTCGTCGTCCTCTTCGACGACGTCCACTGGGCGGAGCCGACCTTCCTCGAGCTCGTCGAGCACCTCGCCGACAAGGGCGAAGGGCCGATCCTCGCCGTCTGCCTCGCCCGCGAGGAGCTGCTCGAGGACCGGCCGGCGTTCCTCGAGGGACGGAAGAACGTGGAGCGGATCGCGCTCGACGCGCTCTCGACCGACGAGACGGACACACTCCTCGAGAGTCTCGGCGGAGCAGTCCTCGAAGGCGACCAGCGGGCCCGCATCGTCGAGGCCGCCGAGGGCAACCCGTTCTTCCTCGAGCAGCTCCTCGCGCTTGCGCTCGAGGGCGGGCTCGCCGAGCGAGCGCTGCCGGAGACGGTCCAGGCCCTGCTCGCGGCGCGCCTCGACCGGCTCGGCCCGGGCGAGCGGGCGGTGCTCGAGCGCGGCGCCGTCGTCGGCAAGGAGTTCACGGCCGAGGACGTCACATCTCTGCTCGACCCAGAGGCCGCGCCGACCGTGGGGTCGCATCTTCGGACGCTCTCGGGTCGCGGCTTCGTGCGCCCACGACCCGAAGGCGCATTCAGCTTCCGCCACGTCCTCGTTCAGGAAGCCGTCTATCGCGCCGCCCCGAAGCGACTCCGGGCGGAGCTGCACGAGCGCTTCGCGGACCGGCTCGACAACGTCGCTGAGGTTGTGGCCGAGCTCGACGAGTTCGTCGGCTACCACCTGGAGCAGGCCTATCGTCTCCGGACGGAGCTCGGCGAAGCTGATCGCCGCACAGCAAGACTCGCGGAGGACGGTGGGCGCCGGCTCGGCGAGGCCGGCGTGCGAGCTCTGAAGCGCGGGGACACGCCAGCCACCATCAACCTGCTCGGTCGGGCGACCTCGCTGATCCCCCAGGATGCCTCGCTACGCAGACTGCTGCTCTGC
The DNA here is from genome assembly GCA_035293125.1 of Gaiellaceae bacterium. Lineage (GTDB taxonomy): Bacteria > Actinomycetota > Thermoleophilia > Gaiellales > Gaiellaceae > GMQP-bins7. The sequence goes on along the minus strand of DATDOS010000025.1, from coordinate 121,181 downwards.
GAACTCGGTATTGCCCTCCGCATGTCAGGAGCGTCCAGTGCAGCGGCGGACGTGCTCGCTGCGGCGACCGAGAGCTCGCAGCAGGCTGGTGATCGCCAGGTCGAGTTGCGAGCTCGGATTGAGTACGAGTACGTCCGACTACACATCGAGTCCGGGAGAACGGCAGATGCGCTCCTCGACGCGGCGGCCGCAGGGATCCCGATGTTTGAGACCGTCGGCGATGACCGTTCTCTCGGACGTGCGTGGCTTCTTTCGGGGTACGTGCGCGGTGGCCGACGTGGTGACCACAAGGCATGGCTGATAGCGGCCGAGCGTGCGCTAGTGCATTACGTGAGCTCGGGATGGCCGGCTTCCACGTGCCTCGGCGAGATTTCGCATGCTCTCTACCACGGCCCGACACCGGTTCACCAGGCGATCACTCGCTGCAAGGAGCTCCTTCGCGACCAGGTGTCAGACCGCGCCGGAGGCGCAAACGTCCACGCTTTCCTCGGCGGCCTGGTCGCACAGCACGGCGACTTCGACGAAGCGAGAGAACTGATCGCCTCATCGAGGACGACCTTCGAGGATCTTGGGCAGCGCACCGCAGCGGCCAATATTCCTGGCCCAATACTCGGAGACGTCGAGCTTCTCGCAGGCGACGCGTCCGCAGCCGAGCGGATCCTGAGCGAAGTCTGTGCCGAGCTCCAGCTAACGCGCGATTGGAGCCACCTCGCAAGCAGAGCGAGCGACCTTGCTGAGGCGCTCTATGTCCAGGGTTGTCTTGATGCTGCAGAACAGTGGACACGCGTGGCAGAAGAGCACGCTCCGACTGATGACATCGACGCGCAGACGTTTTGGCGGTCGGTGCGTGCGAAGATCCACGCGCGACGCGGCGAAATCACTCTTGCCGAAGATCTCGCGCGGGCAGCAGCCCAGATTCTCGGAGAAAGCGACGGTCTGAACCGGCACGCCCGTGCACAGCGGGACCTCGGTGAGGTGCTGTTGCTCGGTGGGAAAACCGAAGAGGCATCGGCCGCGTTTGGTCGTGCTGCCGAACTCTACGAGCAGAAGGGGAACCTCGTTGGCGTAGCGCATGTTCAGTCGTTACAAGACGATCGTGCGCTCGTCTGAACAGCAGAGGCCCGCAAGCCGCGGGCCTCTGCTGTTATATAGGCAGTGTCGCTTGCTAGCCGCCCGTGGGGCCGCCGTTGTCCGCATAGGCGATCAACGGAGCCGCGAGCGCGAGCAGACCGACTGCGAGCACCACGAGCGTCCGGTGCATGCGAGTGACCTGGCGCATCGTTCCCTCCTTTCCGGGTTTTCGAGTGCGCCGGTCACGCTCGAGCCGACCGCTAACCGCACAACCACGAACGGCTAACGAACCACTAAGCACTCGTGCTGTCTCTGCGTAAATCCGGCGCTTGATTTCCATGCGCCGGATGCTCGACTTTTCGCGCTTATTTCACATCGGAGTAATCTTGATATTTGCTAGTGCGAATCCCGATTCTTCAGACCATCTGCTTCGGGGAATACCCCGAGAGCAGAATCGGGATTCGCGCTACGCGGGGCTGAGCTGGAACGCGAAGCGCTTGCTCAGCAAGAAGGAACCGGGCACGAGCAAGCTGAGCGCGAGCGCCTGGGCCGACCTCGGGTCCAGGCCGAGGCCCTCGACGAACCCGGCTAGCAGGACGACCGTGAGCCCGGCGACGACTCCTCCGACGGCGAGATAGCGGAGGTACGCGCCGACGAAGCCGTCGTGCGAGAGCCGGAAGGTGAAGTAACGGTTGCCGAGGTACATGGCGCCGTTCGAGAGGAGGTAGGCGAGCACGGAGGCGGCGAGGTACCAAGCGCCGAGCCCGAAGAGGAGGGCGAAGGCAAGGACGTTGAGGGCGAAGCCGCCGGCGCCGACGATCACGAACTTGAGGGACTGGGCGAGCCGGGAGCTCATCACGCCACCGAGGGCCGAAGTGACTGGATGGGCTCGGTCTGTGCCGCGCGCCGCAGCGTGCGGTCGAGCAGAGCCAAGACGGGGACGAGTCCGGGCCGCAGGCGTGGCTTCACGTGGACGAGAGCTCGGGTCACCGTGAGCCGAACGTCGCTCCCCGCGGCCGCGAGCGCTCGCGATTCGTCCACGGGAAAGAAGGGATCGGAAGGCGAGGAAGCCAGCTCGGCCGGCGCCAGGACGTGACCGATCCGCGCGAGCGGCGACAGCTCCCACACGAGCGCGCGCGTATCGGGCGCGAGCGCCTCGTAGAGCTCGTCGAAGCGCGACGGATCGCGGTTCGCGAGCAGTGCCGGCACGGCCGGATCGTCCGGCGCCGAGGCAGCGAGTGACCGCGCCGCCGCCCTCGCGAGCAGGGGCGCGGCCGGGCAGGGCCGATCGCCGTAGAAGCCCGTCGTCGCGAGCTGGAGCACGTTTCGGAGGCTCGCGAACGGTCCGACCGCGGCCACCGCCGTCACGCGGTGCGCGAGCCGAGGATCGCCGGCGGCGAGGATCGCGAGACCTGCTCCCGTGGAGGCGCCGATCAAAGCGACGCGCGGACCCGCAGCGCCCGCGACCGCGATCAGTGAATCGATCGTCTCGGGGGTCACCTCCCCTTCGCGGACGTGCGGGAGCTCCGGCGCAACGGCGACGAACCCGGCTCCCGCAAGAGCGCTCAGAAAGCGACCGACGGCAGGCTGCTCGACTCCGAGGGGCGTCGCTGCGTTCGCGTAGACGACGACCGGCCCCGAGCCGCGCCGCGGCCGGGCGACGAGCGCGTCGACGCCTGCGATGCGCTCGCGCTCGCAGGCGCGGCAATCACCCCGGAATGTCGAGGCGAGAACGGTGAGAGCGAGGATCACGCGGCCGCCTCCAGCTCGATCGCCGATCGGAGCCAGCGATACCAGTCGCTCTGGAAGAGCTCGCCGGGATCGTTCTCGAGCTTCGCGCGCAGGAACTCCGGCAGCTGCGGGTAGGCGGTCAGGAGCTGGCGTCGAGTCGCCCAGCGGTGGTAGGTGAGGTAGAAGCTCCCGCCGCGCTCGAGCGCGAGGTCGATGAGCCGGCGGAACGCGCGCGCGGCTTGCTCGATGCCGACCGGTGAGTGTTCCACGTGGAGGTTGAGGACGACACACGCCCAGCGCTCTCGCGCCCAGGCGAGGAAGCTTTCGTCGTCTCGCTCGATCAGGCGGACGGTGCCGTAGACGATGTCCGCCTCGAGCGCCCGCATGTCGCGCGCGGCGGCGGCCAGGAAGTCCGCGAGCAGCGGCCTCGGCACGTACAGCTCGCTGATCATCTCGCTCGATCCGGGCCAGTGGTAGCCGGGGACGTAGGTTGCGAGCTGGTGCCGGTCGGACAGGTAGACCTGCCCCGAGGTCGCGAGGTAGTGCGCCGTGTAGAGCTCGAACGCGCGCGCCTTGTCCGTGTGCGCGAGGTGGAGGAGCGTGTTCCAGTCCTCCGCCGTCAGCTTCGTCGCCGCGCCGAGCGGCGTGTCGTCGGCGACGGGCCGGTAGCAGGAGAACACGCCGTGCTGGAGGAAGCGCGGCGAGGCGGGATCGATCTCGAACTGGAAATCGCCGTAGAGATAGCCCTCGTTGATCCGCTGCTCGAAGAGATCCTCGAGCTCATCGGCCTCTGCCAGCCGCACGACCCGCTCGACCTTGCGCTGGCGATCGAGCCGGAGCGCGGCCGAGTAGACGACGCCGAAGAGCCCGTAGCCGCCGCAGACGAGGCGGAAGAGGTCTTCGTTCTCGTCCCGCGAGCAGGGGCGCACGACGCCGTCGGGCCCGACCACCACGAGGCGCTCGATGTCCGCGATGAACGGGCGATACGTAAGCCCGCGTCCGTGTACGTTCGCCGACACCGCGCCGCCGATCGAGAGGTCGTCGGCGCCTGTCTGCTTCTGGCGAATCGTCCAGGAGCTGCCGGCGAGCGCGTCGATCAGCGCCGGCCACTGGATGCCGGCCTCGACCTCGACCAGACCGCGCTCCTCGTCCATTGAGAGCATCGACGAGAGCCGTCGCGTATCGAGTAGGACACCGCCCGAGCAGAACTGCTGGCCGCCCATCGCGTGGCGACCGCCGGCGATCGAGATCGGCGTGGCGGCGCGGCGAGCGCGATCGAGCGCGGCGCCGATCTCCTCGAGCGAGCCGACCGGGACGACCTCGTCGACCGCGGTCTCGTTGAGCCGCGAGTGGACGTCGTTGACGAGAACGCTGTTCATCGGACCCTCGGCGGGGTGAAGTCGAGCGGGACGAACGTGAAGAACGCGAGCCACGCGCCCGTGAGAGCTGCGGCAACCAGGAGAGCGAGTGCCACTTCGGCGGCTTTCCGCGCGAGGCGCTTGTTGCTGTGGGCGCTCATCGGAGCGCCGCGAAGCCACGTGTATGGGGTGAGATTCGTCATGCGCCGAGGCTAGGCCCGGTGCGGCGTTGCAGAAACCGGGCTGGCCTTGGACTTCTCTCCGCGTATGCCCTGGTCTTCGCCCCCGGGTCTTCCCGGTGGTGTCGGCGGCCTCGATCTGTGACGATCAGAACGAGATGACCGAGCGGGCAACGCGAATTACCCTCGCGCTACTGGCGGTTGCCGGCGTCGTCCTCGGCGTCCTCGCGTACCAGGTTCAGGTCGACAACCTCCCGGAGCCGCTCACGACGCCGCTCCGATCGATGGCCACCGTCGTCGCCGCCTGGTCGTTCCTCGCGGCGGGGCTCATCGCCTGGCTCCGAAGGCCGGGCAACAGGCTCGGCCCGCTGATGGTGGCGACGTGCTTCGCGCTCCTCGCCCGCCAGTTCCGATACAGCCATGACTCGCTCGAGTTCACGGTGTTCTTCCTGGTCGGTGAGCTCGGCTACGTGCTCTACACACACGTCGCCCTTGCCTACCCCTCCGGCCGCGTGACCGACCGCCTCGAGAAGACGTTTCTCGCAGTCGCGTACACCGTTGCTCTGGCGTTCCCGCTCGCGATCCTGCTCACGTACGACGCCACCGAGCGGCTCCGCTACTTCGACCCGTTCCTCCGCGAGAGCCTGCTCCTGGTCTCGGGCGACGCCGATCTGGTCGGGCAGCTGCAGGACGCGTACGGGGTCATTGCGTACGGCGTGCTGGCGAGCGCGTTCGTCCTGCTCGTCGTCCGAAAGCTCATGCGCGCGACACCGAGAGCCCGCCGGGTGCTGGCTCCGCTCCTCCTCGCGGCCGTCGTCGCGGCGTTGTGGGCCCTGCTCAACGGAACCCTCACGTTCGCCGAGTCGCCGCCCGGCATCACGTACGACCTCTTCTGGTGGCAGATCATCGGGCTGACGGCACTTCCGATGGCGCTCCTCGCAGGCCTTCTCCGCGCTCGGCTCGCCCGAGTGCACGTCGGAGAGCTCGTCGTCCATCTCGAGGGGAGCTCCGCGGGGGAGCTTCGGGACGAGCTGGCGCGTGCTCTGGAGGATCCGACTCTCGAGGTGGCGTTCTGGCTCCCCGAGCGACGCGAGTTCGTGAGCTCCGACGGCGACCCGTTCGAGGTGCCCGACGATGGGCCGAGGCGCGCGGTTACGCGGCTCGAGCAAGACGGAGAGCCTCTCGCCGTGCTTGTTCACGACCCGACCCTGCGCGAGGAGCCGAAGCTGGTGGAGGGTGTCGCGGCGGCAGCGCGGCTCGCGCTCCAGAACGCGCGCCTGCACGCCGAGGTGCGCGCGCAGCTCGAGAAAGTGAAGGAGTCCCGAACACGCATCGTCACGGCGGCAGACGAGGAGCGCCGGCGCATCGAGCGCGACATCCACGACGGCGCCCAGCAGCGGCTCGTCGCGCTCGCCCTCGAGCTGCGGAGCGCCCAACGTCGGCTCGGCGAGGATCTCGATCCCGAGTTCGAGGGCCTGCTCGCGTCAGCGGCCGACGAGCTCCAGGTGGCGGTCGAGGAGCTGCGCGAGCTCGCGCAAGGCATCCACCCGGGGATCCTCGTTCAGGGCGGTCTTGCAGCCGCGCTCGAGTCGCTCGCGGGACGGTCGCCGATTCCGGTCTCCGTGGACGCCACGCAGGAGCGCTTCTCGCCGGAGATCGAGGCAACGGCCTACTTCGTGGCCTCGGAGGGTCTCGCGAACGTCGCCAAGCACGCCGGCGCTACCAGGGCGTCGATTCGCGCAACTCATGCCGGCGAGCTGCTCGTCGTCGAGATCTCAGACGACGGCGTCGGCGGTGCGGCGGCTCAGAACGGATCCGGGCTGAGAGGTCTAACCGACCGCGTCGAGGCACTGGGCGGTCGCCTCCGGGTCGAGAGCCCAGCCGGCTCGGGAACGAGAATCACTGGGGAGATTCCGTGCGCGTCGTGATCGCAGACGATTCCGTCCTCCTTCGCGAGGGGCTCGCCCGCGTGCTCTCGGACGGCGGCTTCGAGGTCGTCGCGCAGGCCGCGAACGCCGACGAGCTGCGGCAGGCCGTGCGGCGCTTCAAGCCGGACATCGCGATCGTGGACGTCCGCATGCCGCCGACGCATACCGACGAGGGTGCGCGGGCGGCGGTCGAGATCCGCGCGGAGCAGCCGGACGTGGCGGTGCTCGTGCTGTCGCAGGTGATCGAGGCTGCGCACGCGATGCGGCTCTTCAGCGAGCGGCCGGAGGGCTTCGGTTACCTGCTCAAGGACCGTGTGCTCGAGATCGACGACTTCCTCGAGGCCGTACGGCGCGTCGGTCGTGGTGGGACGGCGATCGACCCGGAGGTCATCGGCCAGCTCGTCGGCCGACGCCGCGAAAACGATCCGCTCGAGGAGCTGACGCCGCGCGAGCGCGAGGTGCTCGAACTCATGGCGCAGGGGCTCTCGAACCGCGGTATCTGCGAGAAGCTCTTCATCAGCCCGAAGACCGTCGAGACGCACGTGAACTCGATCTTCGGGAAGCTCGGCCTCATGCCCGCGACGGACGAGCACCGCCGTGTGCTGGCGGTGCTCGCCTATCTGCGGTCGTAGCGACGGCTACTCGACGATCGGCTGCCAGTCGGGAGCGCTGTCGTACCACCCTGACGGACAGCTGATTGCGCCGCTGCTGATCCGGAAGTTGTCGAACGCAACCTTGATGTCGTCGTGGCTGTCCGGGGGGTCGTTCGTGAAGATGGAGAGCTGCACGAACGCCTCGGGGACGGTGAAGGGCACGCTGAGCAGTGGAATCCAGCTTCCGCCGCTCCGGTAGTACCCGGTCAAGGTCTCCCCAGAGCGCACGAGCCGGAGCCCGCCGCTCGTATCACCAAACGGCGCGAAGACGTTCGCCGCCGGGTCGGGGAAGTAGGTGGAGATACCGGTGGTTCCGCTCGCCTTGTGCACGAAGAGCGTGTGCGTGAAGTTCACCCCGAAGTTTAGGTTGACACCGTTGACACCGAGGTCCAGCGACGGCCACGCGAGGAGCTCATAGTCGATCTGGATGTCGAAGTCTCCCGTCAGCCGGCAAGCAGAGAGAGCATCCGAGGTCGCGTAGCCGGCCGGGCCGTTCTCAGTGGAGCTAGGGACGTCGATCTCGAGCCGCCCACTTGCTTCGGTGATGGTGGGCCCCGTGCCGTTGAACGTACCGCTCGACCAGAACGGGTCGATGCGTGTGTCACTGAACGTGTCGAGATACGGGATGCGCGGCGTGGAGACCTCCATCTCACCGGTGCCGTCGGTATTCATGATGTAGTTGGCGCAGTGCTGGTTTGCGGTGCCGCGCCCACGACAGGCCGCGAAGACGACCTTCTCGCCGTCGGGTGAGAAGCCGGGCTGGCCCTCCAGCCGACCCGACGTGTTCGTGAGCTGCGTGAGGCCGGTGCCGTCCTTGTGCACGACGAACAGCTCACTGCCGGTGTCGCCGAGCCGGACGAAGACGAGGTCGTTCCCGTTCGGAGACCAGTTCGCCTGAACGTCCGCCAGCTCGCGCGGAGCCGGGGTCACCAGGTTCGTGACACCCGAGATCGTGTTCATCGTGTAGAGACGCTGGCCTTCAGCGTCGGTGTAGCGGCTGAACGCGATCGAGGGCCCTCGGGGAGCTGCTGCTGCCCATGCGCTGTCCTGCGGACCCGGCGAGAGGTTCACCTCGCCGGTTCCGTCCGCGTTCATCAGATAGACATCGCGGTTCGGGAACGTGCCCCTGTGAAACAGGATCCGGCCGCCGTTGGTCCAGCTCGGCCATCGATTGATGTCGAAAGTGGACGTCAGCTGCGAGACTCCGCTGCCGTCGTCGTTCATCGTGAAGATCTCGAAGTTGCTGTCGTCGTCGCGGTTCGAGGCGAAGACGATCCGATGACCGTCAGCCGACCAGTGCGGATCGACGTCCCCACCCTGATGCCGTGTCAGATTGACGCGACTCGTGCCATCGGCGTTCATGGTGTAGATCTCCTCGTTGCCATCCCGGTTCGTTTGGAACACGATGCGGCCGTTCTGGCCGCCTGCATTGCTAGGGCCTCCGTACTGATACCTCGCTACGGAGACCGACTGTCCGGCGGCTCCAGTACCGCTGAGGATCGCAAGCATCGCCACGAGCATTGCGACGAGAGCGACGATCGTAGCGGTCTTCCTCATGATCCCCTCCTTATCGGGGTACGAATCGCACCCCATCGTCTGGGACCGCACTCAAGATTCGCTCAAGATCAGCGAACACACGTTTCTGTGCATTCCGGAGACATCCCTGACAGATCGTTCTGCGCCTTCATTCGACCATGGTTCGGTGCGAGGGCGCGCCGCGATGAGCAAGCCGGCGCCGCAGGCGAGACCAGCAAGAGTCACCACCGGGTACTCCCAGTCCCAATCGAGTCCAGCATGGACGAGGTACGCCGAGTACCCGGCAGCTGCGGCGGCAACCACCGGCGTGCCACGTGCGCGCGCGGCCCCAACGAGCGGCGCAGCGAGCATCGCGAGCAGGAGCGCCAGCCCGACCGGGCCGAGCTCGGCCAGCACCTCGAGGTAGAGGCTGTGCGCGTCGCGCACGTTGGCAGCAATGGGCCGGTGCGCGATCCAAACGTCGTCGAAGCTCCCTGCGCCGGATCCGAGGAGTGGGTGCATGCCGGCGTCCTCGAGTGCGACGCGCCAAAACGACGGCCTGTCGCCCATCGCGGGCAGCGGCGCCGAGGCCGCCACCCATAGTCCGACGACGACGAAGACGATCGCGCCAAGGGCGAACACGCGGCCGCGACGGAAGATGCTCCTGCGGCGCGGGCGCAGGACACCGAGCACGGCGATCCCGACCGCGGTGGAGACCCATGCACCGCGACTGGACGTCAGAACGAGCCCGATGCCGCAAACGCCCGCAGCCACCACAAGGAGCCCCTTCCCAAACCGGCGCTGCTCGCCCCACAGCATCGCGACTCCCAGGAGCACGCCGATCGCGGCGAGCACGCCCAGGGCATTCGCATATCCGACCGGTTCGGCCAGGAGTGACCCCTGGAACGGATCCGGGACGTGAGCTCGTGCGAGCCGGTCGTACAGCCCGTACGAGATCAACCCGACGATCCCGGCCAGGATGCCCTCGAGAAATGCGCGAATGGCCCCTGCCTGGACAACCAGGAGAAAGGCGACGAGGCCGATCAGATACATGAGGCCACGCCCAGCCTCGCGCATCGCCTCGGTCCCGGGCACACCCCACGAAGCAGACAAGAGCATCCACAGAACGAGCGCGCCGAGCGCTGAGATCGAGACCCACTCCAGCGAGCCGAATGCGGCTCTACGACCGAGGATCAGCTGAAGCGTGGCGAGTGCGGCGAGACCGAGCGCCATCCAAGCCCACCAGCGTGCGTAGTACCCGCCGTCGTTGAATCCGGGAAGCACGATAACGCCGAAGCCAACGGCGGCAGCGCGCGCCTCCGCGCGCGAAGCCTGCGCACACACTCGCTTCAGCCTGGCTTCCGCCGCCGACCGTCGGGCCGCGGCGGAGCCAGGCTCGACAGGGACGACCGCTTCGGTCAGCGCGAACCTCCGTACTGGAGGCCCGGTGGGCATCCATACTGGCTCGCCGGCACGCCGGCCGGCTGACCCGGAGGTCCACTTCCCGCTCCGGGCGGCGTGTACTGATCGGTCGGAGGCGTGGGCCCACCTCCGCCGTACTGCCCGCCAGGCGGACCATGACCCTGCCCGGGCGGGACACACGCGCTCGGAGGACCGCCCCACGGGGGGCTGCCCGACGCGAGTGCCGTGACCAAGGCAGAGACGACGAGGCCGAGAGCCATGACGACCACGACACGCATGCCCCGCATCAATCTCGGCCGAGTCCCACAAGCTGCGAATGCGACACGGGCTGCGGAGCTGATCCATGCACGCCCTGCCGAAGTCGCAGCGTGGATTCGACGCATCTGTTTCTCCTTCCGTTGATCGACGCCCGAACTCTCGGTGGACGCGTTCAAGAAACGCTCAAGCTCCGAGGTGCCGCGCTCTTGTGCATTCCGGAGACATCCCTGACAGATCGTTCCGGACACATGCCTGACGTTCCGGACACATCGGAGACACGTCCCGGGGAGATCGGAGACACCTTGTGGCTCAGAGCCACAAGCGCAAGAGCAAGGCTACGCGCGGGGCCCGGCGGCGGCGACGCCGGGCGCGACGTCTTCGAAGCGCTCGAAGTTGTCGCGGAACATCTGTGCGAGCTCACGGGCCTTCGCGTCGTACGCAGCCGGATCAGCCCACGTCGAGCGCGGGTCCAGCAACGTCGGGTCGACACCTGGGACCTCGACGGGCACCTCGAGGCCGAAGAGGTCATCGACGCGGTACTCGACGCTGTCGAGCTTGCCGGAAAGCGCGGCATGCAGGAGGTCTCGGGTGGCCTTGATTGGCATGCGCCGGCCTTCGCCGTACGAGCCGCCCGTCCAGCCCGTGTTGACGAGCCAGACCTCGACGTGAGGATGCTCGTCCAGCTTGCGGCCGAGGAGCCCCGCGTAGACCGCTGGAGGCTGCGGCAGGAAGGGCGCTCCGAAACAGGTCGAGAACGTCGGCTGCGGCTCTTTGACGCCGATCTCGGTGCCGGCGAGCTTGGACGTGAACCCGGAGAGGAACCAGTACATCGCCTGGTCGCGGGTGAGCCGCGCGATCGGCGGCAGGACGCCAAACGCATCGGCCGTCAACATCACGATTGCGCTCGGGTGCCCCGCTTGCTTCTCCGGGAGCGCGTGCGCGATCTGCTCGAGCTTGTACGCGGCGCGGGTGTTTTCCGTCTTCGAGTCGTCGTCCAGGTCGAGGATGCCGTGCTCGTCCATGACGACGTTCTCGAGCACGGTCCCGAACGTGCGAGTCGTCCGGTAGATCTCGGGCTCCGCGTCGGGCGAGAGGCGAATCACCTTCGCGTAGCAGCCACCCTCGATGTTGAAGACTCCTTCGTGGCCCCAGCCGTGCTCGTCGTCGCCGATGAGGGAACGCTCGGGGTCGGCCGAGAGGGTCGTCTTCCCGGTTCCCGAGAGCCCGAAGAAGACGGCGACCTTCTCTTTCGCGCCGAGATTGGCCGAGCAGTGCATCGGGAAGACGCCCTCGAGTGGAAGCCGGTCGTTCATGAGTGTGAAGATCGACTTCTTGATCTCTCCGGCGTAGTACGTCCCGCCGATCAGGACCTCGGCGCGTGAGGGATGGAGGCAGACGAACGTGCCGCTGCGTGTCCCGTCCTCCTCGGGCACCGCCGTGACCGACGGCGCGTGGAGAACGAGCGCATCCGTCTCCAACTCTTCGAGCTCGCCGTCGGTCGGATCGATGAAGAGCGTCTTCGCGAACAACGCGTGCCACGGGCTCTCGGTGATCACACGCACGGCGATCTTGTGCGCCGGATCCGCGCCGGCAAACGCATCGACGACGTACACGTCGCTCTCGCCCAGACGTGCAGTGACCTTCTCCCGCAGTCGCTCGAAGGAGCTCTCGGGGATCTCCGCATTCACGTCACCCCACCAGATCCGGCCCTCGGAGCCGGCCTCGCGGACGATGAACTTGTCCTTCGGCGAGCGCCCCGTGTGGGCCCCCGTGTCGACCACGAGGGGACCGCCTTCAGCGAGTCGCGCCTCACCCCGAGCGAGGGCGTGCGCATAGAGCTGCGAGGTCGTGGGCTGCCAGTAGATCCTCCCGCGCACGGCGATTCCGTGCCCCACGAGGGAGCCGCGGTCGGGAATCGTCGCGATCATCCGAGCTCCTTCTTCGTCAGGTCGTCGTCACACAAACGGCCTTATGGTACGCCCGCGGCGAGAATCGAGTCCGGCAGCACATCGTCCCGGGCGGCGAGCGCAGCGAAGCGTCCGCCGGCAGCGATCAGCTCCGCGTACGTCCCGACCTCGACGATGCGACCGCGGTCGAGAACGACGATCTGGTCCGCATCGCGCACGGTCGAGAGCCGATGCGCGATCGCGATCGTGGTCCGCCCCTCGGAGAGCCGCTCGAGCGCCTCCTGCACGAGCCGCTCGGTCTGCGTGTCGAGCGAAGAGGTCGCCTCGTCGAGCACGAGCACCGGCGGATTCCGGAGGATCGTGCGCGCAATCGCCATCCGCTGCTTCTCGCCTCCCGAGAAGCGGTAGCCGCGCTCGCCGACCATCGTGTCGTAGCCCTCGGGGAGCGTCGCGATCAGCTCGTGGATCTGCGCTGCTCGCGCGGCCTCCTCGATCTCCTCGTCCGTGGCGTCCGGCTTGGCGAAGCGCAGGTTGTCGCGGACCGTGGCATGGAAGAGGTACGTCTCCTGCGAGACGACGCCGACTGCTGACGTCAGCGAGTCGAACGTGAGGTCACGAATGTCGACGCCGTCGATCGAGACGGTGCCCTGGGTCGCGTCATAGAGCCGCGCGACGAGGTACGCCGAGGTCGTCTTCCCCGAGCCGGTCTCGCCGACGAGCGCGGTCTTCGTTCCCGGCGGAACGAGGAACGTCACGTCCTGGAGCGTCCAGGCCGCGTCGTCGTAGCGGAACCAGACGGAGTCGAGCCGCACCTCTCCCCGCGGCTCCTCGAGCGCGCGCGTCCCTTCGACGATCTCGACGCGGTGGTCGAGGTACTCGAAGATCCGGTCGAAAAGCGCGAGCGAGCTCTGTACCTCGAGCTGGACGCTGAGGAGGCTCCCGATCGGGAAGAAGAGCCTCGTCTGCAGGGTCGTGAACGCGACCAGTGTTCCGATCGTGATCGTCTCGGAGCCCTGGGCGATGGTCCAGCCGGCGAACCAGTAGACGAGCGCGGGCATGACGGCGAACGTCGTCTGGATCGCGGCCATCATCCAGCGGCCGGTCATGCGGCTCCGCACCTCGAGCTCCGCAAGGCGCCCGGATTCGGCCTCGAATCGTTCCGCGAGGTCGTCCGCGCGGCCCATCGTCTTGCCGAGGAGGATCCCGGAGACCGAGAGCGACTCCTGCACGATCGAGGAGACGTCCGCGAGCGACGCCTGCCGTTCCGCAGTCACCTTCTTCCGCTGGGCGCCAACGCGCTTGGTGAGCCAGACGAAGAGCGGCAGGAGAGCTAGCGCGAACGCCGCGAGCCGCCAGTCGAGCAGCACCATCGCGACGACGGTCGCGAGCACGGTCGTCACGTTGGCGAGCACGGAGGTCGCCGTCGACGTGACGACGTTCTCGATGCCGCCGATGTCGTTCGCGATGCGGCTCTGCACCTCCCCGGTGCGGGTGCGCGTGAAGAAGGCGAGGGACAGGCGCTGGAGGTGCCGGTAGACCTGAGTGCGCAGGTCGTGCATCACGCTCTGGCCGACCTGGTTCGAGAGCAGCGTCTGCCAGACGCCGATGACGCCGGCGACGATCGGGATCGCGACCATGCCGGCCACGAGCGCAGTCAGCAGGCCGACGTTCTCCTCGGGGATCGCGACATCGAGGACCTCGCGGAGCAGGAACGGCGAGATGACGCCGACGCCTGCGGAGAAGACGATGAGCGCGCAGACGGCACCGAGACGGCGCCGATACGGCCCGAAGAGCCGGATGATCCGCCGGAGGTTGGCCTTGCGCACCGCGGGGTCGGCGGGCCTCTCGGGCGGATCCTCGGCGGAGGCGAAGGACTCGAAGCGGCGGCCCGGCATCCCCTAAGCCTGCCTGCCCGCCGTCAGTCCAGGCCGAGAGCGATCTTCAGAGCCTCGTCGAGCCGATGCGTGGCTTCCGGGCCGAGCGAGCCCCTCCGCCGACCGAGGCCGCTCTTCGTCGTGGTCACGAGGTCGTCGCAGTTGACCACCGAGTCGCGGCTCAGGCCTTCGCCGCGTCCCACGGGAACCTCCGTGGGAGCGCCTCGAATCGTGCTCGTGACAACTGCGACGCAGACGTTCCGCAGAACGGGAATGGCACTGTCTCGCGTGACGACGACGACAGGATGGGGCCCGATCGGTAGAGCGGCGTCGTAGACGTCACCTCGGTTCACAGCGGCTCTTGTCCCTCTTCCTCGGCGGCGACGATCTGGGTCAGAGCCCACAATCCAACCTGGCCGATCCAGTCCTCTTGCGGATGCTCCGTGTAGGCGCGGCGGTACGCCTCTTCGATCTCACGCTCGCGCTCTTCGCGGAGCACGATGGCGAGACCAGCGCGCAGAGCCTCGCTCCGATTTGCGAAGCGCCCGCGTGCGACGGCCTCGTCGAGAAGCTCCACATCCCGGTCTGGGATACGTACTGGGATCTGAACTGTCATACGTTCAGCGTACGCCGATTCTCCGGACTCCGCAAGTGTCCGCACCGGACGCGGCTCCCCGGAGGCGCGGCGGGTGCGAACGCGAATACAGGTCCGTGGACACCGACGTGGCAATCGGCCGCTTCCTGAAGAGCGGAGGTCTATCGGACGCGACCCGGCGCGCGTATGGCAGCGATCTCCACGCCTTCGCCGACTGGCTGGAAGAACAAGGTCTCGGGCTCGATGCCGTCGACGCCCGCCTCCTCTCGGACTACGTGGGCGAGCTGGGGCGAGGACCCCGGCGCCTCGCTCCCGCGTCGATCTCGCGGCGCCTGGCCGCGATCCGTGCCTGTCTCCGGTTCACCTCCGGGCCCGCGGCCGTCCCCGAGGCGGCACTCTCTCCGCGACGCCCTCGGCGGCTCCCCGACGCTCCCAAGGTCGCCGAGATCGAGGAGCTGCTCGAGCTCGCCGCAGGCGAGTCGCCCCTGGCGCTCCGAAACCGGGCGCTTCTCGAGCTCCTCTACTCCGGGGGCCTTCGGAGCGCCGAGGCCGTGGGGCTCGATCTCGCCGACGTCGACTTCGAGCGAGAAGCCGTGCACGTTCACGGGAAGGGCGGCAAGGAGCGCGTCGTGCCGCTGGGAGAGGAAGCCGCCCACCATGTCGCGCGGTACCTGCGCGACGGCCGGCCCCCGCTCGCGCGTGGAGCCGTCGACGCGCTGTTCCTCTCGGTGCGCGGGCGGCGGCTCGACACGAGCACGGTGCGGAGGCTCCTCCGGCACCCGCACCGTCTGCGCCACGCGTTCGCGACCCACCTGCTCGAGGGCGGCGCCGACCTCCGCGTGATCCAGGAGCTACTGGGGCACTCGTCACTCTCGACGACGCAGATCTATAGCCACGTGGACGCGCGCCGCCTCCGGCGTGTCTACGACCGCTCGCACCCGCGCAGCTGACGACGTGGACTAGCCCGGATCGGGCTAACCGCCGGGCAGTTCGACGACGGCGATGCCCTCTGCCTCTGCCACCTGCAACACCGCCGGGTCCGCAGTGGCCACACGGTCAACCGGGGTGGCGACCGCAAGAAGACAGGCGTCCGCGAGTGAGATCTCGGTCCGCCGGCGGCGGTAGTGGCGCGCTCGTAACGAGGCCGCGCGCCACGCATGAACCTCGGTGAACGGGACCACGCCAAGTGGCATCGAGCCGACGAGTTGCTGTAGCTCGTCCGCCGTCACGTCGGCGTTCCTCAGCATGCGCTGCCCGGCCTCTGCGAGATTGACTGCGGAGATCGCGGAGTTCCCTGAACCAATGAGACCGGCGACCTCCGCGGCTGCCGGCTCGTCCTCCAGGAACGCGATCAGCGCGTACGCGTCTAGGAGCGTTCCCATTTGCGCTCTTCGATCAACGCCTCTTCCTCGCGCTCCATGCGACGGAGCTCCGCGCTGGTGTATCTGATGCGTCCCTTGAGAGCACCTCGAGCAGCCGCGATCGGATCTTCGGGAGCCGGTCTGATGACGAGCTCGTCGCCGCGATCCTCGACTTGGAGCCGCCGTGTCTGCCACCGCTTGCGCACGTCGGCAGGTACCGAGATCTGTCCGCCCTTCGAGATCATGAGAAACCTCATGAGCATGAGGTTAGCTCATGAGGTCTACGTGTGACAAGGCTTGGAGCCCGTGGCGAGCTCGCCCTGGAGCTCGTTCATCCTCGCCTCGTACGCGCGATCGCCCGGATCGTCCGGACGGAAATCGTGGAGGCCAGGCCCTTCCCACATGACGTCGGGGGTCACACCCGGCCCGCTCACGGCGAGGCGATAACGGCGCCCGTGGCCCGGCGGTCGGGTCTCATCCGTGCGCGTCCGATGAGGCACGAACCCGTAGCAGAACGTTCCATCGGGGTTTCGTGAGACGAAGCCGTTCTCGCGGCGCCAGCCCGGCCCGTAGGCGGAGTCGAGCGTGTCGAGATAGAGGACGCGGCCGAAGCGATCGAGCGGGTCGCCGTCCGGCGTCGTCGCGAAGCCGTGCATGGGACGTCCGCGGTACGTAAGACGTCCGAAGAGATGGTGCCAGCGGCCACCGTAGCTCCAGTCGAGCCAGACCTCGAGCCTCGGGAGCGGCCCGCGCCAGTGGGAGAGGCGAAGCTCCCAGGCCCCGTGGCCGGACTTCCACGGCGGAAGGCCGAAGTTCGCCTGGTGCCTCCTCCACCGCTGGAGCGCCCAGTGAGAGCCGTCCGGCGTGGTACATGCAGCTACGAGCCACGGAAGCTGGGGGCCGGTGTACGGGCCACACGCATTGCGGAGCGTTTTCCAGACCGGGCGGCGGTATGTACCCCACCCACCCGAGTAATCGATCCTGAACTGGGCTTGCGGCCGGGCGCTCGAGGGCATTCGAGCGTTCAGAGCTCCCCATGCGAGGACGCGCTGCAGCCGACCTTGGGAGTGGAAGGTGAGCAGGGCCTTCCCTTCCTCGGAGACGGCGAGCGTCTCGGTGGAGGTGTTCCGGGCGACGAGCTGGGAGGCGTGCGCGACGCTCGGAAGCGCTCCGAAGGCGACGAACAGAGCTGCGAGCACGACGGCGGTGCGGAGGAGCGGGCGCCTGTCCGCCGAATCCGGCTCCGCGCCGTGACTGCCTCGGACCCCGACGTCGAGCGCTTCCTGCTGCTCCTTGCGGCGCGGCGCTCCCCGCGAACCGTCGACGCCTACCGGCGCGACCTCGCCGCCCTCGCGACCTTCCGCGAAGGGAATGTCGGAGACGCCGGACTCGAGGACCTCGAGCGCTGGCTCGCCGCAATGCGTGCCAAGGGACTCGCGCCCTCGACGGTCGCGCGGCGCGTCTCGGCGGTGCGCACGTACTTCCGTCACCTCGTCCTTATCGGCACCAGGAACGAGAATCCCGCTGCCTCGCTTCAGCTACCACGCCGCCCGCGCAAGCTTCCGCGCGCGCTGTCGCCGGCCGAGACCGAGCGCCTGATCGACGCGGCAGCGGGCACCACGCCACGTTCCCTTCGGGACCGAGCGCTCGTCGAGCTCCTCTACGGGGCCGGCCTGCGTGTCTCGGAGGCGGTCGGCCTGGACAAGAGCGGCGTCGCGCTCGAGGAGCGAATCGTCCGAGTGGTCGGAAAGGGTGGCAAGGAGCGACTCGTCCCTCTCGGACGCCCAGCCGCCGAAGCGGTGCGGCGTTACCTCGCGCTCGGTCGTCCCCATCTCGACCGACGCTACCGGCCCGAGCTGTTCCTGAACGCACGTGGCGGCCCACTGACGCGTGCCGGCGCATTCCTCATCCTGCGAAAGCTCGCCGACAAGGCAGGGCTCGAGCCGGCGCGGGTCCACCCCCATCTGCTCCGACACTCCTTCGCGACGCACCTGCTCGAGGGCGGCGCCGACCTCCGTTCCGTCCAGGAGATGCTCGGGCACGCGGATCTCGGAACGACGGAGCGCTACACGCACGTCTCGGATCGCCGGCGCCGCGAGGTGTACTTCCAGGCGCATCCGCACGCGAAGCGGAAGTCTCCTCGCTCCGACACGTCGGCGTAAACATTCCGCAACAGCCTCGGGGGTCGTTCGACGCGCCCCCTATACTCGCCCGCCTGACGGACCTGACCACCCCTCTCCGCGAGCTCTTCGGGTTCGACGCGTTCCGGCCCGGACAGGAGCAGGTCGTTCGCGCGGCCGTGGAGGGTCGGGACACCCTGGCGCTGATGCCCACCGGATCGGGCAAGTCGCTCACGTACCAGCTCGCCGCGATGCTGCGCCCCGAGCCGACGCTGGTGCTCTCGCCGCTGATCGCGCTCATGAAGGATCAGGTCGACAAGCTGCCGCCGGCGATCGCCCCCACGGCGACCTTCATCAACTCCTCGCTCTCCGCGACGGAGACGTCGTCACGCCTCGCCGAGGTCGCCGCAGGCAGGACGCGGCTCGTCTACGCGGCGCCCGAGCGGCTGCGCCAGGCGGGATTCGTCGAGACGCTTCGCGCACTCGGGATCGGCCTCGTGGTCGTCGACGAGGTGCACTGCGTGAGCATGTGGGGGCACGACTTCCGTCCCGACTATCTCTTCATCCGGCGCGCGCTCGAGAAGCTCGGCGACCCGACGCTGCTCGGAATGACCGCCACGGCGACACCCGAGACCGCGCTCGACATCAGCGAAGCTCTGGGCAGAGAGCTCGAAGTCGTCCACACGAGTGTCGTTCGCCCCAACCTCCGCTACGACGTGGAGAGGGTCGAGAACGCCGAGGACCGCCTGGAGATCCTCGTGGGCCGGCTCGGAGGCTCCCAAATCGGCTCGGCGATCGTCTATGCGCGGTCGCGCCGTTCGACCGAGGAGCTCGCGCGCGTTCTGCGCAGTCACGGCGTTCGCGCCGAGCACTACCACGCGGGCATGGAGCCTCAGGACCGCACACGCGTTCAGAACGAGTTCGTCAGCGGGCATGCGCAGACGGTCGTAGCGACGACCGCGTTCGGGATGGGCATCGACAAGCCCGACGTACGGCTCGTCTGTCTCGCCAACTTCCCGGATTCCCTGGAGAGCTATGTCCAGCAGGTCGGCCGAGCAGGCCGCGACGGAGCGCCGAGCGAGACGCTTCTCCTCGCAAGCCCGAGCGACGCGGTCGCGCTTCGGCGATTCGCCGTCTCGGACGTCCCCGCCGCCGAGGAGCTTCGAGCCGTGTATCGCGCTCTTCGAGATGCCGCGGAGACCGTCGATCCCGACGAGCTCGCCGCCGCCGCTCCGGACCGCGATCCGCGCGTCCTCGTCGGGATGCTCGAGCAGGCCGGCCTCGTCCACCGCGGGTTCAACGAGGGTCGCCGCATGCGGGTCGAGCTTTCGCCCGCGCCCAGCGACGCAGGCGAGCGAGTCGAGCTCCTGCTCGAACGCGCCCGGCTCGCCGCGGAGTCCCGCGCAGACCGGATCGTCGCGTTCGCCGAGAGCGACTCGTGCCGGCATGCGCAGGTCGCCGCGCACTTCGGCGAGGAGCTCTGCGCGCCATGCGACGCATGCGACGTCTGCTCGCCACGCCCCTCGGCTCCGCGTGGGCCCGCTGCCGTCCCGCCGCTTCCCGACGACATCGCGGCAGCGATCGTGCGAGCTGTCGAGGCGCTCCGGTGGCCTCTCGGGCGCCGTAGCCTCGTCGCAACGCTTCGCGGGTCGTTGAAGGCCCCGCCGTCCGCGCGCCGCTCCGCAGCGTACGGGATCCTCGCCGCCTCGTCGGAGGCCGATGCTCGACGCTGGGTGCAGGCCCTCGAGGGCTCGGGAGCGCTCCTGGAGACGACCACCGCGGACGGATATCGCGTCCTCCTCGCGGACGCCGACGCACCCCGCCCCCGGCTCGTACCTGGCGCAAGAGCGGCCGCTCACGGGGATTCCGCTCGCGCGAAGGTCCCTGAAGGCGGCCGCTTCGCGGCCGCAGCGCTCGTCTCTCACATCAAGCCTCTAGGCCCCGCGTTGGTCGCTGACGCAGACGAAGGGCTCGTCGAGCGCCTGCGGCAGTGGCGCCTGGAGCGTTCGAGAGAGGACGGCGTTCCCGCCTTCGTGGTGTTCCACGATTCGACGCTGCGCGAGCTCGCGGCGGTTCAGCCACGTTCCCACGGTGAGCTCGCATCGATCAAGGGCCTGGGCCCGGCCAAGCTCGAGCGGTACGGGGACGACCTGCTCGCGGTCATCGAAGCGGCGTCGTAAACGCCGCTCGCCTACGCGCTCGGGTCGCCCACGTCGAGCACGGTCTGCGACTGCTCCTTGCGGTAGCGCCGCAGACGGCTCAGAAGCTCCTCGTCCGAGCGGCCGAGGATCGCGGCGGCGAGGAGCGCGGCGTTGACCGCCCCTGCACGCCCGATCGCGAGCGTGGCGACGGGGATCCCGGCGGGCATCTGAACGGTAGAGAGAAGCGAGTCGAGCCCGCCCAGCTGCGTCCCCATCGGCACACCGAGCACCGGCAGGAGCGTCTTCGAGGCGACGACACCCGCCAGGTGCGCAGCCCCGCCCGCAGCAGCGATGAGCACCTGCGCTCCACGGGCCTCGACGTCGGCCACGTACTCCTCGAGCGCATCCGGCGTTCTGTGTGCGGAGAGCACGCGCACCTCGAACGGGATCTCGAGCTTCTTCAGCGTCGTGACGGCGTGCTCCATCGTCTCCCAGTCGGACCGCGAGCCCATGATCAAGGCGACGAGCGGGCTCACTTCGCGATCGCCTTCTTCTTCAGCGCCGACTGCACGACGCGCGCGGTCTTGCGCAACTCCGGATCGGCGTCCTCTGACTCCGCGATCCCCTCGAGGAGCTGGATCGTGTCGCGCTGGGGGGTGCCGTTCTTGAGGCAGATGACCGCGAGTCGTTGCACTGCGGCGTTCGGGTCCCGTGCAGCGAGCTCGTGGAGCAGCGGGCGAAACGAGTTGACGTCGCCCGGGTGACTCCGTGAAAGGCCCTCGAGCGCGATCAGCGCCGAGCCGCGGGCGGCCGGGCTCTCGTCCTCGAGCCCGCGACGCAGCAGCTCGAGCTTCTGGCGAAAGCGAAACTGGGCGATCGCCCGGTACGCCTGCGCACGAACGCGGTAGTCCGGATCGCGCGCGTCGGACTCGATCTCCTCGTCCCACTGTGTCCGCAGGACTGCGAGGGCGCGCTCGTCACCGGCCTGCGCGAGGGCGTCCGCCTGGACCGCCGCCTCGGCGAGGCCCATCAGGCGAGTGAAGAGAGCGACCGTGACTCGGGACCGACGTAGCGCGCGGACGGGCGGAAGAGGCGGCCGGTCCTCTTCTGCTCGAGGATGTGCGCAGACCAGCCGGCGACACGCGAGCAGGCGAACATGGCCGGCGCAAGTGCGGGCGGAGTCTCGGCGATGTCGAGCACGACGGCCGAGTAGTACTCGACGTTCGTGGCCAGCACCCGCTCCGGATGGCGCTCCTGCAGCGCTTCGAGCGCAACCTCCTCCAGCGCCTCCGCGACCTCGACGTGTGGCGAGCCGAGCTCCCTCGCGGTTCTCTTGAGAATCCGTGACCGCGGATCCTCAGCGCGGTAGATGCGGTGCCCGAATCCCATTATCCGCTTACCGCTTGCCAGCGCCTCGCTCACCCAGCGCTCGGGGTCCCCCATCGCCGCCACCTCGTCGAGCATCGGGATGACGTAGGCGGGCGCCCCACCGTGGAGCGGGCCCGATAGCGCACCGACGGCCGACGAAAGCGCCGCGGCGCAGTCGGCACCGGTCGAGGCCACGATTCGAGCAGTGAAGGTCGACGCGTTCAGGCCGTGCTCGGCGGTGCAGATCCAGTAGGTGTCGATGGCCTTCACGTGGCGGGGGTCGGCTTCGCCGCGCCAGCGCAGGAGGAACTTCTCCGCGGCGGTCTCGCCGCCCGCGACGACCTCGTCGGAGACCGGATCGGAGTGACCGTCGGCAACGCGCGCCGAGCGCGCGACGACCGTCATCATCTGAGCCGAGAGCCGGCCGAGATCCTCGCGTGCCTGCTCGTCCGTTATCTCGTTCAGTTTGCCCAGCTTCCACTCGCTGGCGAGGCGCGCAGTCTCGGCCTGAAGATCGGCGGGCGCGTTTCCGGTCAGCCGAGCCGGATCGTACGGCTCCGGATCCGGCATCTTCGAACTCGGGTCGTTGTCGACCAGCAGCCCCCACACGCTCTCGTACGGCACGAGTCCGACGAGCTCCTCGATGTCGACACCCCGGTAGCGAAGCGCGCCACCCTCGCGATCAGGCTCCGCGATCTCGGTCTCGACCGCCACGACACCCTCGAGCCCCGGCCTGAAGTCCGTCGTCTCGCTCATGCACGCTCCTCGCCGGCCACGGCTCCTCCGCCGCGGCCTGGCACTGCGAGCGACGTCCGAGGAACGGGCATACAGGCCGGGGTTGACACAGGGCGGCTCATCTCGCATGGACGCTACCTGACGTGGATTCCAGCCGTGCACAGGTACGATCGGGCGCGCCAATGGGCCACCGCGTCACCCTCATCCCCGGCGACGGGACCGGCCCCGAGCTGACCGAGGCGACGCGGCGTGTCCTCGAAGCCACCGGAGTGGAGCTCGACTGGGATGTGCGTCACGCGGGTGTCGACGTCATGGAGGAGGCGGGAACACCGCTCCCCGCGGAGACGCTCGAGTCGGTCAAGCGAAACGGCGTGGCGCTGAAGGGGCCGATCACGACGCCGATCGGCACCGGGTTCCGCTCGGTCAACGTGGCCCTTCGTCACGAGCTCGAGCTGTACGCGTGCCTGCGCCCCTGCAAGACCTATCCCGGCGTCCGCACGCGCTACCAGGACGTCGACATCGTCATCGTGCGCGAGAACACGGAAGACCTGTACGCGGGAATCGAGTACGAGGCGGGAAGCGACGCGGCGGAGAAGGTCATCGAATCGCTGAACGCGCTTCAGCCGAAGCAGATCGCGTCCGGGTCAGGCATCTCCGTCAAACCGATCAGCGCTGCGGCGTCCGAACGGATCATCCGCTTCGCATTCGACTACGCGCGCGCGAACCACCGCCGCGAGGTCGCATGTGTGACGAAGGCCAACATCATGAAGTTCACGGACGGCCTCTTCCTGTCCGTCTTCCGCGATGTCTCCCCCGACTACCCGGAGATCGCGTCTCGGGAGGTCCTCGTCGACGCCGTGTGCATGCAGCTCGTCCAGCGCCCCGAGGAGTTCGACGTGCTCGTGCTCCCAAACCTCTACGGCGACATCGTGAGCGACGTGACAGCGGGGCTCGTGGGTGGGCTCGGCGTCGCGCCGGGCGCAAACATCGGCACGGAGGCTGCGGTCTTCGAGGCGACCCACGGATCGGCCCCCAGGTACAAGGGGCTCAACAAGGTGAATCCCACGGCGATGATCCTGTCCGGGAAGCTCATGCTCGAGCATCTCGGAGAGCGAAAGGCGGCGCAGCGGCTCGAGCGCGCGGTGGCGGCCGTGATCGCAGAGGGCAGCCGCGTCACGTACGACCTCAAGCCGACGCGTGACGACCCGACCGCGGTCGGCACCTCGGAGTACGCGGACGCCGTCATCGAGAAGCTCGTCCACTCTGCCTGACACCGAACGAAAGCGAGACCGAGATGCGTAAGAAAGTGACCGTCGTCGGCGCCGGGAACGTCGGCGCGACCTGTGCCCAGGAGCTCGCGCGGCGCGACTACGCCGACGTCGTGCTCGTCGACATCATCCCCAACTTCCCGCAGGGCAAGGCCCTCGACATGAACCAGGCCGGCGCCGTGCTGGGCTACGAGCCGACGATCACCGGCTCGAACGGCTACGACGAGACGGCCGGCTCGGACGTCGTCGTGATCACGGCGGGCAAGCCACGCTCGCCGGGCATGAGCCGCGACGACCTCGTCACGACGAACGAGGCGATCGTCTCCGCGGTGACCAAGGAAGCGGTACGCAGATCGCCGAAGGCGATCCTCGTCGTCGTCTCGAACCCACTGGACGCGATGTGCCACGTCGCCAAAGCCGTCTCGCGGTTTCCCAAGAGGCGGGTCGTCGGCATGGCCGGGATCCTGGACACCGCCCGCTTCGCCGCGTTCATCTCGCAGGATCTCGACGTCTCGGTGAAGGACGTCACCACCGTCGTGCTCGGCGGCCACGGCGACCAGATGGTTCCCATCGTCTCGGCCACGAGCGTCGGCGGGATCCCGCTCGGCGAGCTCATGCCGAGAGGCAGGATCAACAAGCTCGTCGACCGCACTCGGTTCGGTGGCGGCGAGATCGTCAACCTGCTCGGCACCTCGGCCTGGTATGCGCCGGGCGCCGCGGCGGCGCAGATGGTCGACTCGATCTGCCTCGACGAGAAACGCGTGCTTCCGTGCACAGCTTTCCTCGAGGGCGAGTACGGGATCGACGGTCTCTACATGGGAGTGCCGGCGAAGCTGGGCGCAGCGGGCGTCGAGGACATCGTCAAGCTCAAGCTGACCGCCGAGGAGAAGAAGATGCTGCGCGAGTCGGCAGCCGCAGTCCGCGACGTCGTCGGCGTACTCAAGAAGAAGTAGTAGTGGACCTCGGCGTCGCAGGCCGCACTGCGATCGTCTGCGGCGCGTCGGCCGGGATCGGGCTCGGCATCGCCGAGGCTCTCGCCGGAGAGGGCGTACACGTCGTCATGCTCGCGCGGCGCAGGGAGGAGCTCGAACGCCAGGCCGAGAGGCTCGGGGCGCTCGCCGTCGTCGGTGACGTGACGAGCGCAGACGATCTCGAGCGACTGGTTCGAACGACTGCTGAGACGTTCGGCGGCATCGACATCCTCGTCAACAACTCTGCAGGCCCCCCGAGGACGCGTGCGGTCGGTCTCGGAGCACACCAGGTCGAGGCTGCGGTCGAACTGCTGCTCATCTCCGTCGTACGGCTGACGGCGCTCTGTCTCCCCCACCTCGAGCAGAGCGTGGCAGGACGCATCGTCAACGTCACGTCGAGCTCGGTGCGGGAGCCGATCGATCATCTCGCGCTCTCGAACCTCGTCCGGCCGGGAGTCATCGGCTGGGCGAAGACCCTGGCGCGGGAGCTCGGGCCGACGGGCATCACGGTCAACTCGATCGCGCCCGGACGAATCGACACGGAGCGGATCCGAGAGGTGTACCCGGACGGGCCAACGGAGGATGACCTCCAGGCGATCCCGCTCAGGCGCCTCGGCACGCCGCGCGAGATCGGCGACGTCGTCGCGTTCCTCTGCTCCGACCGGGCGGCCTACGTGACCGGAACCCTGCTGACCGTGGACGGCGGCCTGACCCGCGGTCTCTATTAGTGGTCTAGCTAGGTGAAGCGTCTCGCAATCGCCGCAATCGTCCTCGGCGCGCTCGGGATAGCGACGAGCTTCACGCTCTGGTCGCTGCCCGCGGAGGAGTTCATCTTCACGCCGGACGAGGCAAAGCCCCTCGGGGACCGCGTCGTCGTCGAAGGCAGTCGCCCGGCGGGAGCGGGCGACGTCTACTACGTCGACCTGTACGTTCGAAGAGCCAATCTCCTCGAGCAGCTGCTGCCGTTCACGCGGCCGGAAGGCTCGACCGTCGTCCCCGAGCAGGCCCTCCTGGCGCCCGGCACCTCGGACGAGGAGCGCGACCGGCAGAACGTCGCCGACATGGAGCGATCGGAGCAGATCGCGTCGGTCGTGGCGCTTCGGGCTCTCGGATACGACGTCGCGGCGACGCCGCGCGGTGCGCTCGTCATCGGCGTCGCGCACGATGTTCCCGCCGCCGCGAAGATCGACCCCGGCGACGTCGTCGTCGCGGTCGACGGCGTTCCGGTGCGGACGCCGGCGGAGCTCCGCCGCGAGATCGCCCGACGGAAGCCCGGCGACGGAGTGCGGTTGACGGTCAGGCGCAACGGGAAGGCGCTCGACCTGACCGTGCGGACGGTCCCGAACCCGGCCGACCCGACGAAGCCGATCGTCGGCATCCAGGTCGACCAGGACGCGAAGATCGAGCTGCCGATCCACGTCGACATCGACCTCGGCCGCGTGGGCGGTCCGTCCGCTGGACTCCCGTTCGCACTCGAGATCGCGCGCAAGCTGGGCCGCGACGTCACCCATGGATGCAAGATCGCGGCGACCGGCGAGCTCGCGCTCGACGGGACCGTCCTACCGATCGGCGGCATCAAGCAGAAGACGATCGGCGCACGACGAGCGGGTGTGGATTTCTTCCTCGTGCCGGTGGGCGAGAATGCCGAAGGGGCGCAGAAGGAAGCCGACGGAGTCCGCGTCGTCCCTGTTGAGAGTTTTCAACAGGCGTTGCGCGTGCTGACAACCTCGGACGTAAAGTGCTGAGTTTGCAGGTGCTTCGCCCCTCCTGACAACAGGCGCAATTTGCGGCCATTTCCTGCGGAAGGGGCTTGTCCGCCGAGGACCTGCTCGCCACAATGCGGGCTGGTCGGCGAGGGGCGACCTCCAACCAACATGGCGGCGACGAAGAGAACAGAGGTCACCTGCGACGGTTGCTACTTCCGTCGCGAGGGGTTGTGCGCGCTCTCCGGGAACGTGCCGTGCCCGACGTTCCGCGCCGCGACTGCCGGGGCGCTCACACCCCCGATGCAGCCTCGCCTCGTGCCGCGGCCGCTCCAACCGGTGACGGTCGGACGAGCAGCCTAGTGCAGCGTTCCGTCCGGGGCGAAGCACTAGGATCTCGCGCATGGAAGGTCATGGCCCGGCTGCCGCGAAGAAGAAGCGCGACACGCCGTGGTCGCTGATCCTCTTCGGCGTCCTCGCGGTCTACGCGATTCTCGTCGCGCTGCTCAACAGCGACCAGGTCGAGGTCAGCTTCGTCTTCTTCACCGCCGAGATCTCGCTGCTCGTGCTGATCCTGCTCTGCCTCGGGATCGGCTTCGGGGCCGGCTGGGTGTTCGAGAAGATGCGCGCTCGCCGCAGGCGCCAGACCTCAGCGCAGTAGCTCGGCCAGCCGCCTGATCCCCTCCGCGATCCGCTCCGGTGACTCGTAGCTGAACGCCAGCCGTGCGGCACTCGCACCGCCCCCCGATCCACGCGGGAAGAAGTTCTCGCCACGCACGAACGCCACACCAGCCGCCTCTGCCCGTGTGACCAGCTCGTTCGTGCTCACGCCGGAACCGAGCTCGAGCCAGAGGAAGTACCCACCTTCGGGCCGGCTCCAGGACGAAGTCGCCGGGAAGTCCTGCGCGAGCGCGTCCAGCATGGCGTCGCGCCGCGCCCTCAGGTCTGCGCACACGCGCTCGAGGTTCGGCCCGAAGTGTCCGCGTGCGATGAACTCCGCGATCGTCGCCTGCGCGAGGAACGGCGGCGAGATGTACGTCGAGACGGCGCGCTCCTCGAACGAGGCAGCCGCAACCGCGGGGAGCACGAAGTACCCGACTCGGAGGCCAGGGGCCGCGGTCTTCGAGAACGACGACGTGTGCGTGACGAGGTCGCCGCCCTCGAGCTCGTGCAGGCTCGGCAGCGCCTCGCCCTCGTAGCGGACGAGGCCGTACGGGTCGTCCTCGAGAACGGCGAGCCCGTGGGTCGATGCGATCTCGACGAGGCGACGCCGCCGCTCAGTCGAGAGAGATCGTCCGCTCGGATTCTGGAAGGTCGGGATCGTGTACAGGAACGACGGCGGCTCGGGCGACCGGCGAAGCTCATCTTCGAGCGCGTCGGGGTCGAGCCCCTCGTCGTCCATTCGGAGCGCCACGATCTCGGCGCCCTCGCGAGCGAGGATCTTGAGCGGGCGGTCGTAGCTCGGCGCCTCGACTAGGACGCGCCCGGGCCGACGAGCGAGCTGTTCGGCCGCATAGAACGCGAACCCTTGGAGCCCGCCGACGGTGAGCACGACCCTGGCGGAATCCACTCCGTGCCGCTCCGCGACCCACTCGCGCAGCGGCGCGTACCCACCGCCCGGACCGTATGCAAAGACCTTCGCGCCCTCTCGCTGCGCCACGGCGTACGCGCACTCGGCGAGCTCTTCGGCAGGGATCAACTCAGGGGCGGGAGCCCCGCGAGCGAAGGAGATCACGGTCACGCGAGGAGGGTACTCGTGCCGAGGTCGGCCGCGCCGCTCAGCCGCCGGCGATCTCGGCGACGAGCTGCGCGGTCTCGGTCGGGGTCGTACCGACGCGGATCCCCTTCGCCTCGAGCGCTTCCTTCTTGGCCTGCGCCGTTCCCGCCGAGCCAGAGATGATCGCACCCGCGTGCCCCATCGTCTTCCCGGGGGGCGCCGTGAAGCCCGCGATGTACGCGACGACCGGCTTGGTCATCTCCGACTCGATGAACGCGGCCGCTTTCTCCTCCTCCTCGCCGCCGATCTCGCCGACCATGACGACCTGCTCGGTCTGAGGGTCGGCCTCGAAGAGCGCCAGGATCTCGAGGAACGACGCGCCGACGATGGGGTCTCCGCCGATCCCGACGATGGTCGAGTTGCCGAGCCCGAGCTGCGTCAACTCATGGCCGATCTGGTACGTCAGCGTCCCGGAGCGTGAGACGAGCCCGACCGCGCCTTCACGGAAGATCTCAGCGGGGATGATCCCGACGTTCGCCTTACCCGGAGAGAGTGCACCGGGGCAGTTCGGCCCGATGAGCGTGACGTCGAGCGCGTGGACGTACGCGTGGAGCCCGAGCATCTCGTGCGCGGGAACGCCTTCGGTGATGCAGACGATCGTCCGGATCCCCGCGTCGATCGCCTCGTACATCGCGTCGGCGGCGAAGGGTGCGGGAACGAAGACCATCGCCGTGTTCGCGTCGGTCGCGGCGACCGCCGACGCGACTGTGTCGAAGACGGGGATGCCCTCGACGTCCTGACCGCCCTTCCCCGGCGTGACACCGGCAACGACGTGTGTCCCGTGCGAGCGGTTGCGGAGCCCGTGGAACCGACCCTCGGAGCCCGTGAGACCCTGGACGACAAGCCGCGTATCCGTGTCGACGATGATCGCCATCAGGCAGCAGCCAGCTCCACCGCGCGCCTAGCGCCGTCGAGCATCGTCGCCTCCGTGTGGAGGTTCGGCGCCGCCGCCTCCTGGAGGATTCGACGGCCTTCCTCGGCATTCGTGCCGTCGAGCCGGACGACGATCGGGTACTCGATCGCCATCTGCCCGAGCGCCTGCAAGATCCCGCGGGCGACCTCGTCACAGCGCGTGATCCCGCCGAAGATGTTGAAGAAGATCGCCCGCACCTGGGGGTCGCGCGTGATCACCTCGAGCGCATCGACGACACCCTGGGCGTCCCCCCCGCCCCCGAGATCGCAGAAGTTGGCGGGCCTCCCGCCGACGAACGTGACGACGTCGACCGTCGACATCGTCAGCCCCGCCCCGTTCCCGAGAACCCCGACCTCGCCGTCGAGCTTGACGTACGTCACGCCTTTCTCACGCGCGAGCGCCTCGAGCGGATCGGCTGCGCCGGTGTCGCGCATCTCGGCGATCTCCGGGTGCCGGAAAAGCGCGTTGTCGTCGACGGTGAACTTCGAGTCGAGCGCGCGCACCTCCCCTTCGGGGGTGACGATCAGCGGGTTGATCTCGCAGAGCATCGCATCGCATCCGACGAAGGCCTCGTAGAGCTTCCCCACGATCGCCGCGATCTGCTTCTGCTCGCCGGGATCGGGGACGCCGGCCTCGTAGGCGAGGCGCCTCCCGTGCCACGGGTGACAGCCCTCCAGCGGATCGACGTGAAGTCGGACGAGCGCGTCCGGGCTCGTCGCGGCGACCTCCTCGATGTCGACCCCGCCCTGGGTCGTGAACATGAAGAGCGGCCTCTTGGCGCCGCGGTCGAACGTCAGCGACAGGTAGTACTCGCGCTCGATATCGGACGCGCGCTCGACCCAGACCTTGGTCACCGTGTGCCCTCGAATGTCCATCCCGAGGATCTCGCCGGCGCGTGCCTCCGCGTCCGCGGCGCTCTTCGCGATCTTGATGCCCCCGGCCTTGCCACGGCCGCCCGTCAGCACCTGCGCCTTGACGACGACGGGTGGGCCGAGCTCCTGCGCGGCCGTACGCGCCTCCGCAGGAGTGGTCGCCAGCCGCCCCTCCGACACGGGAATGCCGTAGCGCCGGAACAGCTCCTTCCCCTGATACTCGTACAGGTCCAAAGCGCGGGCGAGTCTACCGACCTCGGCGCCGGATGATGCTGGGGGAACGTTCGCGGCCGCAGAGCGGCCGCGGTGCCTCCCTCCACTCGGGCAGGGGTAGGCGACCTCGTGTGCGAGCATGCCGCGGGGTGAGCCGCACCACGATCATCGTTCTCGTCGCTCTCGGAGCCGCGCTCGCAGGCTTCGCGCTCGCGTCGAACGCCCAGCGGTTCAGGGGGGACGACGCTGCCATAGACACGAGCGTCGCCGCCGGCCCTCAGACCGCCGATCTCGGGTGGCGGGAGACGTATGGGCCACCAGGTGAGCAGCTCGTCTTCACAGTCGACTCGGTCGAGATCACGCGCAGTGGCTGGCGAGTGCGACTCGGGCTCGCGAACGACTCGTCCGTCGCGTGGGAGGTGGATCCGGGCGCAATCCCCGACGGAACATTCGGATTGAGGCTGTTCACGACCGGTGACCTCGAGGAGTTCGAGGAGCGCAACAAGAGCGGCACACTCCCGGCCGTCAGGCCGGCAACCCGCTACGAGCCAGAGCTGCCAAGGATCCTCGAGCCCGACGCGTCGTGGGAGGGAGAGATGTCTGCGAGCGGCGCGCTCGTCGCGGACAGCTGGGTGCGCGTGGTCTTCGGGACGCTGATCGCAGTGGGCAAGCCGCCGGACGAGCTCGACGACGTGGTCGTCTGGATCACCGACCACGCGTATCGGCTGCGTCGATGAAGGATCGCCGCGTCGGGCTCGCGTAGCCAGATGGTTGATCGGCAATACCTCGCCGCGCGGGAGGTGGCTGAGACACGGCGCCGGCGGCGCCGCCCGTCCTCGCCCGTATTCCCGATACGCGCTCGGACGGGCGGCGTCCCCGGCTTGGTCTCAGCCATCCCCGCAGCGACGGCAATTACCGATCAACCATCTGGCTCTGAAGGCCCTCTGAACCTCCGGGTCGGCGCCGCAGCTCGCGGGAACTCTCGGACCGGCGACCTCCTCGACCACGGCCGTGCACCCCGTCCCGTCCCAGCTGCGGAAGCGAACCGTCGCGCCCTCGACCCCCTCGACGCGCAAATCTGCAACGCCCTGGAGGTCCAGAGCGTCACGCACCGCTCGCTCGGCCGCCTGCACCGCCGTCTCGTAGCAGGTGCGCCCACGGTAACGACCGAGCTCGATCCTGCCCGCGAACGCGCGGGCGACGACGAGCGGCGCCTCGTCAGGATCGACGCGCCCGAAGTGGAGCCCGGCGGGAAGCACCAGAACGTTCGCCGCGAAACGATGTCCGCCGTGGTGGGACGAGATCCACAGCTCCTCGTCTCCGAGCCGTCCCGCGAGGGCGCCGAACACGGCTGTCCCGCGGAGAGAGCAGCACGCGTCGCGGCTCCCGTGCCCGCAGACGAGCGCGAGGTGGAGATCGCGGACGTCGCCGTCGGTCGTGAAGTCGACGCTCGCGAGATCCTCGAGGGCCTCGAGCCCGATCCGTCGTACTTCCGTCTCCGACTCGCCGGCGTGAACAGCGAAGGCGACGGGCCCTCCGGAGGTCTTGCCTGGACGCCGAATGAAGAGGAGCCGCGAGCAGGGAGTCGACGTGAGCCATGCCGAAACCGCCTGCTGCGCCTGCTCCGGGAGCACACCCGGGACGGAGACATCGCGCGGCCAACTCCCCGGCACCTCGACGAGCAGCCAGCGCTCGGCGAACGTCGCAGTCGCAGCGAGCGACTCACCCGCAGTCCGAGACAGCTCCGAGCAACGCCCGCCGCTCACGAGCCGGTGACGACGCAGATGAGCTGGCCGTGCGCGACCTGCTGCCCGGCCGCCACCGTCATCCCGGAGACGATCCCGTCCCGGTGCGACACGATCTCGTTCTCCATCTTCATCGCCTCGACCACGCAGATCAGGCCACCGGCTTCGACCGTGTCCCCGTCACCGACCTTGACCTCGAGCACTGTTCCCTGCATCGGGCTCACCACCGCGCCGGTCTCCTCGCCCGTGAGACCTTTGCTCCGCTCCTTGTGCCGGCGCCCCAGCTCGGTCCAGGGGGGCTCAGCCGTGTGGATGCGCACCTCATGACGGCGGCCGTCGATCTCGACGGCGACGAGCCGCTCGCGGGTCGCTGCCCTGCCGTCCGGCGAGAGAGCTACCCTCGTTGTCTCATGCGACAACTGCCTCAGCTCTTGCGCGCGCTCCGCAAGCTCCTCGGACTCGACGATCCCATCGCACGTCTCGCCCGCTACGAAGCACGGGGAGGAGAGGAGTGCGCGGTGGAACCCGATCAGCGTGGCCGGGCCCTCGATGACGAACTCCTCGAGCGCGCGGAGCATCCTGCATCGTGCGCGCTCGCGATCGACGTCATGCACGATGAGCTTGGCGATCAGTGGGTCATACAGACCCGAGACCTCGTCTCCGGGGCGCACGCCGGAGTCCACGCGCACCCCTATCCCAGCGGGCTCGCGGTACCCGGTTATCACCCCGGGGGATGGCAGGAATCCGCGCGCGACGTCTTCGGCGTTGATCCGGCACTCGATCGCATGCCCGCGCAGCACGATGTCCACCTGTGCGAGGGAAAGCGGCTCGCCCGCCGCGATCACGACCTGCTCACGGACGATGTCGATCCCGGTGACGGCTTCGGTGACCGTGTGCTCGACCTGGACACGCGTGTTCATCTCGAGGAAGTAGTACGAGCCGTCCGAGGCGAGCAGTCCCTCGATCGTTCCGGCCGAGCGGTAACCGGCGGCCCGCGCTGCGTCCACCGCGATCGCGCCGATCCGCCCACGCAGCGCAGCGTCCACGGCTGGCGACGGCGTCTCTTCGACGAGCTTCTGGTGCCGTCGCTGGATCGTGCAGTCGCGCTCACCGAGATGGATCACGTTTCCGTGAGCGTCCGCGAGGATCTGCACCTCGACGTGGCGGGGATCGGCGAGGTATCGCTCGACATATACCGCCGAGTCGGCGAAGTACGCCTCCCCCTCGCGCCGCGCGGAGTCCCATGCACGCTCGACGTCATCGGGCGACGCGGCGATCTTGAACCCCTTGCCGCCACCGCCGGCGGACGCCTTGATCGCGAGGGGATACCCGATCTCGCCAGCAGCCGCGAGCACGTCCTCCACTGTCTCAGCAGGCTCCGTCGTTCCGGGGATGATCGGAACGCCGGCCGAGCGCATGCGCTCACGGGCGGCGATCTTCGAGCCCATGGCCTCGATCGCCTCGGGCGGGGGACCGATCCAGACCAGTCCGGCGTCCTCCACCTGGCGAGCGAAGGCGGCGTTTTCCGCGAGAAACCCGTAGCCAGGATGGACCGCCTCTGCCCCGGCACGCTTGGCCGCGTCGATGATTCGATCCCCGCGCAGGTACGACTCGGCAGGTGGGCCGGGCCCGATGAGGTACGCCTCGTCGGCGACGGCGACGTGGAGCTTCCCCCGGTCCGGCTCGGAGTAGACCGCGACCGTGCCGATTCCGAGCTCGCGGAGCGTCCGGAAGATCCGCACGGCGATCTCGCCGCGATTGGCAACGAGGACTTTGGTGAACGGCGCCATGCGAAGCGTATTCTCCCGGACGGTGAGCCTCCCGGATCAGCTCACGGTCGCTCGGGTCGCCGCGGTCCCGATCGTGGTGCTCCTCTTCGCCTGGAACTTCCCCAATCACGCCTACTGGGCAACCGCAGTGTTCGTCGTCGCAATGGCCACCGATCAGATCGACGGCTGGCTCGCGCGCCGCCGCGGGATCAGCTCACCTCTCGGGAAGCTCCTCGACCCGGTGGCGGACAAGGTTCTCGTCCTCGCGACGCTCGTGATGTTGATCGGAGAGGGCGTCGCCCCCGCCTGGATGGTCGCGCTGATCATCGTCCGCGAGATCCTCGTCTCGGGGCTTCGGCTGGCCGCCGTCGAGCGGGGAGTCGTCCTCGGCGCCCGCGACCTCGGACGGGTCAAGACATGGGCGCAGGCGGCTGCCGCGACGATCGCCGGCCTAGCAGCCGCAGGAGCGTGGAACGACGAGGTGGCCTGGTGGGCGTTACTCGCGGCCGTGGTGGCGACGTGGGTCTCCGGCCTCGACTACGCACGCGTGGCGCCGCGCGTACTCCGCGGCGAAGGCGTGTAGCAAGCCGGAACCGGCTCGTTGTCCGTCGCCTCACGCGTGGCGGCGCGCCGCCACTCGCTGGAGTAGGTCTCAGGCCGGCCATCGAGCTTCACGCCGACGCGCAGAAGCGCCTGCCTCAGGGCCTGCCGCTCTGGCGCAGGAAGCGGAGGGACGACCTCGATGTCCACCTGCGCGAGCCTACCCGTAGGACGAGCTCTGGCCCCCACCAGAGGACGAGGCCAACCGCGAGCGCGATCGCGAGGTTCCAGCCGAACCCGATCGCTCCGACTGCTACGGCCAGACCCCATTCCCGGACACCCCGAAGATCTCGAAGGAGAGCGATGTGCAGCAACCCGGCGGTCGCGAGCAGGCCGGCAAGAATCGGGAGTGGAAACGCCGTAAGCAGAACGGCAAGCCCGGACCCAAACGCGAGCGCTACGGCGAGGAGAGCGCATCCCATGGCGAGCGGTGCTCTTCCCGTCCGCGCACCGAATGCGTAGTGCGCTGTCAACCCGCCCGCGCCGTGGCAGACGGGCATGCCTGAGATGGCGCCCGAGACGAGGTTCGCCGATCCGAGCGTGGTGGCGAGCCGACCGGGCTTGATCCGGCGGGCGCGCTCGCCGAAGTACGTCCGCGCAGCATCAGCGGGTGCGAGACACGAGTTCGCGAACGTCAGGGGCAGCTGGGGGACCACGAGCGCGGTCAACGCGGCCGCCAGGGTCGCTCCCGAGAGCGACGGGAGCTCGAGCGCTGACGGTCCGAGCGACGGAACACCACCCGTCTCGACGAGCATGACAACGACGCCCGTCGCGACGAGAGCCAGTGCGATCGGCCTGCTGCGGAGGAGCACGGCCAGGACGACGACGGCGGCGCCGAGTGGAATCGCCCACTCCGGCGCGAGGGCGTGGTCTCCGAACGACGACGGAGGATGCGCGACGAGACTCCACGCGACCTTCAGGAAGAGGAGCCCGACAGTGAGCTGCACGCCGCGGATGAGTGCGCGTGGAAATGCCCGTCCCATCCGGTCGATCAAGCCGGTCCCGCCGAGCACGACGAACGTCGCACCGAGAATGAGCGCTGCGGCCGCGATCTCGTCCGCCCCGAGTCCCTGAGCGATCGCGATCGCACCGACGGCCTTGAGGGGCTGGACTGCGACGGGAAGGCGGTACACGAGCGCGACCACGACGTAGAGCAGTCCAGCCGGCAGGAGCACGGCGGTCGGCGAGAGGCCGTTCGTGACGATGAGCGCAACGGCGATCGGGACGAGGACGCCGAGGTCGGCGACGGCTCCCGAGAGCTCCCGTTGCAGACTCGCGGTTTCTCGGCCCGCCTCGATCACCGCTCGACCATCACCGAGGTCGCCTTCACGACGCCGGTCGCGCTCATCCCGCGCTTCAAGCCGAGCTGCTCTGCGGACTCACGCGTGATGATCGCGACGACGCGTGCCGGCGCGGTGACGTCGATCTCGACCTGTGCGAGCAACCCCTCGACGGTCACCGCACGAACGACACCGCGGAACCGGTTGCGAGCAGAGAGCTGCTCCGACCCTTGCGAGCCCTTGAGCCGCTCGACCTCCGATGCCGGCACCAGGCGCCGGTTCGCGGAGTCCCGCTCCACTCGGATCCTCCCGGCCCGGTCCCAGCGCCGCAGCGTGTCGAGCGAGATCCCAAGAGCGCGAGCCGCTTCCGCGGCCGTAAGAGTCTGCTTAGGCATTGCCTAAGAACTACAGGATCTAGGGATGATGGTCAAGCCGCTCGGGACCCCACGCGCGGCACGCTTCTAGAGTTCCAGCGTGGACGACCGCCTGCGCCCGCTATGGAACTTCGACGATCTCGACGCCACCGAGGAGCACCTTCGAGCCCAACTCGCGCGCGAGACAGCAGACGAGGGGTGCGCCGAGGTGCTCACGCAGCTCGCTCGCGTCGAGGGGCTTCGGGGAGATTTCGACGCGGGCGAGCGACTTATCGAGGAGGCGGAGGCGATCGCCGGCGCAAACCAGGTCGCGCGGGCGCGAATCGATCTCGAGCGCGGCCGGCTTCGCCGCTCGAGCGGAAACGTGGACGCCGCGCTGCCGCTGTTCGAGTCGGCGTTCGCGACCTCGCTCGAAGCGAGCGAGGTCTTCATCGCCGCCGATGCCGCGCACATGGCCGCGCTCGCTGCTTCCGACCGCGACGATTTCGTCGCGTGGACGAAGCGCGGAATCGAGCTCGCCGACTCGAGCGAGGACGCCAGATACTGGCTCGGGCCGCTGCTCAACAACCTCGGGTGGGAGTACTACGAGGCCGGGGAGTATGCAGACGCCCTTGACGCCTTTGAACGCGCTCTGCGCGCACGCGAGCGAGATCCAGGGAACGCATCTGCGATCGAGATCGGCCGGTACGCGGTGGGCAAGACCCTGCGCGCGCTCGGTCGATCAGCAGAGGCGGTGCCGCTGCTCGAGCAGGCCGTCGCCTGGGCCGAAAGCGAAGGCGCCCCAGACGGCTGGTTCCACGAGGAGCTTGCCGAGGTATACGGCGCGCTCGGGCGCGAGAGCGACGCGCGCGAGCAGGCGCGACTTGCGTTGCCGCTGCTCCTGGACGCGGATCCTTCGTTCGCGTCAGACACTGCACGCGCGGCCCGCCTCCACCTTCTCGCCGGGGCGACCAACGGCGCGGCCGATCGCTGAAACGGAGCTCCACAGCGCGCTCGTCGTCGCCTCCCAGAGACCGCCTCGGCCTTCGACTGCCGGCGCGGCCGGCCAGCCCGTCGGCCACAGGACGCAGGAGCGCGCCCCGGCCCTAGAGCGGGATGTTCCCGTGCTTACGCTTCGGCTTCGGCTCGCGCTTCGAGAGCGCAGTCTCGAGCGCCGAGATCAAGACCGGCCGCGTGCGCCGCGGCTCGATCACGTCGTCGACGTAGCCGCGCTCGGCCGCGGTGTACGGGTTCGCGAAGCGCTCCTTGTAGTCGGCGATCAGCTCCTCCCGCCGGGCTTCGGGATCGTCGGCCTCCGCGAGCTCATGGCGGAAGACGATATTGACGGCCCCCTCCGGCCCCATCACGGCCACCTCGGCGGTGGGCCAGGCAACGTTGAAGTCCGCCCGGATGTGCTTGGAGGACATGACGTCGTAGGCCCCGCCGTACGCCTTTCGCGTGATTACCGTCAGCTTCGGCACGGTGGCTTCCGCATAGGCGTACAGGAGCTTGGCGCCGTGCCGGATGATCCCGCCCCACTCCTGCGCCGTCCCGGGAAGGAAGCCCGGCACGTCCACGAAGGTCAGGAGCGGGACATTGAACGCGTCGCAGGTGCGGACGAACCGTGCGGCCTTCACCGAGGCGTCGATGTCGAGCACGCCCGCGAGCGCCCCAGGTTGGTTACCGACGACGCCGACCGCATGCCCGCCGAGTCGAGCGAACCCGCAGACGATGTTCTCGGCCCAGTGCCCATGCACCTCGAGGAACTCGCCGCCGTCGACAACGCGCTCGATGACGCTCTTCATGTCGTAAGGCTTGTGCGGGCTGTCCGGGACGATGGAGTCGAGAGACGGGTCCTCCCGGTCGACCGGATCCGAAGGTGGTGCGTACGGCGGCGAGTCGAGGTTGTTCTGCGGGAGGAAGGAAAGGAGGTATCGCGCCTCCTCGAGACACGTCTCCTCGTCCGGCGTGGTGAAGTGCGCCACCCCGGACTTGGTCGCGTGCGTCCCCGCACCTCCGAGCTCCTCGAAGCTGACGTCCTCGCCGGTCACTGTCTTCACGACGTCGGGGCCGGTGATGAACATGTATGACGTCTCCTCGACCATGAGCACGAAGTCCGTGATCGCGGGCGAGTAGACGGCGCCGCCGGCACACGGCCCCATGACGAGGGAGATCTGCGGGACGACGCCCGAGGTCTGCACGTTGCGCCAGAAGATCTCGGCATACCCGGCCAGCGACACGACACCCTCCTGGATGCGCGCTCCGCCGGAGTCGTTGATCCCGATCACGGGACAGCCGTACTTCACGGCCAGGTCCATCACCTTGCAGACCTTCTCCGCGAAGACCTCGGAGAGCGACCCGCCGAAGACCGTGAAGTCCTGGGAGAAGACGAAGACCTTGCGGCCGAAGATCGTCCCATACCCGGTCACGACCGCATCACCCCACGGCCGGTTCTCGCGCATCCCGAACTCGACCTCGCGGTGACGGACGAAGCGGTCGAGCTCGACGAACGAGCCGGGGTCGAGCAGCTTCTCGAGCCGCTCGCGCGCGAGGAGCTTTCCCCGCTCGCGTTGCCGCGCGACGTGCTTCTCACTCCCTGGATGCAGAGACTCTTCGGAAAGCTCCTGGAGCCAGCGGAGCTTCGCCCCCGTCGTGTCGTGGATCTCTCCCACCGTCGCGGAGCCTAACCGGTGATCGCACGCTGATAGCGTCGGGTCGTGGCCGCCCCGCTCGACCGTTCCACAACCTGGCCTTACGAGGACGGCGAGCCGGGGGAGTTCACGTACTCACGGTTCTCGAGCCCGACGGTCGCGGAGGCGGAACGGCGGCTCGGCGAACTCGACGGGGGCGAAGCGCTCCTCTTCGCGTCCGGCGCCGCCGCATCCACGAGCGTCATCCTTGCCCTCCTCTCGCCCGGGCAGACGGTTGCACTTGCCGCGGGCGCCTACTACGGAACCGGCGTCCTGCTCGAGGAGCTGTTGCGGTGGGGTCTGCACAAGGTCGAGTTCGACCAGACCGGGCCACCGCCCGCTGGCGTCGACCTCGTCTGGCTCGAGGCGCCGTCGAACCCGTTCCTCACGATGCCGGACTTCGGGGCGGCCGCAGCGCACCCGGCGCCGGTGATCTGCGATTCAACCGCCGCGACGCCGCTGCACGTGCGCCCGCTCGACCTCGGTTGCGACCTCGTCGTGCACTCCGCGACGAAGTACCTCGCCGGCCACGACGACGCCCTCGTGGGAGCCGTCGTCTGCAAGCACGCGGAGGACACCGCGCGGCTACTGGAGTTTCGCTCGCGAACCGGGCCGGTCGTGAACGCCGACACCGCCTGGTTGCTCCTCCGCGGTCTCAGCACATTGGAGCTGCGCGTGGCACGCCAGACGGAGAGCGCCATCGCGGTCGCCGAGCGGCTTCGCGCCCACCCGGCCGTCGAGATCGTCCGTTATCCCGGATTCGGAGGCCTCCTCTCCTTCGACGTCGCCGACGCCGCCGCAGCGCTGCGCGTGGAGACGGCGACGCGGCTGATCGTCAACATGACCAGCCTCGGCGGCGTCACCTCGCGGATCGAGGCGCGCTCGCGCTGGGAGGGGGCGCGCGTGCCTGGAGGACTGCTTCGCCTCTCCATCGGCCTCGAGGATGCAGATGCGCTCTGGGCCGACCTCGACCAGGCGCTCTCTCATTGCAAGCCAACCCAGCGGCCGCGGAGCGGCCGCCTTCAGGGAAGGCGCGGAGCGCCTTGTCCGCAAAGCGGACCAGGGGAAGGGGTCTGGGGGAACCGGGAGGTTCCCCCAGCATCAACCACCGACCGGAGTCCGCGCGAGCCGGATTCCGGTCTTGCGCCTGGGTAATGGGCTTTCTCGATCGAATCCGAAACAAGGGAGCACCTGCAACTCCTGCCGAGGCGGATCAGCTCGTGATCCGGCAGCTCGTGGGCCGCGGCGCGGATCTCGCGCAGCCTCGCCACGTCATCCACTTCCTCTACTTCGCCGACGAGGCCGACGCCCGCAGCGCCGCGGAGACGATCGGGAAAGCCGGGTACGAGACGATCGTGAACCCCCCGGACGGGACGATCGCTGAGTGGTCGGTGCGCGCCGAGGGAAATCGGGTCGTCGGCGCCTCGACGGTCGGGGCATTCCGTGCGTGGTTCGAGGAAATAGCAGGCGAGTTTGCGGGCGAGTACGACGGTTGGGAGGCCGCGGCGAAGCCGTAACGAAACCCACCGCCGCCGGTACCGTACGGGCATGCTCTTTACACGCAAGTCGACCGCGATGCCGTCGCCGGAGGAGGCACTTCCCGGCCGGGACGAGGCGATGCGCGTGCCGGCGAAGCACCGCGTCCTCGGAACACCCCTGAGCCCGCCCTTCCCCGCAAGCGCCGAGCAGGCGATCTTCGGAATGGGCTGCTTCTGGGGCGCCGAGCGGATGTTCTGGCGCGCGCCGGGCATGTACACGACGGCCGTCGGCTACGCGGGCGGGTTCACGCCGAACCCCACCTACCAGGAGGTCTGCTCGGGGCGCACCGGCCACAACGAGGTCGTCCTCGCGGTCTTCGACACCGCGAAGACGACCTACGAGGAGATGTTGCGGATCTTCTGGGAGGGCCACGACCCGACCCAGGGCATGCGCCAGGGGAACGATGTCGGCACCCAGTACCGCTCCGCGATCTACTGGACGACCGAGGGCCAGCGGGATGCAGCGCTCGCG
Source organism: Gaiellaceae bacterium (assembly GCA_035293125.1). Classification (GTDB taxonomy): domain Bacteria; phylum Actinomycetota; class Thermoleophilia; order Gaiellales; family Gaiellaceae; genus GMQP-bins7. Next base: position 80,801 of record DATDOS010000025.1, on the reverse strand, counting down.
TCGCGCGACCGCTTCCAGCAGGAGCTCTCGCGCTCGGGGTACGGAGAGATCACGACCGAGATCGCCGCAGCGCAGACCTTCTACTACGCCGAGGACTACCACCAGCAGTACCTCGAGGCGAACCCGAACGGCTACTGCGGGCTCGGCGGCACGGGCGTCGCCTGCCCCATCGGCACCGGCGTCGCCGCAACCGGCTGATTCTCGGGCGAGGCGAGCCTCGCCCTTATGGCTCGGCTTCGATGGATGCCGCTATCGCGCCCTGCTTCGGCCGCTCACCCGTCAGGCCGCTGCTTCCCGCGAGCCTCTGAGCGAAGTAGACGGGGATGATCGACACGACGATGACGAACAGGGCGACGACGTTCACGATCGGCAGCTGGGCCGGGCGCGCAAGCGTGGCAAAGATCCAGATCGGGAGCGTCTGCTGCGCGCCGGAGGTGAAGATCGTCACGATCACCTCGTCAAAGGAGAGCGCGAACGCGAGCAGCGCGCCGGCGAGAAGCGCAGTACGCATCTGCGGAAACATGACGTACCGGAACGTCTGCCAGTTGTCGGCACCGAGGTCGGCTGAAGCCTCGTCGAGCGACCCCCCCGTCCGCCGCATGCGGGCGATCACGTTGTTGTAGACGACGACGACGCAGAAGGTCGCATGGCCGACGATGATGGTCGTGAGCCCGAAGCTGACACCCAGGGGCCCGAGAACGTCGATGATCGTCGCTTGCAGCGCGAGTCCGGTGACGATGCCCGGAAGCGCAATCGGGAGGATCACCGCAAAGGTGATCACCTCCCGGCCGAAGAAGCGGTAGCGCGCGACCGCCATGGAGGCCAGCGTCCCGAGGACGAGCGCGACCGTCGTGGCCCCGAGAGCAGCCAGCAGCGAGAGCTTCAGCGCATCCCTGACCTTCTCGTCGTGAAATGCGACAGAGAACCAGCGAGTGCTGTAGTTCTCGATCGGCCAGGCCTGTGTGACGTTCCTGTTGAACGCGTAGAGGCCGATGATCAGCAGCGGGACGTAGATGAAGGCAAGCGTCACCCCGGCGCCGAGCCGCAGCAGAATCCGGGTGACTCGGGACTCGACCATCAGAGAGACTCGAACGCGCGCAGCTTCCGCGCCACGAACAGGTACGTGATCACGACGACGATCGGGACCATCGAGTACGCCGCGGCGGTCGGGAGCGCCTCGCCGCGGATGTTGTAGATGACGGTGCCGATGAACTGCTCGTTCGTGATCAAGCCCGGCGCGATGTAGTCGCCGAGTGTCAGCGAGAACGTGAAGATCGAGCCGGCCACGACCGCCGGAAAGGCCAGAGGGAGGATGACCCGCGCAAACGTCGTCAGAGACCGCGCTCCGAGATCGGCCGAGGCCTCGAGGAACGAAGTCGGAACGCGCTCGAGACCCGCGTAGATCGGGAGAATCATGAACGGAAGCCAGAGATACGTGAAGACGAGCCACAACCCGACCGTCGAGTAGCCGTCGAAGTGGAGCCCCAACGGCTCGAGCGCCCAGTTGATGACGCCACCTTCGGAGAGAATGGTTCTCCACGCATACGCCTTCACGAGATAGTTCGCCCAGAGCGGCATGAGAACGGCGATCACGAGAATGTCGCGCGTGCGCGGGGAAGCGACCCGAGCCATGTAGTACGCGATCGGGAAGGCGAGAACTGCGTCGGCCACCGTGACCAGCGCGGCCATCTGGATGGTTCGCCACGCGACGTCACGGAAGACCGGCGTCTCGATGATCCGCCGGAAGTTCTCGAACGTGAAGTCGTGGACGACCTCGGCTGTGAACGGGTCCGTGTCCCAGAACGACGAGAGGAGAAGCACGAAGAGCGACCCGAAGTAGACGACGACCAACCACGCGAGCGGCAGGGCGAGCAGCACGCCGAGTCGTACGCGTGAATGGCGGAAGAAGAACGTCGAGAGCCGCCGTCCCGGACTCTCCCGGGGCGGCGGCTCAACGACGGGGACCGAAGTCATGCGTCCCGATGGATCAGGTCACTACCCCCTGATCTCCGTCCAAGCAGCTTCCCAATCCTCTTGGGTCTTGCACACCTCCCCGCGGTCGTCACCGCAGTCCGCGACGGGGGTCGTCCAGTAGTAGACGTCCTCCCACCACGACTCGTCGTCGGCGTGGTACTCGGCACAGTGGTTCGCGTTCTTCGTGAGCTCGCACGCCTTGAGGTTGACGGGCGCCTCACCGAAGCCCTCGGCCACAGCCGCTTGCGCCTCCGGCGAGATCATGTGGTCCATCCAGAGGTACATGCAGTTCGGGTTGGCAGCCTTGGAGTAGACCATCCAGGTGTCCGACCAGCCGGTCGTTCCCTCCTTCGGCTTGATCGCCTTCACGGGCACCGGCGGGTCGGCGGCGGTGAGCTGCACGTACTGGTACGGCCACGTCGTTCCAGCGACGCTGTCGCCGTTGGTATACGACTGGATCTGCTTGGCAACGTCGCCCGGCCAGTACTCACCGACGTTCGGGGCCTGCTTCTTGAGCAGGTCGACCGCCGCGGTGAACTGCTCCTCGTCGAGCTCGTAGGGATTCTCGATCCCGAGGTCCGGCTGCGTCGCCTTGAGGTAGACGGCCGCGTCGGCGATGAAGATCGAGTCGTCGTAGATGGACAGCTTGCCGTTGTACGGGCCCGACTTGTCCCAGATGACGTCCCAGCTGTCTGTTGCTTCCGGGACGACGTCCGTGCGGAACATCAGGTAGTTCGGTCCGCGCCCGTGGGGCACGCCGTAGGGCTGCCCGTCGAGGCTGTTGTAGTCCTTGTTCTTGATGCCCTCCTGCACGTCCGCGTAGTTGGGGATGAAGTCCGTGTTGACCGGAGCGGCATCTCCCGTCGTCATCAGGCGGACGCTTGCATTACCCGAAGCGGAGACACCGTCGTACGCACCGGTCTGGATGAGGCTGATCATGTCGTCCGATGTCGCTCCGTCTTTCGTGTTGACCTTGCAGCCGGTAGCGGCGGTGAACTCGTCGACCAACGTCGCATAGCCCGCCCACTGGACGATGTTGACCTCCCCCTCGTCCCGGGCCAGTGTCTGGATCTCCTCGAGCGATGTGCCGAGGCCTTCGATCTCGGTGCTGGCACCGCCTTCGTCGTCGCCGCCGCCGCAGCCCGCGGCGACAACACTGAGCGCCGCCACGAGCAGGCCGAAAGCGGCCCATCGGGCGACGCGTACCTTGCGTCCTCTCATTCGGATCCTCCCTCCGATTCGTCGATGATCGACTCCTGCTCCGGGCGCCACTCGACGCGTGTGCGACGCCCCTTCACTTCGAGCACCTCACTCGAGCCCTCCTCGAGGTTCTGAGCAAGCACTTGCAACTCGCCACCACGGTCGAGCGTAACGTGGTAGCGCGTTACCGGCCCGACGTACTGGACGTCGCGAACGACGCCGGCCTCGACATGGGAGCCGGGCTGCGGTTTATCGCCATCCTCGAGAAGATTGATCTTCTCGGGCCGCACGGTGTAGCGCCGCCCATCCCGCTCGATCACGTTCGAGACGCCCACGAACCCCGCGATGAACTCGCTTTCCGGGTGTTCGTAGACCTGTGCCGGCGGCCCGACCTGCTCGATCCGGCCCTGGTTGAAGACCGCGAGCCGATCCGACATCGTCAGCGCCTCTTCCTGGTCGTGCGTCACGTAGACGAACGTGATCCCGACATCGCGCTGGATGCTCTTCAGCTCGATCTGCATCTCCTGGCGGAGCTTCAGATCGAGTGCGCCGAGCGGCTCGTCGAGGAGCAGCACCTTCGGGCGGTTGACGATCGCACGCGCAAGGGCAACGCGCTGGCGCTGCCCGCCCGAGAGCTGCGACGGCTTGCGATCGCCGTGCGACCCGAGGCGAACCATCTCGAGCGTCTCTGAGGCCCGCTGCCGCCGCTCGCCCTTCTTGACCTTCTTCACCATGAGCCCGTACTCGACGTTCTGCTGCACGGTCATATGCGGGAAGAGCGCGTAGTCCTGGAAGACCGTGTTGACCGGGCGGTCGTACGGCGGCAGCTTCGAGACGTCCTCCCCGGCGAGCTCGATCGTCCCCTCGTCGGGGATCTCGAAGCCGGCGATCATCCGCAGCGTCGTCGTCTTTCCCGAGCCGGACGGCCCGAGCATGGTGAAGAACTCGCCGGCCGAGATGTCGAGATCGATCGCGTCAACCGCGACGACATCTCCATACCGCTTGGTCAGGCCCTTGACACTGATGTCCGGAACACCGTCAAGCGTCAAGCGACTCCTCCAGGATCGCGAGACCCTCGTCGAGCTCGTCGGATGTGATGTTGAGCGGCGGCAGCAGCCGGATCACGTTCCCGTAGAGGCCGCAGGAGAGGAGCACGAGACCGCGCTCGAACGCCGCCGAAACGACTGCCTGCGCACGGTCCGGTGAGCGCTCGGCGAACTCGAAGGCGAGCATGGAGCCGAGCCCGCGCACCTCGCCGATCTCGGGATGCCTGTCGGCGAGCGCGTCGAGGCGCGCACGGAGCGCCTCGCCGAGCTGACGCGCGCCGGCCAGGAACTCCGGCGCTGAAACGATGTCGAGAACGGCGAGCGCGGCGGCGCAGGAGAGCGGGTTCCCGCCGAACGTGCCACCGAGGCCGCCGGGCGGCACGGCGTCCATGACCTCGGCGCGGCCGGTGACGCCCGCGAGCGGAAGGCCGCCGCCGATCGACTTCCCGGAGATCAGGAGGTCGGGCTCGACGCCTTCGTACTGCTCGATCGCCCACATCGTCCCCGTGCGGCCGACGCCGGACTGCACCTCGTCGTCGACGTACAGGATCCCGTGCGAGTGGCAGAGCTCCTGCAGGCGGGCCGGATAGTCGGGCGGCATCTGGACGAAGCCGCCCTCGCCCTGCACCGGCTCGAGCACGACGCAGGCGACGGTCGACGGGTCGACATCAGCCTTGAAGAGATGCTCGAGCGCGGCGATCGCGTCGTCGGCCGAGATCCCGTGGTATGGGTACGGCGCGGGGGCCCGGTAGACCTCTGGCGCGAAGGGGCCAAAGCCGGCCTTGTACGGCTTCACCTTGCTCGTCATCGTCATCGCGAGCAGCGTCCGCCCATGGAACGCGCCGTCGAAGACGACGACCGCCGGACGACCGGTGGACGAGCGCGCGATCTTGACAGCGTTCTCCACCGCCTCGGCGCCCGAGTTGACGAGGAGGGTGCGCTGCTCGCCGTCACCGCACGGGGAAAGCTCGGCGAGCCGGCGGCAGACCTCGACGTACGGCTCGTACGTGCCGACGATGAAGCACTGGTGCAGGTAGCGGTCGGCCTGCTTCTTGACGGCCTCGACGACGGCCGCGTGGCGATGGCCCGTGTTCTGGCAGCCGATCCCGCCCGCGAAGTCGATGTACGAGCGGCCGTCGACATCGGTGATCCGCGCGCCCTCGGCCTCGGCGACGACGAGACGAGGCGTCGTCGCGCCCGGGGCGACGTAGCGCGCCCGCGCCGCTGCGATCCTCTCGGCCTGCGTCCCTTCCGTCACGGACACGGCGCGATTATGCACAGGTCGGTGCGAAATGGACACACTTCACGGCCAGCAGAGGCGGCACACGCGTGTCGCGTGACTACCATCCGTCGTGCGCCGGAGTAGCTCAGCTGGTAGAGCACGGGTTTTGTAAACCTGGCGTCGCGGGTTCGAGTCCCGCCTCCGGCTCTCGATACCGTTGTCCGTCCGAGCAACGAGCTACGCTCGGATCGTGGAGCATCCCAAGGACGTCGGCGACCGAACGACCCTGGCCGTGATGCTCGCATTGCGTGAAGCTGGCTATGCGATTTCGGTGCCGTTCGGCGAGAACACACGGTACGACCTCGTCATCGACGACGGTAACGGCCTGAGCCGCGTGCAGTGCAAGACTGGTCGACTGCGCGATGGCGCCGTCCGTTTTCCAACCTGCAGCACCTATGGACACCATCTCCGGCCGAGTACGGCGCGGCGAGACTACATCGGCGAGGTAGATTGCTTCGCCGTCCACTGCCCGGAGACGGATGGGGTGTACCTGATACCGATCGAAGCGGTATCAACAAGGACAAGGGCGGCGCTACGGGTTGAGGCCAGCCGCAATGGCCAGCGAAAGCACGTCCGACATGCTGCTCCGTACGAAATCGGTCGCGTCGCGTCGCAGGCTACGCGAGCACCTCGCGCGTCTTCTGGTGCGCGAGGATCTTCCGCTTGACCCGCTGGAGCGCGTTGTCGATCGTCTTCGTGTCGCAGGCGAGGTCCTCCGCCATCTGCTCGTAGGAGTTCCCCTCGAGGTACAGCGTGAGCGCCTCCGACTCGAGCGACGAGAGACCGGTGCCGAGACACCCGACGAGGCTCTGCAGCTCTTCGGTCGAGATCACGCGGACCGACGGGTCGTTCACGCTCGGACCGGGGAGCGCGTCGCCGAGCGTGCAATCACCCTCCGACTCCTGGCCGGCGGGCGTGTGGCTGAAGGAGACGTAGGTGTTGAGCGGTGAGTGCTTGAAGCGCGTGGCCGTCTTGATGGCGGTGATGATCTGCCGCGTGACGCAAAGCTCGGCGAAGCTGCGGAACGAGGTCTCCTTGTCCGGCCGGAAGTCGCGCATCGCCTTGTAGAGACCGATCATCCCTTCCTGGATGAGGTCGTCGCTATCGCCGCCCGCCAGGAAGTACGAGCTCGCCTTGAGCCGGACGAAGCCCGTGTACCTCCGCATGAGCCCGTCGAGTGCCTCCTGGCTTCCGTTCCGAGCCTTGAGGACGAGCTGGAGATCTTCAAGCTCTCGTTGAGCTTTTTGAGCGGTCTTCGGTGCTGCGGCGGTGCGGACGGCCATCGCGATACCCCCGTATGTTCGGCGTCGTTGTGCGGCTCACCCCATCAGACACAAACAAGCGCCATCGGGCAAGTCTCACCTTGAAGTTGAGGGAGAAGCTAGCACCATCCGCCGAGCGTTACAAGTGCTTTGCGAAAACTCCAGAATGCTCAGAACATATGTTCGCCCTGGGAACTGGGCGCGCACCTACCGGCCGCGCCGCAACCTCTCGAGCCGCTCGCGTGTCTCGGGGTCGAGGCGGTCACCAACGCGGCCACCGGCGCCTCTCTGCTCGTGATCCGTATGACGGACGGGCTCGAGATCGGCTAGGAAGAGGCGGGACGTCAGCTTGCGAACCTCCTGGCCCGAGGTTCTCCGCACGGCCGCGTCCGAGGAGACGACGCACACGAGCTCCGACGCGCGGTGCTCCGCGGCCAGCCGCTCGAGAAGATCGTCGGCGTGGGTTGCGAAGCGGACCGAAAGCGGTCCGATCTCGCGCTCCTCCCCCACGCCGTCGAAGACGACCACACCACGGGCTCCGCGCGTGGCGACGAAGCTCGCGAGCGTATCCACGAGCTCTCCGCGGTCGGAGAAGTCGCCCGCGTGCAGGAGGTTGTACCCGTCGAAGAGGTACAGCGTCGGTTCGGCCATGGGTATCGCCCGAACCATTGTGCAGGCGCGGGGTTCCGTACCAAGTTACAAGTTGTAACTTGCGCTACTTCGTGTCACGTTGGCGGCGCGCTTCGAAGAGGAGCAAGGCGGCGGCGACGCTGACGTTGAGCGAGCCGACCTTCCCGGTCAGTGGGATCGCGATCACGCCGTCGCAGGTCCGGCGCACGAGCGGCCGGACACCTCTCCCCTCGGAGCCGAGAACGAGGGCGACACCTCCCGTGAGATCGGAGTCCCACATCGACACGGTCCCCTCGGAGTCGGCGGCGTATGCCCACAGGCCGGGTCCCTTGATGTCGCCGAGGTAGCGGGCGAGGTTCGGGACGACAGCGATGGGCAGATGCTCGACGGCACCGGCGGAGGCGCGGCAGACGGCAGGGGTTACACGCACCGATCCGTGGGCGGGAACGATGAGACCGGTTGCGCCCGCACCTTCCGCGCTCCTAGCGACTGCGCCGAGGTTGTGGGGATCGGTCACCTGGTCCAGGCAGACGAGCAGCGGGCTTTCCACGCCCGCGAGCTCGTACGCATCCGCATACCGAAAGGGCTCGCACCAGGCGACGATCCCCTGGTGGTCGCGCGTTCCGACTGCCTCCGATAGGAGGCGTTCCGGCTTGACCTGCGGACGAGGCCCTGAATCGAGCCAGGGGATCTGTGCGGCGGCGCGCTCCGTCACCCAGACCTCGAGCACACCGCGCGGCCCGCGGTAGAGCTCGCGGGTCGCGTTGCGCCCGTAGACGAGCTCGCGCGTCACCGCAGCGGGACGAGCCGGTAGCCGCCCGCCTCGTCGCGCGCCTCCCAACCGGCTGCTTCGAGCTCGGCGCGGAGGCGGTCGGCTTCGTCGAAGTCGCGTGCCACACGAGCCGCCCGCCGTCGTTCGGCAAGCTTTATGACCTCTGTGGGCGCCTCGTCCTGCTCCGTCAGCGACGCGAGACCGAACACTCCGAGGGCGCGCCGGAGGAGCTCGTGATCGTGCCACTCGTGCATGACCGCGAGCCCGGCGGGCGTGTTGAAGTCGTCCTCGAGCGCAGCGGTGAAACGCGCCCAGGCACCCTCGGGCGCGGGCTCATGCGGATTGCGGAAGACCTCGCGCAAGCTCTCGGCACGCGCAGCGGCAGCGGCCATCGCGTCGTCCGAGAAGTCGAGCGGCCCGTGCCAGCGCCCTCCGAGGAAGTAGACGAGCGTTGCCTCCCGGCCCCATGTGTCGAGGACGTTCCGGAGCGAGACGTCGTTGCCGAGCGACTTGTGCATCTCGTCGCCGCCCAGCTCCAGCATGCCGTTGTGCATCCAGATCCGCGCAAAGCCTCGCCCGGCTGCGCGCGACTGCGCGATCTCGTTCTCGTGATGCGGGAAGACCAGGTCGAGTCCGCCTCCGTGAATCCAGAACTCCGGCCCGAGCGTCTTCTCCGCCATTGCGGAGCACTCGATGTGCCAGCCCGGCCGACCGCGCCCCCAGGGCGACTCCCACCACGTGTCCTCGCCCTCCTTGTTCGCCTTCCAGAGCGCGAAGTCGCGCGGGTCCTCCTTGAGAACGTTCGGCTCCTGCTCCTCGACCTGGTCGGGGCGCTGCCCCGAGAGCCGCCCGTACTCGGAGAAGCCCGCCACGCGGAAGTAGACGTCTCCCTCGACCGCGTAAGCGTGGCCCGCCGCGACGAGCTCCTCGATCAGGGCGACGATCTCCGGGATCGTCTCGGTAGCCAGCGGCATCTCGTCGGGCATTCCGAGCCCGAGATCGCCGGTGTCTTCCAGATACCACGCCGTAGCCTGCGCAGCGAGCTCGGCGCTCCGGCCGGGCGCCGCGTCGTAGATCTTGTCGTTCACGTCGGTGATGTTGTGGACGAACGTCACGTCGTAGCCGATCTCGCGCAGCCAGCTCCGAAGCCAGGAGAAGACGACGAACGGCCGGGCGTTGCCGATGTGGGCGCGCTGGTAGACGGTCGGCCCGCAGACGTACATCCCGATCGTCGCGGGCGGGGGCGGCAGCTCGACCTGCGAGCGGGTGAGCGTGTCGTAGACGCGCATCACACCGATCGTATCGGCGCCCTCAGGAGGCGACGGCGCGGGAAGAACGCGCGAGCGCCTCGTCGCGCGTGAGCGCAGAGAGCACCGCCCAGAGCTCGGGCCCGGTCGCGGCGCCGGTCAACGCGAGCCGGAGCGAGCGCATGTCGCCACCGACTGCTTTCAGCTCGCGGAGAACGGCCCGCGACTCGTCGGCGGAGAGCCGCTCGGGGGCCGGAGCGCGCAGTTCGGCGAAGCGCTCGAGCGTCGGACCTGCGTCGGCCGAGAGCTCTGCCGGCTCCGGCTCGAAGACGAGGCGCGCAAACTCTCGCGCCTCGACGAGCGAGCGCGCACCACGCAGCACCGCCACGGCGTCCACCGGAGCACCGGTTGCCGCGGCGAGCGTCTCGTCCGGCATGGCGGCGATCGCGTCGATGGCCAGCCGGCGGAGCCGTGCGAGATCCAGGTGCACGTCGTGCTCGGGCAAGTCCAGCTCGTCGAGGTAGGCGCGCACCGCTTCCGGTGGGAAGCCCTCGTCTCGCAGCTCCGCGATGGACGAGTGCCCGTGGCGCTTCGAGAGCTTCTTGCCGTCCGCGCCGAGCACGAGCCCGTGATGGATCACCTCCGGCAGCTCGCCCCCGATTGCGCGGGCGATCCTCCGCTGCACGTCCAGATTCGGGCGGTGATCGTTCCCGCGGATCACGTGCGTGATCCCGAGGTCGAGATCGTCCGTGACGGAGGCGAGCTGGTAGGTAGCCGTGCCGTCTGCGCGCAGCAGGGTCGTGCCGTCTCGCGCGAGCCGCACGGCCCCTTCGGGGTCCCTCTCGGCGGCACCGGAGTCGACAGCCCGCTCTGCCGCCTGGGCGTAGAGGGCGCCTCGCCCGCTCTGGCGCACCGGCCCTTCGTCGAACGTCACCCCTAGCCAGGCGAGGTCGCCGCGGATCGCATCCTCCCCACCCTCGACGGTTCGGGACGGATCGGTGTCGTCGATCCGGAGAACCAAGACACCGCCGGCCGCATCGGCGAAGCGGCGGTTCGCGACCGCCGTCAGCGCGTTCCCGAGATGGAGCGAGCCGGTCGGGCTCGGAGCGAAGCGGACCCGGACATCCATGGCGCGACTCTAGGGCTCAGGCGTCGATCGTGACGTGCCCGGGCTGAGACGCGACGCGCTCGAGCCAGGATCGAATCGCCGAGTAGGGGCCGAGGTCGAAGTCACCCTCGTGCGCGACATGGGTGTACGCGTAGAGCGAGATGTCGGCGATCGAGAAGCGCTCGCCCACGAGAAAGGTCCTGCCATCGAGGTGCCGCTCCATCGCATCGAGCGCGACGTAGCCGCCTTTCGTCTTCTCGGGCACCAGCTCGGTGAAGCGCTCAGGAGCGCCCGAGTACCGGAGCCAGAAGCGCACGACGGCGATGTACGGCTCGTGGCTGTATTGCTCGAAGAACATCCATTGGAGAACCTGCGCCCGCTCGTAGGGATCCTCGGGCACGAACCGCGTCCCGTCTCCGAAGTACCAGAGAATCGCGTTCGACTCTCCCAGCGGGCGCCCGTCGTCGAGCACGAGGGTCGGCACGCGGAGGGCTGGATTCAGGGCGCCGAGGAGCTCCCTGCGCCCCGAACGGTCCGAGACGCTCACGTCGACGGTCTCGTACTCGACGCCGAGGTGGGCCAGCAGGAGCCGCACCTTGTAGCAGTTGCCCGAGACCGCGGAGTTGTACAGGAGCATCGCGGGAGCTAACAGTAGTCGCTGTGCCGGCCGCCTTCTCCGTCTCGTGTTCTGGCTGAGGAAAGCCAAATTACAAGTCGTGACGTGGCTCTCGTGTCAGAGTCGGCGGCCGCTACCTCGCGGGCTTGACCGACTCGATCCAGCCGTTCACGGCAAGCGTGATCGTCTTCGCGCCCGACTTGGGGTACCTGCCGGTGTCCACGTGGCGGTAGCGGAGCCCCTCGAAGGCACACGTTCCGATCGCGTCGACGAACTGGAGTACCGGCGGTCCTGCGTCACGACGGCGTACCACTTCCCCTTCCAGATGCCGAGCGCGTTCTCGAGGGTGTACGCCCCCCAGAAGTGCGTGCGCCGTCCGGATTTGGTAGGAGGTCATCGTGCCCCGGTACCCCCCGCTCAGGCGCGGATCGGAGGTCTTCTCCGCGCCCGCCCGCAGGCCCCTGGCCGGCAGCACCTGTCTCGGTACTCCAGATGCCGAATGCGTTCCGGTAGCGGCCGCTCACTCGCGCGTCGGAAGCCTCGCAGGAGCTCCCGCGGCACCCTGCGCGCCGACCGCGATCGCAACGGCGGTCCCGAGGCTCAGCGCGAGCAGCAACACCTCCGCATTCGCATGAGCTTCATCGCTCTCGCCTCTCTTCGTGGTCAGCATCCCGCGGCCGGCCGGTGCGAGCATCCAGAAATCCCCGTAGGTGGGCCACGTACGATCGACCGCGTGGAGAGGCTCCTCCTGGCGTGGTTCGCGGCGAACGGGCGCGACCTCCCCTGGCGGAGGACGCGTGACCCGTACGCGATCCTCGTGAGCGAGCTGATGCTGCAGCAGACACAGGTGGAACGCGTCGTCCCGCGCTATCTCGCCTGGCTCGAGCGCTGGCCAACCGTCGACTCGCTCGCGGAAGCTTCCACCGCAGACGTGATCCGCGAGTGGCAGGGCCTCGGCTACAACCGCCGCGCTCTCAACCTCCACCGCGCAGCACGACACGTCACCGCGAGCGGCTGGCCGGACGACCTCACCGATCTCCCTGGAGTCGGCACGTACACGGCAGCCGCAGTCCGGCGTTTCGCCCTCGGCGAGGACGTGCTGCCCGTCGACGTCAACGTGGAGCGCGTTCTTCGGCGCACGATGACGTCGTTCTCGTCGGCTGCCGCTCAGGCCGTGATGGATCTCGGCGCCACGATCTGCCTCGCCCGAATCCCGCGCTGCGGCGAGTGCCCACTCGCTGGCGATTGCCCGTCGCGCGGGATTCGCGAGGAGCCCACGCGCAAGCAAGGGCCCTTCGAAGGCTCGTTCCGCCAGCGCCGGGCGGCCACCCTGCGCACGGTCGCCGACGTTTCTCGGCCGCTTGCAGCGCTCGACGACGAGGCCGTCCGCTCGCTGGAGCGAGACGGCCTCGTCGTCGTGGAGGAGGGAGTTGTCGCACTGCCACACTGATCGATCAGACGAGGCCGCGCGGCCACGAAGTGGCCGCCTTCAGGGAAGGCGCGGAGCGTCTTGTCCGCGAAGCGGACCAGTGGAGGGGGTCTGGGGGAACAGGGAGGTTCCCCCAGCATCAGCAAGCGAGTGCATCCGCGCGAGCGGATTCCTGGGCTTGCGTCTACAACACCGGGCAGTTGACGACGATCGGCACGCTCGCGACCGTCACCTGGCCGGCTTTCTGCGCCGCACGTACGGCCGCAGCCGAGCGCAAGACGCGCACGTCGGCGCCGTCCTTCCAGGTCACCGTGCGCACCGCCCAGAGCGGCGTGTAGTCCTTCCGCCCAGGCACGGTGTCGATGATGTTGCGCTGACCTTCGTCTCCGTTGGTGAACGCCCAGATCGGAGCCGTCTTGTTCCCCGGCTCGAGCTTGACCGGGCCGAAGTCGAGGTACGAGACGACCTGGCCGCGATAGAAGCCGAGCGTCACGTCCTGGGAGAACGTCTTCACCGGCCCGTCAGCGGCAAGCGCTGGGAGCGCGGACACGATCGCCGCACACGCGGCGATCGCGGCGATTACGAGGCCCTTCTTCATCGATCTCTCCTTCCGTCGGTCGATTGCTCCGACGGTAGGGGGCCAACTCTTACGAAGTCCTCACGCCCTGGTGAACGACTCCTGAATTCACCCCTTCGTAACCGATCGACGATCACAATGCGGCGATGGCAACCGTTCTCGTCGTCGACGACGAACCGATCGTCCGCGAAGTCGTGGTGCGCTACCTCGTTCGCGAGGGGCACCAGACGCTCGAGGCCGCCGACGGGAATGCGGCACGTGGCGCGATCGAGCAGGCGGATCCCGATCTCGTCGTGCTCGACGTCATGCTGCCCGGCACGGACGGGTTGGAGCTCTGCCGCTGGATCCGCGCGCGGTCGGAGCTCCCCGTGATCATGCTGACCGCCCGAGGAGAAGAGGCCGACCGGATCGTCGGGCTCGAGCTCGGGGCGGACGACTACGTGACGAAGCCGTTCTCACCGCGCGAGCTTGCGGCGAGGGTCCGCAGCGTGCTGCGACGTGCGGCGCCGGCGGACCAGGCGGCGGAGCGGCTGACGTTCGGCGACGTCGAGCTCGAGCGCGCCACGAGAGAGGCACGCAAGGCCGGCACCGAGGTGCGCCTGACCGCCAAGGAGTTCGACCTCCTCTGGTTCCTCGCCAGCCATCCGCGGCGCGTGTTCTCGCGCGACCAGCTGATGTCGAGTGTCTGGGGCTATACGGCGGCGCTCGACACCGGCACGGTGACCGTGCACGTCAGGCGACTGCGCGAGAAGGTCGAGGACAACCCGTCGGAGCCGAAGTACCTGGAGACAGTCTGGGGAATCGGCTACAGGCTGGCCGCGTGATCGCCACCGCCGTCATCGTCGCGCTTGCCACCCTCGCGGTCGGAATCGCGCTTGCATACCTGCTTCGCCTCCTGCCAACCGTACGGCTCCAGCTCGCCGGGCTCGCCGTCCTCGCGGTCCTCCTTCCACTCGGTGCCGTCCTCGCGTCCGGGTGGGTGATGTTCCACATGGGCGACGACGTGAAGATCCTCGCCGTCACAGCGGCGTCTGCGCTGACTGCGATCGTCGCGGCCCTTCTCGTCGCCCGCTCGATCGCAGACGCCGTCGACCGGGTCCGCGAGGCGTCGGTGGAGCTCGCGAGCGGCAACCTCGACGCACGCGCGCCTGAAGGGGGCCCCACCGAGGTCGCCGAGCTCGCAGCCTCGTTCAACGAGATGGGCGGAAACCTCCGGCGTCTCTTCGACACGCGCCGTGAGCTCGTGGCCTGGGCGAGTCACGACCTCCGGAGTCCGCTCGCGAACATGCAGGCAATGCTCGAGGCGCTCGAAGACGGCCTCGGCGCGCCGGAGGAGTACGTTCCCGTCCTCCAGGAGCAGGTGCAGGTGCTGTCGCTGCTCGTCGACGACCTCTTCGAGCTCGCGCGCATCGACGCGGGCGCGCTCACGCTCGAGATGCACCGTCTCCCTGTGGCACCGGTGGTGTCGAGCAGCCTCCGCGGCGTCGAGGCGGAAGCCCGTAGTCGCCACGTCCGGCTCGCGGCCGAGGTCGAGGAGGGGGTGACGGCGCGGTTCGCTCCGGAGAAGGTCGAGCGCGTGCTCATGAATCTCCTTACCAATGCGCTCCGGCACACGCCGAGCGACGGCGCGGTGGCGGTTCGGGTAGAGCCGCGTCCGGGCGAGGTGCAAGTGGCGGTAGAGGACACCGGAGAAGGCCTCGACGCCGAGGCGCAGGAGCGGATGTTCGAGCGTTTCTGGCGCGGCGATCCCTCGCGCTCCACACGTGGAGCCGGCCTCGGGCTCGCAATCGCCCGCGGCCTCGTCGAGGCACACGGCGGGAGGATCTGGGCCGAGGACCGGGAGGGCGGCGGCGCCCGCGTCTGCTTTACCCTGCCCACGTCGTGACTTCGCCCGCCAGAGAGTAGCTTCGCTTCGCGCTCGGCGCTCACGCGCGGCGGTATCGAGGCCCTGCGACCGCGCCCCGCACTCAGGGGCGCCGGAGCAGCGCGACAGCCTGTGCCGCGAGGCCTTCTCCACGGCCCGTGAACCCGAGCCCGTCGGTCGTCGTCGCGCGCACCGTCACGCGCCCACGCCCGACACCGAGGGCGGCGGCGAGTCGCTCGCACATCTCGTCGCGGATCGAGCCGATCCGCGGCTCCTCGCCGATAAGGACGCAATCGGCGTTGACGAGCTCCCAGCCGCCCTCCCGCACCTCGCGATACGCCTCCCACAGGAGGTCGAGGGACGACGCCCCCCGGTACTGCTCGTCGGCGGAGGGGAAGAGCGAGCCGATGTCGCCGAGGTCGGCCGCCCCGAGGAGCGCGTCGATGAGCGCATGCGCCACGACGTCCCCGTCCGAATGGCCGGCCAGCCCACGCGGATAGTCGACGGTGACGCCACCGAGGACGAGCGGCACGCCCTCCTCGAGCGCGTGCGCGTCGTACCCGATCCCGACCCGAAGCTCGCTCACGAGAACGAGGCTAGCGCCCGCGGGAGCGAAGTGAGGTCGTCGACGCCGAGCGCGGCCTCCGGCGGCGTCTGCTGCAGCCTGCCCCAGGGGCCCCGGCGGACGTGGACGGCGACAAGCCCGGCGGCGGCGGCCGGAAGGACATCGTTGTCGACGCGATCGCCGACGTAGGCGACCTCCTCCGGGACGCACTGGGCGAGCTCCACGACGCACGCGAAGAAGCGAGGGTCCGGCTTCCGGACCCCGAGGCTCGCGGACGACGCGATGACGTCGGCCGGAAGCACGGCCTCCCTGGCCCACCGCTCGAGAGCCGTCGTCTGGTTGCCGACGATTCCGACCGTCAGGCCAAGGGCCCGGAGACCCTCGAGGCAGGCAATCGCATCCGGATACAGGTCGTCGAGCGAGTACGTGAGTCCGTGCCACCAACCGTCCGGACGCTCGATTCCGAGATGACCCCAGAGCGCGTCGTGCTCCTCTCCGCGCTCGATCGTGACGCCGAGCGCCGCCCAGACGACGTGCGGCTGGAGGCCCGAGCGCTCGGCGAGCTCGCGCCACCAGCGCTCCTCGTCGACGAGCGTCTCGCCGACGTCGAAGAAGACGGCCTTCAGAGCCACGACTCGACGAGCGCGAGATCCTCGGGCGTCGTCACCTTGAGCAGGCGCCGGTCACCCTCCACGACCGCGACGCGGCCGCCGGCTCGCTCGACGAGAGAGGCGCAATCGGTTGCGCCGGAGAGGTTGCCCGCGTACGCGCGGCGGAGAGACGGCGCGAGGAACGCCTGCGGCGTCTGCGCTCCGAAGAGGCTTTGGCGCGACACCGTCTCCACCACGACCCCGTCCTCGACCCGCTTCACCGTGTCCGGGATCGGAAGCACGGGGACTGCGCCGTCGAATCCCTCCGAGAGCGGGCCCAGCACGCGCGCCACGACGGCGTCGTCAACGAGAGGACGGGCAGCGTCGTGCACGAGGACGACCAGGGCGTCATCCGAGACCTCTGCGAGTGCAGCGCGCACCGACTCGGCTCTGGTGGGCCCGCCAGTGACACACGCGACGACCTTCGTCGTCGCAAGCTCCTCCGACAGGAGGATGGACGGCTCCTCCCATCCGGGAGGAGCGGCTACGACGATGGCGTCGACCCAAGGGCAACGGTCGAGCCGGTCGAGACTCTCCGCAAGAAGCGGCCTGCCCCCCAGGCCAACGAACGCCTTCGGGCGATCGACCCCGAGACGCTCGCCGGCGCCTGCAGCAACGAGCAACGCCCAGGTGGCCCCGGCGACGCCGGAACCGCCGGGTCTCTCAGGCACTCGCGGTTGCGGCCTTCGGCTTCGCTCTCGACTTGGGTGTCGGCTGCCCGGCCCGCGAAAGGACGTCGTCGAGCCAGGCCGCGGCCTCTTCCTCGTTCATGTCCTTTGCGTACATGAGCTCGGAGGCGAGGATCTTCTTCGCCTTCACGAACATCTGCTTCTCGCCCGTGGAGAGGCCCTTCTCGTTGTTCCGGACGGCGAGGTTTCGTACGACCTCCGCGAGCTCGAAGATGTTCCCGGTCTTCATCTTGTCGCGGTTGTGCTTGAAGCGTCGGTTCCAGTTCTTGGGCATCTCGGTCGAACCGCCCGAGAGTGTCCTGACCACCATCGTCACCGTGCGCTGGTCGATGACCGTTCGCAGGCCCACTCGCTCTGCGTTCTCGCACGGCACGTTCACGGTCATGTCGTTATGGAGAATCTGGATCGTCAGGTACTCCCGCACCTCTCCGAGGATCTCGCGCTTTTCCCTTCTCACGACTGTCCCCGCGCCATGGTGCGGATAGACGACCTTGTCGCCGATGTCGAACAAGCCAGCCTCCCCGGTGTCGGTATCCGTCGCCTTCACGAAAAAAGTGCCGGCATGTCTCCCCTGCCGGCGTCGGGACACATCATAGCGGGTTTCTCACAGGGCCTTAACAGAACCGCAACGGCCTTTCGCAAACCAGCGAAGGGCGGAACGAACCCTACGCCGCGGCTTCGCGAACGGCAACGGGCGTGTCGAGACCTGCATTGATCGCCTCTCGGAGCGTCTCCGCATCGGCCACGCGCAGACCCTCGCGCGGGGGTGTTCCGGCGGGAGCAACGACCGTCGCAATGCCCAGCTTCATGCACTCGTCGAGGCGCCGTTCGGCCTGCGACGCTGCCCGCAGTCGGCCCGTGAGACCGATCTCTCCGAACGCAGCGACGCCCTCGAGCACGGGCGTGCCGCGTGCCGCCGAGGCGACGGCGAGCGTAACAGCCAGATCTGCGCCCGGTTCCTCGATCTTGATGCCACCGGCGACATTGACGAACACGTCCGCGCTCGCGAGCGCGACTCCCGCATGGCGGCCGAGCACGGCCACGATCATCGCGAGGCGACGGGGATCGACGCCGGTGGCCACGCGCCTCGGCATGGCAAGGTCGGTGGGCGCAACGAGCGCCTGCACCTCGAGCAGGATCGGCCGGGTGCCCTCGAGGACGCAGCCGACCGCAGCTCCGATCTCTCCCGGATGGGTCGATCCGAAGAGCTGCGAGGGATCTGGAACGCCGACGAGCCCTCCTGCCGTCATCTCGAAGACCCCGAGCTCGTTGGTCGACCCGAAGCGGTTCTTCGTCGCGCGCAGGATGCGGTGTTCCTGGTAGCGGTCGCCCTCGAACTGGAGGACACAGTCGACGAGGTGCTCGAGCACGCGCGGGCCGGCCACAGCCCCGTCCTTCGTCACGTGCCCGACGAGGATCGTCGCGACGCCCGCCTCCTTCGCGACCCGCAGGAGCCGCCCGGCTGCCTCCCTCACCTGGGCGACCGAGCCCGGCGCGGAGCCGAGCGCGGAGGCATGAAGGGTCTGCACCGAGTCGATCACACACACGTCCGGACGCTCCTTCTCGAGGGTTGCGCAGACGGCATCGAGCTCCGTCTCGGCAAGGATCTCGACCGTGTCCGCGCCACCGAGTCGGGCCGCTCGAAGTGAGACCTGCGCGACCGACTCCTCCCCGGTGACGAGCAGCGCGCGCTGCCCACTGCGCGCGATCGCACCAAGCGCCGTGAGCAACAGCGTCGACTTGCCGACTCCGGGCTCGCCCCCGACGAGCACGAGCGAGGCTGGCACGAGACCGCCTCCGAGTACGCGATCGAGCTCGGAGACCCCCGTCGGGATGCGTTGGGCCTCGTCGGCCGAGACGTCACCGATGAGAACCGGTGTCAGCGCCTGCGCCGCGCCCGTGCCGACGTCCGATCCGTGGAGCTCCTCGACGAGTGTGCCGAACGCCGCGCACCCCGGGCAGCGCCCGAGCCAGCGCCCACTCGTGGTGCCGCACTCCGTGCAGGTGAACTGAACGGTGACCTTGGCCACCGAGCCAGTCTAGGAGCGCGGTCCGACGCCGCCAGTAACGAAAGTGCGCCGAATCCCTTGTAACTCGCTCGCGGTTGGTTAAGAGTGCTGGTGACTGCCGCAGGCGACCACTGAAAGGACGGACCGAATGGAAAGGTTCAATGCCCTCGGGCGCGGGACGCAGCTGATGCTGGTCGGAGCCGTGCTCCTGTTGATCGACCTCTTCCTGCCATGGCAGGACTTCGATTTCGGGGGCGTCGCGGACGCGCTCGGCGTGGACGCATCGTTCAGTGGCTGGCGTGGGTTCGCGGGCGTCATCCTCGGACTGCTGACGATCGTGCTTATCGCGTGGATCATCGTGCGTATCGCCTCGGTCAACATCCCGTTGCCCGTCTCGACGGCGATGACCGCGGCGTTGATCGGCACGCTGATCCTCATCTTCGCCGTCATCAAGATCCTCACCATCCTTGGCGACGAGTCGACGATCTGGAGTTGGATTGGGCTCGGACTGGCGATTCTGATCGCCGTCGGCGCCTTCCAGACGGTGCAGGAGGCCGGTGGGGTCGAGACGCTGAAGAGCGAGGCCAGCAGCATGGGATCCGCTGGAGGCACCGCTACGTCAGCCCCGACCGCGGAAGCCGCCGCCGCTCCGGCTGCAGCTGCAGAGGCTGCCGCCGCACCGGAACCCTCAGCTGAGCCGACCATGAGCGAGGCCGCGGCGCCCGAGCCCACCGCTTCCGAGCCAGACGCCGACACAGACGAGCCGTCGACCGAGCGGGACACCTAGCCCGCCCTTGTCGCTACGCCGCGGCGCGCGTGCGCGCCGCGGCGAGCGCGTGCGCCAGATCGTCCCAGAGGTCCTCGGCGTCTAAGAGAATGCACGGGCCTCGAACAAGGACCTCGCCGAGCTGGTGGGCCTCGCGCCCTCGGCGTGCCTCGAGCGCGTGCGAGCTCTCCGCGCGCGCGGCGTCATCCGCGGATTCCACGCGGAGATCGACCACGCGGCGCTCGGGCGATCCCTCGAGGCGATTGTCGCGGTCCGCGAAAAGACCCAGGAAATACCCCTTTTGGTCGTTTCGGGAGTACTCTCTGACGAGTACGAAAAACGGTGTAGTCGGGCCGTCCGAAGCTGTCTCAGTACCGCCGAAAGGATTTCCATGGGGAGGATCAAGGCTTTCTCGAGAGGCACGAAGCTCGTACTCGCCTCCGGCCCCGTGCTCTTCTTCAGCCTGTTCTTCAACTGGCAGACGCTCGAGATCGACTACGGGCCGGCCGGGATTGCGGATCAGCCGCAGGACGGCTGGGACGCCTGGGGGCTGCTGATCGCACTGCTGGTCATCACCACCGTCACCCTCGTCGTGCTCGTCCGCATGACCGAGGTGGAGATGTCCGAAGAGGTGCCGTGGGAGACCGTGACGTTCGCCCTCGGAACCGCGACCTTCGCACTCGCGGTCCTGAAGAGCCTGACCGACGCCAACTCGACCTGGGCGAGCTACGCATTCGTCGCCGTCGCGGGGGTGCTGGCACTCGGGACATACCTGAGCTGGGCCGAGACGCGCACGAGCCAAGCGCCGCTCTTGAGGCGAAAGCGCCGCGGGTTCAGCTCAGCTGCTTGACGAGCAGGACGCGGTCCTCGCCGGGGCCGTCGTAGTCTGCGATGACGCGGTCGACCTCGAAGCCCAGCGCCTCGTGGAAGGCGACTGATTCCTGGTTCACCGGTGAGGTGACGCAGCGGACGACCGTGCGCCCGTGGGCGCGAACCTCGTCGAAGAACCGCTGGTAGAGGGTCCGTCCGAGCCCCTCGCCGCGATGGTCAGGCGTGATGCCGACGAAGTGGACGTACGCCTCGTCCGCGTTCGTCTGCGAGAGGAACCCACAGAGGAAGCCGACGAGATCGCCCTCCTCGTCCTCGGCGACGAAGCTCGTCCCCTCGAAGTGCAGGAAGAAGAGCTTCGGCAGCACGGGCGCCATGTCACGCCCACCCCACCAGACGTTTACGCGCCCGATCACCCGCCCGTAGTCGGACGGCTTCGCATGGCGAATCGTGACGGCCACGCCGGAACCCTACTCGCGAGCCCGAGTGGGCACGGACCCGCGGCGCGGCGGTCTCGAGCGAGGAAGGCTCACTCAGCCGCTCTCGCGAGGCTGGCCACGAGGCGACTCGCGGCCGTCTGGAATCGCAACGCGTCGCCGTACGGCCGTGCGAGGAGCATGGCTCCCTCGAGCGAGCTGACGATCAGCCGCGCCACCTCGCTCGCGGGTTCGGCGAACTGCAGCGCCCCCTCCTGTCGACCCTCCTCCAGGACGCTCTCCAGCCATGCCTCACTCTCGTCGAAGAACCGAATCACGGCGTCCTGCATCGGCTTCGGAAGCGTCTCGAACTCGGCTGCCAACATGCCGCAGAGGCACATTCGCTGCCCGCGGAGCACGTCCGCATACAGACCCACGTAGGCGTCCAGCCGGGTGGGTGCGTCGACCGCGGACTCGTCGACGGCTGCCAGGGCGTCTGTGAAACGCCGCGTGTAGCGCGTGATGAGCGCCTCGCCGAGCTCGGCCTTGCCGGCGAAGTGGTAATGGAGGCTCGCTCGCGTGACCCTCACTTCGGCCGCGATGTCCGCGTAGCTGAAGCCATTGAATCCTCGAGTCTGAACCAGACGCTCGGCGACGTCGAGAATGCGCGATCGCGTATCCGACTCCCGCTCCTGCTCCCTTTCTGCCATCCCTCGATCCTCACATACGAGCCGTCCTTGACTCCTTACCTACTAGTAGGTAAGAGTACCGAAACGCAACCCCGCGCCAAACGCCAAGACGCAGAGGAGACGACCGTGCAGGAAACCGAGCACAAGAGCTTTCAGACGCCGGACGAGACCCGCGACTTTCCGAACGGCCGCGCCGAAATCCTCGGAATCGGCGGCGGCGAGGTCGGGCGGCTCGTACTCGAGCCAGGGTGGCGCTGGTCGAGCGACGTCAAGCCGATCGCCGGAACGGCCAGCTGCGAGGCGCCACACTTCCAATACCACGTGAGCGGGCAGTTGGCGATCCGGATGGACGACGGAACGGAGCTCGTCGCCGGCCCGGGCGACGTCACGTCGCTCCCGAGCGGACACGACGCCTGGGTGGTCGGCGACGAGCCCGTCATCGTGGTCGACTGGTTCGGCGCGAGCAACTACGCAAAAGGCGGCTGAGGGAGCACTCGCCGACCCGTAGCCAGCCTCGTGGCTACTCGACGGGCGTATCGTCGTCCGCGGGCTCGTCGGCGTCGGGCTCGTCCGCCGGCCCACCGACCGCCGCCGGAACCGGCGCGCCCTCGATGACCCGGATCTCGACCGGCGGTTCCTCGTCGACAGGGTTCTCGCGCCGGTCGACGACGATCGTCGAGGCTGGGGTGAGCTCACGTCCGAGGATGAAGTCGGCGAGCGGGTCCTCGATCATCCGCTGTATGGCCCTGCGAAGCGGGCGAGCGCCCATCGCCGGGTCGTAGCCCTGCTCCACGAGCAGCTCGCGTGCGTCGTCCGTGAGCTCGATGACGACGCCATGCTTCGCCATCTCCGCGCGAACCCTCTTCATCATCATGTCGACGACCGAGAGGATCTCGGACTTCTCGAGCTTGTGGAAGACGATGACCTCGTCGATCCGGTTCAGGAGCTCGGGCCGGAACACCTTCTTGAGCTCCGACATGACCCGCTCCTTCATCTCGTCGTAGGAGAGGCCGCCCTCGTCGCCGATCGAGAAGCCGAGCGTCTGGTTCTTCGAGATCTGCGCCGCACCGAGGTTCGAGGTCATGATCACGATCGTGTTGCGGAAGTCGACCTTCCGCCCCTGCGAGTCGGTGAGCTTTCCGTCCTCGAGGATCTGCAAGAGGATGTTGAACACGTCCGGGTGCGCCTTCTCGATCTCGTCGAGCAGCAGCACGGAGTACGGCTTGCGGCGCACGGCCTCGGTGAGCTGGCCGCCCTCGTCGTAGCCGACGTAGCCGGGCGGCGAGTCGACGAGCCGGGACACGGAGTGCTTCTCCATGTACTCCGACATGTCCACCTGGATCATCATGTCCTCGTCACCGAACAGGAACTCGGCCAGCGTGCGCGCGAGCTCGGTCTTCCCCACGCCTGATGGGCCGAGGAAGATGAACGAGCCGGTCGGGCGCTTCGGGTCCTTGATGCCC
This sequence comes from Gaiellaceae bacterium, assembly GCA_035293125.1. Classification (GTDB taxonomy): domain Bacteria; phylum Actinomycetota; class Thermoleophilia; order Gaiellales; family Gaiellaceae; genus GMQP-bins7. The sequence goes on along the minus strand of DATDOS010000025.1, from coordinate 57,719 downwards.
GCGCGCGCGCGGCGGATCGCCTTCGAGACGGCGACGATCGCAGGGTCCTGACCGATGACGCGCTTGTGCAGCTCGTCCTCCATGCGGATGAGCTTCTGCGACTCGGCCTCCGTGAGCTTGAAGACGGGGATGCCCGTCCACATGGAGACGATGTCGGCGATCTCGTCCTCGCCGATCTCCGGCTGCTCCTCGTCGGCCTGGTTGCGCCAGTCCTCCTCGAGCTCCTTCTTCTTCTGCGAGAGCTTGCGCTCTTTGTCGCGAAGCTGGGCGGCCTTCTCGAACTCCTGCGCCTCGATCGCAGCTTCCTTGTCGGCGCGGACCTTGTCGATCTCCTCCTCGAGCTCGCGATAGCGCGGGGGGGCTGACATCGTCGCGATGCGGACGCGCGAGCCCGCCTCGTCGATGAGGTCGATCGCCTTGTCGGGAAGGTGCCGGTCCTGGATGTAGCGGTCGGCGAGGACCGCAGCGGCCGCGAGGGCGTCGTCGGAGATCTTGCAGCGGTGGTGCGCCTCGTAGCGATCGCGGAGACCACGCAGGATCTGGACAGTCTCGTCGATCGTCGGCTCCTCGACACGGACCTGCTGGAAGCGGCGCTCGAGCGCGGCGTCGCGCTCCAGGTACTTGCGGTACTCGTCGAGCGTCGTCGCGCCGATCGTCTGGATCTCGCCGCGGGCGAGCGCGGGCTTGAGGATCGAGGCCGCGTCGATAGCACCCTCGGCGGCGCCGGCGCCGACGAGATTGTGGAGCTCGTCGATGAACAGGATGATGTCGCCGCGCTGGGTGATCTCCTTCATCACCTTCTTCAGGCGCTCCTCGAACTCCCCGCGGTACTTCGAGCCCGCGACAAGAGCGGCGAGGTCGAGCGTGTAGATCTGCTTTCCCTTGAGGAGCTCGGGAACCTGGCTCGACGAGATGCGCGAGGCGAGTCCCTCGACCACGGCGGTCTTGCCGACTCCGGGCTCGCCGATCAAGACCGGGTTGTTCTTCTGGCGGCGCGAGAGAATCTGCATGACGCGCTCGATCTCGGTCTGGCGGCCGACGACCGGGTCGAGCTTGCCCTCGACGGCGAGCTTCGTCAGGTTGCGGCCAAACTGGTCGAGGAGCTTCGAGCTCTTCGTCTTCTCGCCGGGAGGCGCGCTACCGGCTCCTGCCTGACGACGGCCGGGACCGGAGAGCATGCGGATGATCTCGTTGCGGATCTTTTCCGCATCTGCATCGAAGTCGAGCAGGATTCGCGCAGCGACGCCTTCGTTCTCGCGCACGAGGCCGAGGAGGATGTGCTCGGTGCCGATGTAGTTGTGGCCGAGCGAGAGGGCCTCGCGCAGCGCCAGCTCGAGCACCTTCTTCGCGCGCGGGGTGAACGGGATCTGGCCGGTGGTGACCTCGTCGCCCTGGCCGACGATGCGCGCGACCTGGGCGCGAACCTCCTCCACCGTGATGTCGAGCGACTCGAGGACGCGGGCGGCGAGCCCTTCCTCCTCGCGCAGCAGGCCCAGCAGGATGTGCTCGGTGCCGATGTAGTTGTGCTTGAGGGCCCTCGCCTCGTCCTGTGCGAGAACCACCACCTGCCGCGCCCGTTCGGTGAATCGCTCGAACAACTCCTTCGACCCTCCCTTCCTCTCTTCCCGGAGCCCGACGGAAGTGCCGCTCTCCGGGTCGAAGGTGCTGGTCTGATCGTAGCCGACTGGTCTAGTTCTGCGTCTCACCCGCGGGTTCGCCCGGCAGGCTCGCTACCCTTCTCGGCCGGTGAGCGGCAAGGCTTTAGTGACCGGGGGCGCCGGCTTCATCGGCTCGCACCTCGCGGAGTCCCTGCTCGACGACGGGTGGGAGGTCTGGGCTCTCGACGATTTGTCCACCGGATCGCTCGCGAACGTGGAGCGCCTCCGCGACCGGCCGGGCTTCCATCTCGTCGTCGACTCCGTGCTGCACTGGTCCGCCGTGAACGAGCTCGTCTACAAGTGCGACGTCGTCTATCACCTGGCTGCTGCGGTGGGAGTGCGACTGATCGTCGAGCAGCCCGTGCAGACGCTCGTTACCAACTTGCGCGGCACCGAGATCGTGCTCGAGCACTGCCACCGCTTCGAGAAGCGCGTACTCATCGCGTCGACATCCGAGGTCTACGGTGACCACCGCGAGGAGCGAGCGCTCGCGGAGACCGACCGGCGCATCTACGGCCCGACGACGCAGAAACGATGGGCGTACGCCGACTCGAAGGCGATGGACGAGTTCCTCGCGCTCGCCCACCACGCCGAGCACAACCTCGACTGCGTGATCGTCCGGCTCTTCAACACGGTCGGGCCGCGACAGAGCGGCCGGTACGGGATGGTGATCCCGAGCTTCGTGCAGCGCGCCTTCGCCGGTGAGCCGCTGGAGATCCACGGAGACGGGGAGCAGACGCGCTGCTTCTGCCACGTCTCCGACACGATCGCGGCGCTCTCAGGGCTGATGGATCGCGGCTTGTCAGGCCAGATCTACAACGTCGGCTCCGAAGAGCGCATCTCCATCAACGGCCTCGCGCGCCGTGTCCTGGACTTGACGGGCTCGTCGTCCGAGCTCGAATACGTGCCGTACGGGGACGTCTACGGGATCGGCATCGAGGACATGCTCCACCGAATCCCGTCGATCGCGAAGATCGGGGAGACGATCGGCTGGAAGCCGGAGAGAACGCTCGACGACATCCTCGCCGACGTCATCGCGTTCGAGCGCAGCCGGAGCGAAGTCGCTCTCTGACCCACACCCGCCCCAGCAGCGCCGGACACCGATTACGATCGAGGCGACGTGAGCGAAGAGCGGGAGCGACTCTCCTGGCGTGAGTTCGGCGAAGCAACGCGCGACCTCGCCCGCTGCATCGCCGATGACGGCTACGAACCGGACCTGATCCTCTCCATCGCCCGCGGTGGCCTCCTCGTCGGCGCGGCGCTCGGCTACGCGCTCGACGTCAAGAACACGTGGACGATGAACGTCGAGTTCTACACCGGTGTCGAGGAGCGGCTCGAGGTCCCGATGATCCTGCCGCCCGTCCCGGAGCTCGTCGATCTCGAGACTGCGCGGATGCTGATCGCCGATGACGTGGCAGATACCGGCGAGACGCTCACACTGGTCAAGGACTTCTGCGCCGACAAGGTGGCCGAGGTGCGCTGCGCGGTGCTGTACGAGAAGGCACGCTCCGCCGTGAAATGCGACTACGTGTGGAAGCGCACCGATCTCTGGATCGACTTCCCCTGGAGCGCGCAGGCTCCGGTGGCGCTGCGCGCGTAGAGGCGACATTGTGTCGCCCCTACGGGGACCGGGCTGAATTCTCCGGATCGTGCATCCACCGGATCGGGTTCGTCGCGATGTACTCGCGTACCCGCGTGAGATCCGCTTCGTCCCGGATCACGTGATCGTGATATCCGCGCTGCCACAGCTGGCGGTTCCCCGTGGCACGCGTGACAGCCGCCTTGAACGTGCCGACGATCACACCGAGCGGCGTTCCTTCGGTGGCCAGCACCACGTGCACATGGTTGGGCATCACCACATACGAATCGACCACAGCACCCGCGTGATGTTCGGCTACTTCGAGGAGGCATGCCCTCGCCACGGCCCCGACCCGAGACAGGTGGACCTCGTCGTCGACGACCTCGCCGAACACCAATGCCTGTGCCCGAGCGCACACGGTGACGTAGTACAGCCCTGCCGACGAGTAGTCGAAGCCTCGGAGTCGGAGCTCGCGTCGGCGCATCTGGTCATAGTGGGAGCGACCGCATGCCCTGGAGTCACGAGAGCGTCACAACGTAGGGGCGAGATATATCTCGCCCCTACGACCTCGGGCGCCGAACGAAAGCCCGACCGATTCCGCTCAGGTCGAGCGTAGAGCCGGGAAGAGGATCACGTCGCGGATCGTCTCGCGGCCCGAGAGGAGCATGACGAGGCGATCGATCCCGAGCCCGAGGCCACCGGTCGGCGGCATGCCGTAGGAGAGCGCCTCGACGTAGTCGGGGTCACCGCGCTCCCCCTCGACGTGCTCCGACTGCAGCTCGAAGCGCTCGCGCTGCTCCTCGGCATCGTTGATCTCCGTGAAGGCGTTGCCCAGCTCCACCCCACCGGCGAAGTACTCGAAGCGCTCCGTCATGGTCGGGTCGTCGTCCGTCGCGCGCGCGAACGGAGACAGCTCGATCGGGTAGTCGAGGACGATCGTCGGCTCGATGAGCTCGGGATCGACGAAGTGGCTGAAGGCGTGGTCGACGAGCTGCGTCCAGTCCTTGTCGGCGCCGGTGTCGACCCCACGCTCCTCGAGGGCCGCGCGCAGCTCGGTCTCGTCGCGGAGCCAGAGCCCGTGTTGCGCAAGCGTGTCGGTGAAGCGGAGGCGGCGCCACGGCGCCGCGAGGTCGAGCTCATGCCCCTTGAACCTAACGCGTGTCGTCCCCAGGGTCTCGAGCGCGACTCGCTCGATCAGCGACTCGATCCGCGTCATCGTGTCTCGGTAGTCGGCGTAGGCCTCGTACCACTCGAGCATCGTGAACTCGGGCTGGTGCTTGTAGGAGACGCTCTCGTTGCGGAAGTCCTTCCCGATCTCGTACACGCGCTCGAGCCCACCGACGATGAGGCGCTTGAGGTAGAGCTCGGTCGCGATCCTGAGGTAGAGGTCGGCGTCGAGCTCGTTCGAGTTGGTCACGAACGGGTGGGCGAAGGCGCCGCCGTAGCGCGGCTGCAGGATCGGCGTCTCGACCTCGACGAAGCCGTCCTCGTCCAGATACCGCCGGATCGCGCTGACGACCCGCGTGCGCAGGAGGAAGAGCTCGCGCGCCTCTTCGTTCATCAGGAGGTCGAGGTACCGCTTCCGGTAGCGCGTCTCGGTATCCGTGACGCCGTGGAACGTGTCGGGGAGCGGGCTTCGATTCTTGGAGAGGACCGCCAGCTCGTCGACGGCGAGCGAGGGCTCGCCGCGCCGCGAGGAGGCGGGCGATCCGACGACGCCGACGACGTCGCCGAGGTCGACGTCGACCGCGCCGACCCGGCTCTCGTCGCAGAGGAGCTGGATGCGCCCCGAACGGTCGACGAGGTCGAGGAACGTCAGCTTCCCGTGCCCGCGGCGCGCCATGACGCGGCCGGCGAGGCGGCGCTGGCCGGACGCTTCTGTGCCCGGCTCGAGACCAGCCGCCTCCTCGCGGACGGCTGCGATGTCGTCCCGGTCCGGGAAGCGCTTCGAAAGTTCCATGGGCGAGCAGCCTAACCGGCCGCCCAAGGATCTACGCCGCCTTGATCTCCATGATCTTGAACTTGACCTTCGAGCCGCGCGGAGTGATTACCTCCACGGTCTCGCCCTTCTTGCGACCGATGATCGCCTTCCCGACGGGCGACTCGTTCGAGAGCTTGCGCTCCACCGGGTTCGCCTCAGCCGAGCCGACGATGAAGTACTCGACCGTCTCCTTGGCGTCCACGTCGCGCAGGCGAACGACGGACCCGATCGAGACGACGCTCGTGTCGACCTTCTTGACGTCGATCACGCGTGCGTTCGCGAGGCGCTCCTCGAGCTGGGCGATGCGGTGCTCGAGCATCATCTGCTCGTTCTTCGCATCGTCGTACTCCGCGTTCTCGGCGATCTCGCCGAACTCGCGTGCCGCGGCGATCCGCTCCGCGATCTCGCGCCGCTTGTCCGTGCGCAGCCGGTCGAGCTCGCTCTTGAGCTGCTTGTAGCCTGCAGGAGTGAGGAGCACATCCTTCACGAGAAACGCCTCCAGAGACAGAATGGCGGGGCCTCCGGCCCCGTCAACGGCTCGGAATAGTAGCTACCGCGTTGCCCGACCGTCAACACCCCACGAGTACCATTCCCGAGCCGTGATCGACCTGCGAACCCCCTGGCAGATCGGCCCCGTCGAGGTGCCCACCCGCCTTGTGCTCGCGCCGATGGCGGGTGTTAGCGTCCAGGCGTTTCGCCGCCAGGGGCGGCGCTACGGCGCAGGCCTCGTGTGCTCGGAGATGGTGAGCTGCGCGGGCATCGAGTACCGCAACGAGAAGACGCTCGGCTACCTTCGCGTAGCGGCCGACGAGCACCCGCTCGCCATCCAGCTCTTCGGCTCCGACCCGCAGTCGATGGGGGACTCGGCGCGCATGGTCGAAGCCGTGGGTGCGGACATAGTCGACGTCAACTTCGGCTGCCCCGTGAAGAAGGTCACACGCACGGGCGCCGGCGCGCACCTGCTCGACGATCACGATCTCGCCTGCCGGATCGTGACGGCCGTCGCGGAGTCGGTTGACGTCCCGGTGACCGTGAAGCTCCGGCGAGGCGTTCGCAACGGGTCGCGCGCGTGCCTCGAGCTCGGGCCTCGGCTCGTAGAGGCGGGAGCGGCGTCGCTCACCCTGCATCCGCGCTCGGCCGAGCAGATGTACACGGGCACCGCAGATCACGAGCTCACCGCAGAGCTCGTCTCGCTCGTCGACGTCCCGGTCGTCGCTTCGGGCGACGTCACCTCCCGCGCTCGTGCCCAGGTCGTGCTCGCTACGACGGGCGCGGAGGCGTTGATGGTCGGGCGCGGCGCGCAGGGGAACCCCTGGGCCCTGCGGGAGATCGTCGACGGAGACAGGAGCGCGCCGACGCGCGAGGAGGTCGCCGCCGAGCTCGTCCTCTTCATCCGGGAGACCGTCCGCGAGCTCGGCGAGCGTCGCGCCACCGGGTTCCTGAAGAAGTTCTACGGCTGGTATCTCGGGCAAGGCCGCTTCCCGAAGCCGTTCAAGCAGGAGCTCCTCCAGCTCGACTCGATCCAAGAGGTCGAGCGCCGTCTCCTCGCGGCCGCGCCGGGGGCGATCCCGTTACTGGAGCAGCTCGAGGCCGAGATTCCGACGGGTGAGGAGATGACCCTCGAGCTGCCCGTCTCCATCTACGGCGGCGGCTAGCGACCGTACAGACCGACGAGGCTCACTCGCTTCAGCACCTTGCCCTTCATGGCCTTCTCGAGAGCGGGCCGACCGGAACCCGCGGGGAGCGCGAGCGGTGTGCGGAGTGCATACAGCTTGAAGAAGTAGCGGTGCGGAGTCCCGGAAGGCGGGCAGGGGCCGCCGTAGCCGACGCGGGAGAAGCTCGTCGCCCCCTCGCGCGGCGGGTGTGCCCCGCGCCTCAACCCTCGGGCCTTCGGCGAGATGTTCCAGGCCAGCCAGTGCGTGAACGTACCGCCCGGCGCGTCGGGATCGTCCATGATCAGCGCGAAGGACTTCGTCCCTCGGGGTGGCGTCGTCCAGCGCAGCGCTGGCGAGACGTCCAGCCCATCGCATGTGTACTCCACGGGGATCGTCTGGCCCGGCTCGAACGCCGGGCTCGCCAGCCCGAAGGCGGTGACGAGTACGAGTGCCGCAACGGCGAGCACTTGTCGATTGTCTCACGGAAGCGCGGATCAGTCCTCGGCGGAGCCCGCGAACGCGGTCAGCACCCCGAGCCCCACATAGACGGTTCCCGTCACGTACCGCTGGGTGCTCACGAAGCGGCGCGAGCGGCGTAGAACTCCGCCCGCCGTCCCGGCCGCGAGCGCCCAGGCAGAGTCCGTGATGAGGCCGAGAAAGGCGAAGAGCAGCCCGAGAAAGGCGATCTGGAGCGCCGGGTGAGGCGCATCCTGGTCGACGAACTGGGGAAGGAAGGCGAGGAAGAAGAGCGCGGTCTTCGGGTTGAGGACGTTGACGACGACCCCCTGCGCGAAAGCCCGGCGGAGATTCCGCTCGCCGCCGAGCGCGATCTCGGGCTCTGCCCGCCGCGAGAAGAGCGTCCACAACCCGAGCCCGACGAGATAGACCGCCCCCGCGACCTTGACGACCGTGAACGCGACCGCGGAGGACACGATCAGAGCCGAGAGGCCGAGCGTCGCGGCCGCGATGTGGACAAGCGTGCCGACGTGTATGCCGATCACCGACGCCAGCCCGGCTCGGCGGCCCTCATGGATCGAGCGGGCGACGATGTAGAGGACCGCGGGGCCCGGGACGAGCAGCAGCGCGAGCGCAGCGATGACGAAGACCCCGAGACTGGGGAGAGCCGGGATCAGCGGTTGAGCTCCCAGACCATGTGGAGGCCGTCGAGCGTGAGGAACGGGTCGACGCTCTCGATCGTCCGCGAGTGCGGAGCGACGAGATCGGCGAGTCCGCCGGTCGCGACGGCACGCGCGTCCGCGCCCAGCTCCTCGCGAATACGGCCGACGATCCCGTCCACCTGCCCGGCGAAGCCGTAGACGAGCCCCGACTGGAGACCGCCGACCGTCGTCTTCCCGATCACGGCCGGCGGTACCGTGTAATCCACCTTGACGAGGCGCGCAGCCCGGGCGAAGAGCGCGTCCATCGATATCTCGATCCCGGGCGCGATGACGCCACCGACGTAGTCGCCCTCCGGTGAGACGACGTCGAAGTTCGTCGACGTCCCGAAGTCGACGACGATCACCGGAGCGCCGTACCGTTCCTTTGCAGCGACGGAGTTGACGATCCGATCGGCACCGACCTCGCGCGGATCGTCGTAGCGGATCGGGATCCCCGTCTTGACCCCCGGTCCGACGACGAGGAGCGGAGCGTGCGCCCACCTGTCCGCCAGCGCCTCCCACTCACGCACGAGCACGGGCACGGTCGAGGCGAGGCAGATCCCGTCGACGCCGTCGAAGTCGAGCAGACCGCTCAGGAGGACGCCGAGCTCGTCCGCCGTCGTCGACCGCTCCGTCGCCAGCCGCCAGTGATCGGTGAGCCGGCCACCCGCGTACAGACCGAGGGCGGTCTGGGTGTTGCCGACGTCTACAGCGAGGAGCATCGGCGATCTTGTATTGAAGGGCACAAGCGCGTAGCGTCCGCTCGCATGCAGGCAGCCGACTCGACCAACCCGTCGGTCGGACGCTGGCCCGGGATCGCGGGACTGGCTTTCTGTGCTCTCGTCGTCGTCGGTTTCGTCATCCAAGGAAGCCCTGCAGAGGCAAGCGCGGACGATGCTGCGATCCTGAAGTACTACACGGACTCGGGCAATCAGCTTAGGCAGGTGATCGGAGCCGTGCTCATCGGGGCCGGGCTGCTGTGCTTCCTCGGCTTCCTCGTGGGCCTGCGAACCGCCTCGATCCAGGAGACCGGATCAGACGCTCCGCTTCCGGCGCTTGCCTTCGCGAGCGGCGTCGTCTTCGCCGCGCTCTTCTACATCGCCGTCGCAGTGGGAACGTCGCTGTCCTTCGCGGCGAGCGCGAGCGACGTCTTCGAGCTCGACCCCGACACGGCCCGCGTCGTCCTCGCGATCGGCAACTTCTGGCTCGTCGGATTCGCTGCGATGGCCGCGTCGCCGCTCGTCGGCGCGACGTCGCTGATCTCGAAGAGGACGGGGTTGCTACCGCAGTGGCTGACCTGGGCCGGCTTCGTCGTCGCGGTCTTGCTCTTGCCCGCTCCGATTCTCTTCGGGTTCCCGATGCTCCTGTTCCTCTTGTGGACGCTGGCGACGAGCATCGCGCTCTTGCGCTCCTCGCGCGCACAAACGTAGGTCGACATGGACGCCACGAGTTAGTAGAGTCGAGCCACGGTGTTTCGCAGGCGGAGTCGCGGCCAGACGGGACCCGCGATCACTCTCGTGGTTGCGGGAGTCGTAGTCGGAGTTACGCTGGCCGCGGTCGCGCTCCGCCGGCGCAGGCGAACGAAAGGAGCGCCGATGGCGGACGCCAAGCTGATCGTCAAGCGCCTGTTCGAGGAGCCCTGGAAGGGCAACTGGGACGTGATCGACGAGTACGTAGCGCCCGGCTACGTCGGTCACGACCCGGCCGAGCCCGAGCCATTCCGCGGCCCTGCGGGCGTACGGGCGAACATCGAGAAGTACCTTTCCGGCTTCCCGGACGGAGGGATCACGGTCGACGACCAGATCGCCGAGGGCGACAAGGTCGCGACGCGGTGGACCGGCCGCGGAACTCAGACGGGCGAGATCGCCGGTATCGCGCCGACGGGCAAGGAGATCACGGTTTCCGGAATGACGATCTCCAAGCTCGAAGGCGGCCTGGTGGTCGAGGAATGGACGACCTGGGACACCCTGGGGATGCTCGTCCAGCTCGGGGCGATCCCCGAGCCGGCAAGAGCCTGAGGGACGAGGAACAGGGCGCAGCAGAAGGGCCGCCTCGGCGGCCCTTCTGCATCGCGGCCTCAACCGCGCAGGGACACGGGCCGATATCGCGAAGTACGGCTCCCCCAGGAACGGGCATGTCCAGCGCCTTCGCCCACTCGAACTACATGCCGTGCGACGACTGCGGGGCCTCGGTCGAGGCCTCCGAGCTCGCCGCGCACGTCTGCGATCCGGAGCGAGCGCTCGAGTACCGGATGTTCCAGCTCCGCGACGAGGTCGCAGGCTTCGACGACGGCCTCAGGGGCTACCTCGAGTCACCACAGGGACGCTTTGCGCAGTGGCTCGCGGAGCGCGACCGTCGACGGCAGAGCGAGTGAGGCGCGCCGTCAGACCGAGTCGTCGTCGCCCGAAAGCGGCTGACCGATCCGCTCCGCGAGCGCCTCGGCGGTGAGACGCGGCTCCTCGCCCTCGCCCCGGAGCTCCTCCACCGTGACGTCGCCGGAGGTGTAGACCTCCGCGCGAGGGATGATCCGGATCGGCCGGTTCTTGTCCCACACCCAGACGTCCTCCATCCGAACGTGGAAGAAGGGGTAGCTCGCTTGCGGGAGCGCCTCGAGGTCCAGCTTGTTGCACAGGTAGGTGGCGTCCTGCGTGAGCACGCAGTAGCGGAAGAGCGAGAACACGGCCGAGTACTCGCGCTTGAGCGAGAGCTCGAGCTCGGCCTCGAACTCGTCGAGCTCGTCGAGGTGCGACATCGCCGATCAGTCTAGCGCTGCGGCTAGCTCTGATACCCGTCCGCGCCCCGGGATCTCGAGTTCCGGATCTAGCTCGACCAAGGGCTCGAGCGCGAAGCGGCGCTCGTGCAGCCGCGGATGGGGCACGCGCAGGCCGGGCTCGTCCACGACCTGGTCGCCATACACGAGCAGGTCGAGGTCGACCGTCCGCGGCCCCCAACGCTCCTCCCCACGAACGCGCCCCAGCTCGCGCTCGATGCGAAGCAGGGTGTCGAGGAGCTCCCGTGGGGGGAGCGTCGTCTCGATGGCGACGGCTCCGTTGAGGAACCGGGGCTGGTCGACGACCCCGACCGGATCTGTCTCTCTCAGCTCCGAGACGGCGATCACGTCGATCTCGGCTTCTTGGCCAAGAAGCTCGACGGCGCGCCGCAGCGTCTCCTCCCGCTGCCCGATGTTCGCGCCGAGGCCTACGTAGGTGAGCGGCATGGAAGTCGAGTAGGGGGTCAGACCCGTGGGGTCTGACCCCGACGCAGTCTCTCCCGCTCGACGACCACGGCCGCGTAGTCGACCGGGGGGTCGAGCACCACATCCGGCTTGCGCACACGCACCCGGGCACGTTCCACCGCGGAGAAGCGCTCGAGGATCCCGTCGGCGACTGCGCCGGCGAGGCCTTCGAGCAACAGGCGCTCGGGCCCGGCGAATACCTCTCGCACCAACGCGGCCAGGCGGCGATAGTCGACCGTGTCCTCTATCCGGTCGCTCGTCGTCGCTCCCTCGGCGACGTCGACCCAGAGATCGACGAGGAACCGCTGACCGAGCCGGCGCTCCTCCTCGAGGAACCCGTGATGTCCGAAGACGACCAGGCTCGCCAGCTCGATCGTCATACCGTGACCTGCCCACGCCCGACGGCCGCGGCCACCGCCAGCGCCTCGACGGTCTCGCGCACGTCATGCACGCGCAGCATCCATGCTCCCCGCTCGAAGGCCGCAACGGCAGCGCCGACGGAAGCGCTCACGGTTCCCGTGGTCGCGCCCGGGTCACCGAGGATCGTTCCGAGCGTGCTCTTGCGGGAGACGCCCACCAGGACCGGGCGGCCCAGGGCGACGAGAGCATCGAGCCGGCGAAGGAGCTCCAGGTTCTGGTCGGGCGTCTTCCCGAAGCCGATGCCGGGGTCCACGCAGATCCGCTCCTCTCGTATCCCGCACTCGACGGCGAACGCGATCCGTTCCTCGAGGAACCCCAACACATCCGACACGACGTCGTCGTAATGAGGAGCCGCCTGCATCGTCCGCGGCTCACCCTGCATGTGCATGAGACACACGTACGCGTCGCTCCCGGCCACGACGGCCGCCATCTCGGGATCCCCCCGAAGTGCCGTGATGTCGTTGACCAGCTCGGCGCCGAGCTCGAGAGCGCGACGGGCGACCGCCGCTTTCGAGGTGTCGATCGAGACCGATACCCCCGCGAGCCCCTCCAGCACGGGCACGACCCGCCGTAGCTCCTCGTCCGCGTCGACGGCGACGGCACCCGGCCGTGTGGACTCGCCTCCGACGTCCACGATTGCCGCGCCCTCCGCGACAAGGCGCTGTCCGTGCTCGATCGCGTCCGCAGGCGCCATGAACAGCCCTCCGTCCGAGAAACTGTCCGGAGTGACGTTGACGACGCCCATGACAGACGGCCGCGGCCACCGCTCCTCGAGCGGCAAGAGCTCGGAAACCACGCCGCGGAGGGTAGCGCCGTCTGGCCGTGCGAGCAGAATCCCCCCTCATGAATACACCACCCTCCACCACCGGCCCACTCGGGCAGCCACGTGGCATCGGGTTCGCGATCCTGATGACCATCATCACGCTGGGGATCTATTCGCTCTACTGGGTCTTCAAGACACAGGACGAGGTCAAGGAGCACTCGGGCCAAGGTGTCGGCGGGGTTCTCGGTCTGGTGATCTACATCGTCGTCGGGATGGTCACGTGGTTCCTCATCCCGTCCGAGGTCGGGAAGATGTACAAGCTCGACGGCCGCGAAGCACCCTTCAGCGGGTGGACCGGCCTCTGGCTCCTCCTCCCGATCATCGGGGCGTTCGTCTGGTTCATCAAGGTCCAGGGCGCGCTCAACCGCTACTGGGAGAGCAAGCCGACCGCACCTGCGCCGCTGGCCGCACCCGCCGCGTAATCGAGAGGGCCCATGCGCGGTAACGCCGCGCGCGGGCTTGTGCCTGCGCTCGTCGTGCTCGCCCTCGTGGGCGTGGTCGCGATCGCGGCGACGGGATCCACGACCACCGGCAACGGCGATGCGCGGCCGCCCGCCGCGACGCTCCTCGACACCATCCTGAGCTTGGGGATGGTCGCTGTCCTGGCGGGGGGCGTGATGCTGATCTACGGGCTCACACAGCGGAAGGCGATCGCGCGGGAGATCGCCTCCAGGAGGCAGCCTCGCATCGCTTTCCTCGGCTTCATCGTGTTCATGATCCTGTTCACGGTCGGCTACTACTGGCGACTCCGCAACTGGCAGAGCCCTCCGCCCCCCGAAGACGAGGTAGGCGAGCAGGCGTTTCCGAACGCGCCCCCGCCGCAAGCTCCCGGCGGAGGGGCTGCGGACTCGGCGTACGAGCCGAGGTTCGCGTGGATCCCCGTCGCGGTCGTCCTCGCGCTCGCTGTGGCAGGGGTTACCGCATACCTCGTGGCTGAACGCAGGCGCCGTGGTCCGGTGCGCGCAGAGGAGACCCTCGCCGAGCAGCTCGCACTCGCGCTCGATGACACGCTCGACGACCTCCGCGCCGAGAACGATCCGCGCCGCGCCGTCATCGCGGCCTACGCACGACTCGAGCGCGTTCTCGCGGCGCACGGCATTGCGCGCCGCCCCGCGGAGACGCCCGAGGAGTACTTCGCACGGATCCTCGGCGACCTCGAGATCGATCCGAGGGCCGTCCGACGGCTCACGGACCTCTTCTCGCGGGCTAAGTTCTCCCAGCATGAGGTCGACGCCGGAATGAAGGAGGAGGCCATACAGGCCCTGGAGCACGTGCGCGACGAGCTTCGCGAGGCCCGCTCGGCCCGCGAGGAAAGACTCGGCGCCGAGGTCGCCACGAGCGGGGCGCCCTCGTGAGGCGAGATCTCGGCGGCGCCCTCAAGCTGCTCGCGGCACCCACGCTCGCGCTCCTCGTCATCGCGGCGCTCGTGCCGGGGAGGCTCGTGCTCGCCGTACGGATCTACGCGCTCGTGGTTTGTGCCGTGGCGTTGGGGTTGGCACTCGGCGCCCTGCGGCGGACGTATCCGGCAGCGACGCCGCTTCGCGAGCCCGCGAGACGCCGTGACCGCAGCCGCCGGCCGCCGAGCCTGGCACGGATCGAGCACGAGGCCGCGCTCGGCGTCGCCGGGGCCTTCGACCTCCACCACCGTCTCGTCCCGCGCCTGCGCTCGCTGGCCGCAGGCGTGCTCGCGACACGCCGACGGCTCTCCCTGGAAGCGGAACCCGAAGAGGCACGCCGCATTCTCGGGGACGAGACATGGAACCTCGTCCGAGGAGACCGTCCGTCTCCCGAAGATCGACTCGCGCGCGGGATCCCTCCCGCCGAGCTCCGTCGAGTCGTCGAATCGCTGGAACGCCTCTAGCGTATGGAGCTCGCGCAGGTACAGGAGCTCTCCGACCAGGTGCTCGACGAGGTCGAGAGGGCAGTCGTCGGAAAGCGCGATCCGCTCGAGCTCGTCCTCCTCGGCTTCCTCGCCGACGGGCACGTGCTCCTGGAGGACTACCCGGGTCTCGCGAAGACGCTCGCCGCCCGCTCGTTCGCACAGGTCCTCAGCATGGGGTTCGCGCGCATCCAGTTCACGCCCGACCTGATGCCGTCAGACGTGACGGGCTCCTCGATCTGGAACCAGCGCGATGCGGACTTCGAGTTCCGGCCCGGGCCCATCTTCACCAACCTCCTCCTTTCCGACGAGATCAACCGCGCGCCGCCGAAGACGCAGGCGGCGCTGCTCGAGGCAATGCAGGAGCGCCAGGTGACGATCGAGGGCCAGACGCATCGGCTCGAGCTCCCATTCCTCGTCATCGCCACGCAGAACCCGATCGAGTACGAGGGCACCTACCCCCTCCCCGAGGCCCAGCTCGACCGCTTCCTCCTGCGGACGGCGTTCGGCTACCCGAGCAGGGAGCACGAGGTCGAGGTCCTCGGCCGGCGCATCGAACGCCAGGCGGACGAGATCGAGCTTCGGTCCGTCGTCGACCGCGACCAGCTCCTCGAGATGCAGCGCGCGATCGAGCGGGTGCACGTCGCCGAGAGCGTCCTCCAGTACTGCGTCGACCTCGTCATTGCCACGCGTGCCTCGCAGAGCTCGGCAGTGGGCGCCAGCCCGCGTGGAAGCCTCGCTCTGCTCAAGCTCGCGCGGAGCAAGGCTGCGGTCGCCGGACGCGACTACGTCCTTCCGGACGACGTCAAGGCCGTCGCCGTCCCGGCGCTCGCGCACCGGCTCGTGCTCCGGCCGGAGCTCTGGGTTCAGCGGGTCTCGGCGGAGGACGTCGTGCGCGACGTGCTCTCGAGCGTCCCCACGCCCCGCGCGGAGGACGTCCGGCCCGCACGCAGCTCGTGACGCGCTCGGGAAGCCCCCGGATCGAGGGGTACGCCGCAGTGGCCGCGATCGGGCTCGTCGCCGCGCTCGCCCTGCGCCGACCGGAGCTCGCGATCGTCGCCGCGCCGTTCGCGGTGCTGCTCGCGATCGGTACGAGGCTCGCGCGTGACCCACGAGTCGAGGTCGAGCTCGCGATCGCCGCCGGGCGCACGCTGGAGGAGGCCGAGGTGGAGGCGGTGATGACCGTTCGAACCGACCTCCCCGTCGACCGGCTGGAGCTGCTGGTCGATCTCCCGTCTGGCGTGGAGATGGCCGACGGCGACGCCGCCTGCGCGATCCGCCTCGGGCGCGGAGAAGAGCGTGAGATCCCGTTTACGCTCCGCTGCTCTCGTTGGGGAGTCTTTGCCCTCGGAGACGTCGACGTACGAGCCCGCGATCCGTTCCGGCTCGTCGTCTGGGAGGAGCGATGCTCCGGCCAGCACGAGCTGAAGGCGTATCCGAGCCCGATCTCGCTGCGCAAGATCCTGGCACCGGTCGAGACGCAGGCGTTCAGCGGCAGCGAGGTCGCTCGCGTCAAGGGAGACGGCGTCGAGTACGCCGATATCCGGGACTTCGTGCCAGGCGACCGGGTCCGCTCGATCAACTGGCGTGCGTCGGCTCGACGGCAAGAGCTCGTCGTCAACGAGCGCCATCCGGAGCGCAACACCGACGTGGTGCTCTTCCTGGACAGCTTCGTCGACGTGCGACGCGACGATCGCAGCACGCTCGAGGAAGCCGTGCGCGCAGGCGCATCGCTCGCGACCCGCTACCTCGAGCGACGTGACCGAGTCGGTCTCGTCGGGTTCGGTGGGGTTCTTCGCTGGCTCCAGCCGGGGATGGGCCTGACGCAGCGCTACCGGTTGATCGAGACCATGCTGGAGACCGGAGTCGAGCCGACCTACACGTGGCGCGACGTCAACCTGATTCCGGCGCGGGTCCTTCCTCCGAAGGCGCTCGTGCTCGCGCTCACGCCGCTCGCCGACCCGCGGTTCGTCGTGGCCCTCGAGGATCTTCGAGCGCGCGGCTTCGACCTCGTGGTCGTGGAGGTCGATCCCATGCCGCTCGTCGAGGCCGGCTCGAGCGAGGTCGAGGCCCTCGCGTACCGACTCTGGGCGCTCGAGCGCGAGGTCCTTCGCTCCCGTCTCGAGCGCCTCGGCATCGGTGTCGCACGTTGGGGTGACGTCGCTCTCGAGGTCGCACTGGAAGAGGTGAGGACATACAGGCGCTACGCCAGGCTCGCACGCGTCTAGCGGTCGGTGCCGGAGCGGTCGCGTGCCTTGGCGCGCTCGCAGCGCTACCCCTCGCTCGCGCGAGCGACAACGTGCTCGGGCCCGGCGTGCGGGTCGCGGCCGTCGCGCTCGTGGCTCTCATCGTCGCGCTCGTTCTGGGGTGGACCCCGCTCGTCCCCACCGCGCTCGTCCTCGTCGGCGGGCTCTACGCGGCCCAGCTGGCGATCGACGATGCAGCGCTCGACGGCGCCTCACCCGTGTTCGCCGCGGGTCTGCTGGTCACTGCCGAGCTCGCGTACTGGTCGCTCGACGAGCGGGAGGGGGTGCTCGGGGAAGCGGGCGAGGGTCTTCGGCGCGTCGCCTTCGTCGCGCTGCTCGGGATTGCAGCGCTGCTGGTCGCCGCCGCGCTGCTCGTGCTGGTCGACTCGGTCAGGGCCGAGGCGCTCGCGCTCGACGTCCTCGGAGCCGTGGCCGCTGCGGTAACCCTGCTCGCAATCGTGCTCGTCGCCCGGCGGACTCAGCGCGACGCATAGAGCGGCCGGACGAACGGCCACGCGTCGGAAGCCAGCCACTCCGCGACAGCGCGCCTCAGGGGAGCATCGAGCTCGGCCCGGGACTCGGTCACCCAGGACAGGACGCGCGCGTCGTGCACGCCGTCCTTCGTCGGGTACACGTAGACGCAGCCGATCACGTCGTCACCGTCGAGGACCGTGTACGTGAATCCCGCTCGCTCGGCGAAGTCCCGGGCATGGCGCTCCAGGTCCGCGCGGTTCTCGTCCAGGCTCATCGGCCGCGGCCACGTGGCGTCCTGGGCGTACCCGGGCGAGCTGCGGATGTGCTCGATGCTCGAGGACCAGGCCGCGTGGTCGCGCTCGTTGTGCTCGGGGCCGAGCGGCTCGAGGCGGAAGCCGTCGGCGATGAGGCCGTCGGGCGGCTCGAAGCCTCCGGGCACGAACCCGACGCGAGGCACAAGCCCCTTTCCTATGAGGCGGCGGGATCGGGCGGCGGCTGCATCGTTGCGCCCGGGAACGCGGGACGCGGCGTCGGCTTCGGGATCGGGCGGTCGCGCTCGGGCTCGCCATCGGCAACCGGAGCGGGGGTCTCTTCGGCAGGAAAGACGGACTCCTCGGACTCGCCGGCGAGAAGCCGCTCGAACTGATCCTTGTCGATCGTCTCGCGCTCGATCAAGATCGCGGCGAGCCGGTGCAGCTCGTCCATGTGCGCCCGGAGAACCGCGGTCGCGGAGGCATGGGCCTCCTCGATCACCCGCCGGATCTCGTCGTCGATCTCCTTCGCGACGTCATCCGAGTAGTCGGGCTCGGAGCCCATGTCGCGTCCGAGGAAGGGAAGGTCATGGTTTCTGCCGAGAACGCGCGGGCCGAGCTTCTCTGACATACCGAAGCGCATCACCATCGACTTCGAGGTCGCCGTCACCTTCTCGATGTCGTTCGCCGCGCCCGTCGTGATCTCGTGGAAGACGAGCTCTTCGGCGGCCCGCCCCCCGAGCGTCATCGCGAGCTCGTCCATGAGCGCGGACTTCGTCGTCAGATAGCGATCCTCGGTCGGCAGTGAGATCGTGAGGCCGAGCGCCTGGCCTCTCGACATGATCGTGATCTTGTGCACGGGGTTCGTGTCCTCGAGGAAGTGGCCCACCAGGGCGTGCCCCATCTCGTGGTAGGCGATGATCTTGCGCTCCTTCTCGGAGAGCAGGCGGGCCTTCTTCTCCGGCCCGGCGATCACGCGCATGATCCCCTCCTCGAGCTCGTTCTGCTCGATCATCTTCTTGCCGTTCCGGGCGGCCAGGAGGGCCGCCTCGTTGATCAGGTTCGAGAGGTCGGCTCCGGTGAAGCCGGGTGTGCCCGCGGCCAAGGTGTCGAGGTCGATATCGCGCGCGAGCGGCTTGCCGCGCGAGTGCACCTCGAGGATCTTGCGACGACCGAGGCGATCGGGACGGTCGACCACGATCTGGCGGTCGAAGCGACCCGGTCGGAGAAGGGCGGGATCGAGGATGTCGGGCCGGTTCGTGGCCGCGATCAGGATGACGTTGTCCTTCACCTCGAAGCCGTCCATCTCGACGAGGAGCTGGTTCAGGGTTTGCTCGCGCTCGTCGTGGCCGCCTCCGAGACCCGCACCGCGATGGCGGCCGACGGCATCGATCTCGTCCATGAAGATGATGCAGGGCGAGGCCTGCTTCGCCTGCTCGAAGAGGTCGCGCACGCGCGAGGCGCCGACGCCGACGAACATCTCGACGAAGTCCGAGCCCGAGATCGAGAAGAACGGGACGCCCGCCTCACCCGCGACCGCGCGGGCGAGCAGCGTCTTCCCCGTGCCGGGCGGCCCGTACAGGAGAACGCCCTTGGGGATCCGCGCGCCGAGCGCCTGGAACTTCTTCGGGTTCTCGAGGAACTCCTTGATCTCGTGGAGCTCCTCGACCGCCTCGTCCGCGCCGGCGACGTCCTTGAACGTGACCTTCGGCGAGTCGGGCGACATGCGCTTGGCGCGGCTCTTGCCGAAGCTCATCACCTTCGACCCGCCGCCCTGCATCTGGTTCATGAGGAAGATCCAGAATCCGATCAGGAGAACGAACGGCAGGAAGTTGATGAGCAGCGACCACCAGGCGGACGACCCTGTTCCCTTGGAGTCGAACTTGACGTTCTGCCTCTCGAGCAGGTTCTCGAACTGGGTTGCGGACTGCGGGGTCGGGTAGTTGACCTTGACCTTCCTGCCGTCGACGAGCGTCAGGTTGATCTGCTGCCTGGTGGGCGTGAACAGGACCTCGTTCACGTTCCCGTCCTTGACCTCCGCGATCGCCTCGGAGTAGGTGATCTTCCTCTGCTCCGAGCGTCCGGGCAGGAGTGTCTGACTCGCCAGGTAGACGAGCAGGACGATGATGATCAGCGGGAAAAGCGCGCTTCGGAAGAACCGGTTCACGTCAGTTTTCGCAGGGTAGCACCATGTTTCTTCGGCACCCACGGGGCGAAGCCTGTCCCCCGTTATGGGCGGGTTGTCGCGGGGTCAGGTCTTGCATCGTGCACATCAGTGCGACGATGCAAGACCTGACCCCGTGTTCGGCACGAGATCTGCGTGCAACACGGCGACGTACGGGAGGTTCCGGTACCGCTCGGCGAAGTCGAGCCCGTACCCGATCACGAACCGGTTCGGTATCTCGAAGCCGACGTACCGGACGGGGACGTCGATCTCGCGGCGCTCCGGCTTCGTGAGCAGCGCGACCACCTCGAGCGACGCCGGCTTGCGGGCGCCGAGGTTCCTCATCAGGTACGAGAGCGTGAGCCCCGAGTCGATGATGTCCTCGACCACGAGGACGTCCCTCCCGGCGACGTTGATGTCGAGGTCCTTCAGGATCCGGACGACCCCTGAAGAGTCCGTGGCCGCGCCGTAGCTCGAGATGGCCATGAAGTCGATCTCGCAGGGCACCGTGAGCTCGCGCATGAGATCGGCCATGAAGAACACGGCGCCTTTCAGGACCCCGACCAGCAGGAGGTCGCGGCCGCCGTAGTCCGCCGAGATCTCCCCGCCCAGCTCGACGACTCGCGCCTGCAGCGTCTCCTCGTCGATGAGGACTTCGCCTACCCCCCGTTCGAGCTCAGCCTGGGTCATCGGCCCTCATCTTTCCATGCCCGGACCGCGCCTTCCCAGCCAGGTGCGTCCGCGATCCCGGGAACGGTGACGACCTCTTCCCCGGAGACGACGAGTGGCCACTCGTCGCGCTCGGCCCTCGGCACCTTCGCGTCCACGAAGAGATCCTGCACTTTCTTCCGGCGTCCCGCGAGCCGATCGCCTGGTCGTCGAGCGCGAACGGCGAGTCCTGGCACAGAGCTCTCGAACTGCCATGGACCGAAGCTCACCCGTCCTTCCAGCCGAACCGTCCCGTACTCGCGCACTGCGCGGACACCCCGGCCCAGATCGGCCTCCTTCGTCCCCGCGGTCGACGAGATGAGCTCGACGAGTGTCCGCTCGAGGGCTCTCGGCAGCCGCGGGCGCTCGTCGGCGAGCGCGAGGAGGTTCTGGTCAGCGCCGCTATGGAGACGGCGAAGCGCAGGCAGGATCTCCTCGCGAACGAGCCCTCGCTTGGAGCCGGCGTTCGACGAGTCGACCCGGAACTCGAGCCCGTGCTCGCGGCAGTACGCCTCGGTCTCCTCCCGCCAGACGGAGAGGAGCGGCCGGACGACGCCGTCCTCTCGCTTCACCTTGATCCCCTTCGTGCTCCCGGAGGAGACGAGGCGATAGAGGATGGTCTCGACCTGGTCGGACGCCGTGTGGCCGGTCGCCCGGAGGCCGCTCCCTTCGGTGAGCCAGTAGCGGATCCGCCGGAGCTCGGCCTCCGTCTCCGCAGGCGGCGCGTCGATCACGCGAGCTCCCAGCACTTCGCGGCAGTGTCGCGCGTCCTCGTCCGACTCCTCGTCCCTGAGCCCGTGATTCACGTGGAGGGCCGAGACTCTGTACCCGAGTGCGCCGAGGACGTGCCAGAGACAGGTCGAGTCGGCACCTCCCGAGACGAGACAGACGACGGAGCCGCCGGACGGGATCAGGTCGTGTCGGCGGATCGAAGCTTCGACGCGGGCTTGCAGAGCGCTCGCCATGCACCCATTGTGCCGACCCCTACGTCTACGAGCGAACGGCCGAGGCGTCGACGACTTCCGACGCGGGAGGAAGGTCGATCTCGACGTCCTCGCCGTAGTCGTACAGCTCGAACGCCAGTGAGACCTCGCCCGAGCCCGTCGTGCCCGCTTCCGTCGGGGAGAGCTCCATCGCGAGCTTGCGGACGAGCCCGCCCTGGTCGACCCAGATGTCGACAGGGATCTCCCCGAGCCCGGACTGCGTCGCCATCTGCTCGACGAGCGACTCGAGCTCCTGCCGCTTGTCGGGCGGAGCGAGCCTCTTGTAGTCGAGTGGATCGATCGTCGCGCGGTAGTGCGTCGTCTCGACGCCGCGCAGCTCCTCTGTCCCGACGGTCTCGATCTCACCCGACGCGGCCTGCAGGAAGTCGAGCATCTTCCGCGGGTCGTTGCTCGTGAACTGCTGGAACTGCGTGAAGTCGAGGCCCTGGCTCTCTCCGGTCTCGCGCCCATCGGTCCGCAGCCACGACTTGCCGGCCGGCAGCTGCTCCGCCAGCGCCGGGAAGCGCACGTAGGTCACCGGACCGTCCTGGACGGCGTCGATCTTCCACCCGTCCGGATCGTCGAAGTCCGGAGCGTCCGCCGCGTTCGGTCCTGCCATGCCTGCGAAGAACCCGCCGAGGAGGCTCGCGAACGACGACATGTCCACCGTGAACGAGGCACGCTCGGACTCCGCGTCGAAGGCCCCTGAGCCGGAGAAGGCAAACGGCTCGTCGGCGCCCGGGAACGACATCTCCATGCTGAACGCGAACCGACCGCTCGACGCATCGGCGCTCGAGCTCGCGGCCTGCGCGAGCTCCTCGAGCCCGATCGGCTCGCCCGCGACGACCGAGGTGCCGCCTTCACCCCCGCAAGCGGCCGCGACCAGCGCGATGACCGCGGCGAGCACTCCGGTTTGAAGGACGCGGACCATCCCAACGAGGGTCGGCTCCGACAACACCGGACTCATCCTTCGTTCGGGGGATCCCGGAAACGCGGCGCTCGACTCCACTTCTCGAGCACCTGTGCAGCCCGCTCGATCTCCGCCCGGGCGAGGAGGTGAGGGGTCGCGTGCTCCACGGGCGCGATGAGGGCGGCGGGCGCGAGGCCGCGAGCTGCGTCGAGGATGTAGCGGAGCACGAGCGCGTGGCCGACCAGCAGGACAGCCTCCTCCGGGCGCGCCAACACGATCCGCAGTCCGCGGGCGTAGCGAGCAGCGGCGGCCGCCCGGCTCTCGCCGCCTCCGGGTGCCGGCTCCGAGGGCGAGTGAGACGCTGCCCACGCACGATAGGCATCGAGCGGGCCGTTGCCGAAGCTGCCGAAGTCGACCTCGTCCAGCTCACGGACGACGATCCTGGGCACGTCGCGCTCGCCGAGCACGAGCTCGAGCGTCTCCTGCGTCCGGAGCAGCCTCGTCGCGACCCCGAGCGAGATCTCCTCCGGTGCGAGCCGCTCCCGCAGGCGCAGGGCTTGCTCGACGCCCTCCGGGGTCAGCCCCTCCCCGGGAGGCGCGCAGGAGGCGCTGCCGTCTCGGTTCGAGCCGGCAAGCGCGTGGCGTACGAGGAGCAGTGAGTCCACGCGTCAGAGGAGAACGGAGCGGTAGTCGAGGACGTGCTCCATCCCGATCGCCTCGTACAGCCGAATCGCCGCGGTGTTCTCGGCACGAACGAAGAGGCAGACCGTGGGGACGCGCTCGAGCAACACGCGGCACAGGTCCGACAGGCCGCGGGCGCCGTTCCCGCGCCGTCGCGCCTGTGCGTCGACCCACACCTGCTGGAGCTGAACCGCGGCGGGCGTCCACGCGGAGGCCTCGGCCTTGAACAGGATCACCCCGTCCTCGACCCAGAGCCACGAGCGCCCCTCCTCGATCTGTGTGCGCGTCCGCCAGCGGAAGCCGTCCGGGTCGCGGCGCATCGGATCGACGCCGAGCTCCTCCTCGTGGGCGGCGGCGCAGGCCGGCATCAGCAACTCGAGGTCCTCGAGCCGCGCCGCGCGCAGTCCGGTGTCTCCCGCAGCCGGCGGCTCGCGAATGACGAAGACCGGCTGGCCGGGCCTGTCCTCACGAGGACGGGGGAGCAGGGATCGCGCCTCTTCCCAGAGGTCCGAGACGGCCCCGGCTTCGCCGATCAGCATTCGGGGTGCTGTTCGCGCGACATCGCGGGCGAAGGCGCCACAGCCGTCGCCCGAGGGAACGACGTTGACCCCGACGTGGCAAAGCGCGCGAAGCTCTCTCCCCTCGGCGATGGCGACGAAACGACCCAGGCCACGCCGCGCGACGTCCTCGAGGAAGACCCGTTCGATCGGGTCCCCGGCGCAGAAGCGGAGGATCTGATCCTTCTTGGGCTCGATCAACTTCGCGGGCAAGCCCGGGAAACTGTAGATGCGGTTCGGGACCTCTCGTGCACCCGGAATCCGTAGGGTTCCGCATGTGCCGATCCACCTGCGTGCGAACCCCGGAGACTACGCGGAGGCCTGCCTCCTCCCCGGCGACCCCCTGCGCGCGAAGCACATCGCCGAGACCTTCCTCACGGACGTCGTGCAGGTCAACGCCGAGCGCGGCCTGCTCGGGTACACCGGGCGCTGGGAGGACAAGCCCGTGTCCGTACAGGGAACGGGGATGGGCTGCCCGAGTGCGACCATCGTCTTCGAGGAGCTCATCCAACTCGGCGTGAAGCGGCTCCTGCGCGTCGGGACGTGCGGCGGGCTCCAGCCCGATCACGCGCTGGGCGATCTCATCGTCGCGATCTCGGCGGTGCCCGCGGACGCGACGGCGACGCACCTGGTCGGCGGCGAGCCGCACTGCCCGACCGCGAGCTGGGAGCTTATCCACGAGGCCGTGCACGTCGCCAAGCACTCAGACCAGGCGCTCCGCGTGGGCCCGATCGTCTCCAGCGACCTCTTCTACAACCCGGACGAAGGCCAGTACGAGCGCTGGTCGAAGCGCGGAATCCTCGCCGTCGAGATGGAAGCGGCAGCCCTCTTTACCGTCACAGCGCTCCGAGGCGTGCACGGAGGGTGCCTGCTGACCGTGAGCGACATCGTCGTCGAGGGCGAGTTCGTGAGGATCTCGGACGAGGAGCTCCGGGCCGCCGTCGACCGCATGACGCGGATCGCGCTCGACACGGCGACGGCCGGGTAGGGGTCAGGTCTTGCATCGTGCATCGAACATGCACGATGCAAGACCTGACCCCGTAAGCGCCGGCCGCACCGTCTTCCTCGTCAATCCTGCCTCTGCGGGAGGCGCCACGGGCAGGCGCTGGCCCGAGGTCGCGCACCGTGCCGCTGCTCTCGGGCTCGCCGGAGACGCGCTCATCTCGGAGGAGCCAGGGCAGCTCGCCGCGCTCGCGGAGGAAGCCGTCCGCGGCGGAGCCGGTCTCCTCGTCGTCGTGGGCGGGGACGGCTCGGTCAACGAGGTCGTCAACGGGATCGCCGAGATCGAAGACGTCGAGATCGCCGTCATTCCGAGAGGCACGGGCTGGGACTTCGTGCGTACGTACGGGATCCCCCGTGACCTCGACGCATCAATCGACATCGCGCTGAACGGCTCCGTGCGCGAGATCGACGTCGGGCTCGTCTCGTACCGGACGTGGGCCGGGGCCGACGGTCGTACGTACTTCGCAAACGTGGCAAGCGCGGGGATCTCAGGGGCGATTGCGCAGCGGGCGAACGAGGCCTCCAAAGCGCTCGGCGGGAAGATCTCGTACTACTGGGCGACGCTTGCCGTGTTCGCGCGCTGGCAGACCGGCGAGATGCGGATCTCCGTGGACGACGAGATCCGCGGTGGGAAGATGATCGACGTCGTCGTCGCCAACGGGCGCTACCTCGGCGGCGGGATGATGATGTGTCCCGAGGCGGAGCCGGACGACGGGCAGTTCGACGTGCTCCTCATCGGCGACGTCACGAAGCGCGATCTCCTCTTCGTGCTCCCCAAGACCTATCGCGGGAAGCACCTTCCGCACCCGAAGCTCGAGGTGCTCCGCGGGCGGGTGGTCACCGTGGACGCCGACGAGCCGCTCCCCGTGGAGCTCGACGGCGAGCAGCCCGGGACGACGCCCGCGCGCTTCGAGGTCGTCCCGCGCGCGCTGCGGCTGAGGGTTCCCCGAGAGATCTAGGAAGCGGGCTTCCGCGTCGTCGAACGCCGCGCGGGGGCTTTCGCCTTCTTCAGGGCTGCCAGCTCCTTCTCGAGCTTCGCGACCCTCGCCTCGAGCGCGTCGATTCCCCGCACCTTCTTCGCGAGGTCGTCGACCCGCGCGCGGAGGTCGTTCACGGCGGTCAGCGCGCGCTGCCCTCCGGGCAGCTCCGCGAGCCGCTGGAGCGCCTCCTCGCCGGCGTCTGCGAGACGGGTCATGAGGTCCTTCTCGCCCAGCTTCGCGCTGTTCGCGGCGGTCTTCCTGCTCGACTTGGTCCTCGTCTCGGTCATGGCGTTAGTCATAGCAGCCTCGACGCCAAGACGCGAGCGGCGATTACAACGCGGCGACCACGGCGGCGAGGGTTTCGCCGGCGGCTGCGTCGATCTTGAGCGCCGCGCGGTCATCGAGGGCGGTCGGGCCACGATTGACGATCGCGAACGCGCGGGCCTCGAGCGGCAGCCCGGCGACCGGCCAGACCTCGAGCGAGGAGCCGACGACGAGCACGAGCCCGGCTGTGCGCGCGAGATCGATCGCACGTTCCAGCGCTTCCGCCGGCAGCATCTCGCCGAACAGGGTGACACCCGGCTTGAGGATCTCGCCACACTGGCTGCAGAGCGGCGCCGAGCGCTCCTCGAGCTGCGCGAGGACGTCATCGGCTCCCTCCGTCCACGAACACCCCAGGCATACGGCCGAACGGATGGAGCCGTGCACCTCGATCACCTCGCGACTCCCTGCGCGGGTGTGAAGAGTGTCGATGTTCTGGGTGACGACGGCCTGGACGAGGCCACGGCGCTCGAGCTCGGCGAGCGCGTAGTGCGCCTCGTTCGGTTCCGCCTCGCGGAGCATGTCGATGCGCTGCCGGTAGAAGCCCCACACACGCTCGGGATCTCGCCGAAATGCGTGGATCGACGCGACCTCGAACGGATCGACGTCGGCCCAGATCCCGGTCGCGGAGCGGAAGTCGGGGATCCCGCTCTCGGTCGAGACACCGGCACCTGTGATCACGACGCATGGCTGCCGTTCGCGAATGAGAGCGGCTAACGCAGCGGCAGGCACCAGCGAGATTCTAGGGTTGGCATTGTGGAGGGGTTCTCGTTCTCGACGGACGTCACGATCCGGTTCGCCGAGACCGACGCACAGGGCATCGCGCATCACGCGTCCTTCGTCGTCTGGCTCGAGGTCGCACGCGTCGCCTACCTGGCCGCGCATGCAGGCGGCTATCAGGCGATCCGCGACGGGGCGTGGAGGCCCTCACGACCGAGGTCTGCCTGCGGTACCACCGCGCCGCCTATTTCGACGAGAGGCTCCGGATCTGGACACGCTGCACCGACCTTCGCGGCGCGCGATTCACCTACGAGTATCGGATCGAACGCGACTGCGAGCTCGTCGCGGACGGTCACACGTGCCACGCCACCGTCGAACGGGAGACGTACCGTCCGACACGGGTCCCCACGTGGCTGGCGGAAGCCGTGGCTAAGGCTGAGTCGGCGGCGGAGTAGCGCCCGAGTCCGACGGGGGCTTGGCCTTCTTGCCTGCGGGCGGGACGGCCTTACCCTTGGGAGCTTTGGTGCCGACGTGGATGATCCTCGTCTCGCCCTTGTACGACGTGTTCCAGGTCTCCGTCCGGATCACGTTCCCGTCAGATCCGTAGATCGTCCGCGTGACGGACGTGCGGCTCGGCGCCGAGCCCTCCTCTTCGACGACGGTCTTGCCCTTCGGGAGCTTCGGATCCTTGACGCGCTTGACGGGCACCCGCCCCGTGGCGGTGATCGTCCCCGCCGAGCTCTCGACACGTCGCCTCTCGCCACCGTAGATCGCGACGCTGATCCCGTCCGCCTCGGGGAAGCCCTTCACGAGGACCCAGTGCTTCGTGTCGTTGACGAACTTGAGGTCGAGAGAGGGCCAGTAGACGGTCGCATCGCGGCCCAGCTGATAGCGGCTGATGTAGAGGGAATGCGGGTTGCGCTCCGTGATGTCGAGGCCTGCCTCCCACGCGGCGTTGAACGTGGTCGTGGCAACCTGCGACGTGCCGCCACCGATCTCCTCGGCGAACTCGGTCCCGATGATGACCGGCGCGGGCCGGAAGCCTCGCTCGACGGTTCGCTCGCCGATCGCATCGTTGAGCGAGAACGTCCCTCCGGGTGGAACGAGCGTGTCGTCGAGCTCCTGCACGCCGAGCCGGAGGTTCGTGATCCGGTCAGCGGTGCCCGAGTTGTACGTCTTGTAGGAGGACATCCGATGGTCGATTCCCATGGCGAGTGCCTCGGCCGTCGTCCGCTCGGGCGTGGAACGTGCGACCTCGAGCGTTGCCACGCGGTTCGTCTTCCGGGTCGCGGCGCGTAGAAGCACTCGTGCGGTCGCAGGCACGTCGAGCTCGACCCCGTCGCGAGACGGGACGACCTGGACACTCTCGCCGGACACTGCGAAGCGGGCATCCATGGGAGGTCGTCCGACACGCCGCGACAACGACCGGAAGTAGGCGTCAGCCTCGGCGCCGGCAAACGCGAGCCGCGTTGCACCGTCGCCCGGGAGAGCGAGGAGCTCGGCGATGCGCCAGCGAGGAATCCTCCAGCTTCGGCCCGCACCCTTCAGATAGACCGGGCCAGAGAGGGCGACGCGTGCGCGCAGCGCTGCGGGCACGAGCATCCCGGAGGTCACCGAGGGAGCCGCGACGACGACCGGGAGGGCGACGGCGCCGGAGGTGCGATCGAGTTGCCCCAGCGTCCTCACGATGACGCGCGCTGCCAGTTCTCGTTCGAGTCGACTCCCTGCGCGCTCGGGTACGGTCTCGATCCGAAGACCGCGGCGCACAAGCGCTGCGCTCTGCGCGTCTCGGTCGACAGCGCTCGTTACGCGGTCGAGAGCGAACTCGAGAGCCGCATTCGAGACGGCGACGCGGGGAAGCACCTCCGCCCCGAAGAACCGTGTATGCAGTCGACGAAAGCCCCGGATGGGCCCAAAACCGTCGCCCGCCCGCCCAGCGGCGGCCACGGCTGCGTGCCAGTCCGGCTCGACGGCGAGCTGATTGGCGGCGAACGAGAACGTCTCGCCCACTGCCGTGAAGGTGACGGGATCCGCGGCGACCTCCGCAAACCGCGCGTCGAGCGAGGCGACCGCCGCCGGCTTCGTGAGCCCGCCGACGTCGACACCGGCAACGCGCGTCCCCTCTGCGAGCTCCTGCTGGGAGCCCGCATACGCCAGGCCTACGAGGACGGCGAGCAGGACAACGCCGCCCACTGCGAGGGCGAGCATCGCGGGCGTTGAGCGAGTACGACCGCGCCGACGACTGCTGGGGGCGAAGAGAGGCGACTCAGCGCGCAAGGGATCGGGAATTCTACCGTGGGCTCGGCGTCTCTTCCCAGACTCCACGCAGGCAGAGATGGGGAAACGTCGTCACTGATTCGTTCGCCGTTCGGTCAACATCGTTGCGAGGTTCGAGACTAGAATCGGCAGCGGGTGGTGGGCTGGGGTGCCCCTTCGGGAACCCCGTCAAAAGACGAAGAGCTCGATCCCGCCGGAGACGTAGAGCCCAACCCCCGTGATGTAGCTCGCGAGGTCGGAGCAGAGAAACGCGATCGCGTTCGCGATGTCCTGCGGCTCGCCGGGGCGCTTGAACACCGTCCGGGCCGCGATCCGCTCGTTCATGGCTGCGTTCGCCATGTGGAACGCCTCGGTGCCGATGATCCCCGGCACGATCGCGTTGCAGGTGATTCCGTGCCGGCCGCCCTCCATCGCAAGCGTCTTCGTCAGCCCGAGGATCCCCGACTTCGTCGTCGAGTAGCTCGCCTGGCCAAAGCCTCCGAGCGTTCCGGCCACCGAAGCCATGTTCACGATCCGTCCCCAGCCGCGCTCCTTCATATGCGGCCAGACAGCCTGTGCGCAGTTGAAGCCGCCCGTGAGGTTGACGCGAAGGTCGCGCTCCCACAGCTCCGGGCTCTGGTCGTGGAACTGCCCGACGTGATCGAGCGTCCCCGCGTTGTTGATCAGGATGTCCACCGACCCGAGTTCCTCGACCGCCCGCGCGACCGCAGCCGCAACCTGCCCTCGATCCGTGACGTCGCAGCGCGCTGCGAGAGAGCGGCGGCCCATCGCGCGGATCTCCTCGACGGTCTCCTCGGTGTGGACCATGCCCTGCGCCCGGGCAGCCGTGGCGAGCGCACCCCAGCTGTCGGTCTCCTCGGAGAGCTCCGACTCGACGAGAATGTCCGCGATCACGACGTCGGCGCCAGCGCGTGCCAGGGTCAGCGCATCGGCACGCCCGAGTCCCCGCGACCCGCCCGTGACCAGCGCAACCCGTCCAGAGAGATCGATCTCCAGCGCCATCTGAGAAGCCTAGCCGCGCGCGGGCGTCAGTCCGCGCGCGGCAGGAAGATCTCCTTGGCGATCACGAGCCGCTGGATCTGCGAGGTCCCCTCGTAGATCTGGAAGAGCTTGGCGTCTCGCATCAGCTTCTCGACCGGGTACTCCTTGATGTACCCGTACCCGCCGAAGATCTGGACCGCATCGGTCGTCACCTTCATCGCAGTGTCCGCCGCGAAGCGCTTGGCGAACGACGACTGGAGCGTGGCGCGCTTGCCTTGGTCGTGGAGCCAGGCGGATTGCCAGACGAGCAGCCTCGCGGCCTCGATTTCGGTTGCCATGTCCGCGATCAGGAAGTTGACGCCCTGGTGCATCGCGATCGGGACGTCGAAGGTCACGCGCTCCTTGGCGTACTCAACGGCGTGCTCGTAGGCAGCCTGAGCGACCCCTACGGCACCGGCAGCGGTCCCGGGCCGGGTGAAGTCCAGGGTCTTCATCGCGATCTTGAAGCCCTCGCCCTCCTCGCCGAGGCGATTCTCTGCGGGAACGACGACCTCCGTCAGCGCGAACGCGGACGTGTCCGTCGAGCGCTGACCCATCTTGTCGAGGTGCTTCTCGATCTGCACACCGGGGGTGTCCATTCCGACGACGAAGGCCGAGATGCCCCGATGGCCCTTGCTCGGGTCCGTCTTCGCGAACACGATCGTCCAGGCGGCGTAGCCCGCATTTGTGATGAACGTCTTGGAGCCGTTCAGGACGTAGTCGTCGCCACGGCGCTCGGCCGTCGTCTTCATGCGCGCCACATCCGAGCCCGCGTCCGGCTCGCTGAGCCCGAAGGAGCACAGGATCGGTTCCTCGACGAGCGGAGACAACCACTGCTCCTTCTGCGCCTCCGTGCCCGCGATGATCACGGGCGCCGCACCGAGGCCGTTCGCGCCGATGGACGTGCCGATACCGGAGCAGCCCCAGTTCAGCTCCTCGCCGACGAGCATCCCGTCGAAGGCCGACAGGCCGGTGCCGCCGTAGGCCTCGGGCACGTGAAGGTTCATGAGGCCGACCTCGTGCGCCTTGGCGATCACATCGGCCGGGTGCGTCGAGTGCTCGTCGTACTCAGCCGCCCTCGGCCGGATCTCCTTCTCCGCGAACTCGCGCGCGAGCGCGCGCAACTCCCGCTGCTCGGGCGTCAGGGCGAACGAGACGCCGCCGGCGA
Source organism: Gaiellaceae bacterium (assembly GCA_035293125.1). Taxonomy (GTDB): domain Bacteria; phylum Actinomycetota; class Thermoleophilia; order Gaiellales; family Gaiellaceae; genus GMQP-bins7. Next base: position 26,870 of record DATDOS010000025.1, on the reverse strand, counting down.
CGCCGGTCTCCACCTGAGTCATGACTTTCGCTCCCTGTTCGATTGACTAGTCAGTCAACCGCCAGTGTAGGCGGCAGTCGCCCACCGGGTCAAGCGCCGAGGCGCGTCTCGTAGGATGTGCCCGAGCATGGCGACGACGACGGAGCTTCCGGCCCTCGACCCTCTCGACCTCCTGGCAGTCGATGCGCTCCTCGACGACGAGGAGAGAGCGATCCGCGACACGGTCCGTCAGTTCGTTCGTGAGAACGTTCTCCCCGAGATCGGCGACTGGTTCGAGAAGGGAATCCTCCCGCGCGAGCTGATGGCCGAGCTCGCCAAGCTCGGGCTCTACGGGATGCACCTCGACGGCTACGGCCTCCCGGGCGCAAGCGCCGTCGCCTACGGCCTGACGTGCCTCGAGCTCGAAGCAGGCGACGCCGGCGTGCGCAGCGCCGTCTCCGTGCAGGGGTCGCTGGCGATGTTCGCCATCTGGCGCTGGGGTACCGAGGAGCAGAAGGAGCGCTGGTTGCCGGCGATGCACGCGGGCGAGGTCATCGGCTGCTTCGGGCTGACCGAGCCCGACGCGGGCTCCGACCCCGGCGCGATGCGGACGCACGCTCGCCGCGACGGCTCGGACTGGATCTTGAACGGCGCCAAGATGTGGATCACGAACGGGACGATCGCCGACATCGCGATCGTCTGGGCGCGCACCGACGAGGGTGCCATCCGCGGCTTCATCGTCGAGAAGGGCATGCCCGGCTTCTCGGCGCCCGAGATCCACAAGAAGCTCTCGCTCCGCGCGTCGGTCACGTCCGAGCTCGTCCTCCAGGACGTCCGCGTGCCCGACGGCAACCTGCTCCCCGGCTCGAACACGCTGCGCGGCCCTCTCTCGTGCCTCGACGAAGCACGTTTCGGGATCGTCTGGGGCTCGGTCGGCGCCGGCCGTGCGTGCTTCGAGTGCGCGCTCGACTACGCGAAGGAGCGGATCGTCTTCGGCAAGCCGATCGCCGCGTACCAGCTCACGCAGGAGAAGCTCGCGGAGATGGCGCTCGAGCTCAACAGGGCGGCGCTCGTCGCTCTTCATCTCGGCCGCATGAAGGACGCAGGGACGCTCCGCCCGGAGCACGTGAGCCTCGGGAAGATGGGGAACGTCCGCGGCGCGATCGGGGTCGCCCGCAGCGCACGCACGATCCTCGGGGCGAACGGCGTCACGCTCGAGTACCCGGTCATCCGGCACGTGAACAACCTCGAGTCGGTGCTCACGTACGAGGGCACTCACGAGGTGCACACACTCGTCGTCGGCGAGGCCCTCACGGGCCAGAACGCGTTTCGTTAGCGGCTACTCGCCGTCCCAGTAGTCCAGGATGGGTCCTGGGCGGCTGAGCAGGATCCGCTCGCCCGCCACGCTTCGGGCACCGACCTTGCCGCTGTCCGGATACTCGACGATGTCGGGTGCGATGAGGGTCGACAGCATGAGGACGCGGATGGGCGAGTCGGTTCCGTTCCGGACCTGGTGGAACCCCTCCTTCCCGCGAGGGAAGCACACGACGTCCCCTTCCGAGAGCTCGCTCTCCCCCTCCGGCGTGCGAAGCGTCGGGCGCCCGCGGACGACGACGAGCCACTCCTCGTTGGCGTGGTGCGTGTGGTACGGCCACAGCCGGTCGCCCGGCTCGAGCTCGTACATGCTGCCGCCGAGCAGCTCCGCGCCGATGCGGGCGCCCACCCACGCGTCCTTACTCCGCCAGCCGGGGCGCTCCTCGACCCGATCCCACTCGTCTCCGTTGAGGTTGAAGACGTCCACAATAGGCAGGCTAGGCGCTGAGGCCGCGCAGGGCAACATCGATCGCAGTCCGCTCGGCGCGAGCAACCTCGTCCTCCCCGGCGGGAAGCTGCCCGAGCACCCACCCGGTGAGCACCTCCTCGAGACCCCCGTAGACGATCCAGCTCGCAAGTCGCGCGTCGAGGTCCGGCCGGAATGCGCCCGCCGCCTGGCCCCCCTCGATCACGCGCTGCACGATCGCGAAGGCTTCCCGCACCTCGTCGACCTGCCCCTGGAGCTGAGCGCTGCGGGCGACCTCGCGGACCATCACGGTGACGAGATCGGGGTCGTTTCGCCACGTGCGCAGGAGGATCTTGGCGATGCCCTCGAGCTTCTCGCCGGCGGGCTCGTCGGCCGCCTCGACCGCGCGGAACCGCTCGAGCAGCTCGCCCCAGTTCTCGCGGAAGATCGTCTGGAGCACCTGCTCCTTCGAGGAGAAGTAGTGGTAGAGGAGACCGTGCGCCACCCCTGCCTCCTCGGCGATGTCGCCGACCCGCGAGCCGTGGTAGCCGCTTCGTGCGAAGACCCGCACCGCGGCGTCGAGGATCTGCCGGCGGCGCTCCTCCTGGGCGATTGAACGGTCAGTCAACGAAGCCGAGGATAGAGGTACGCTCCGCCCGCGTGCAACCGCTCGCGGGCATCCTCGTCGTCGACTTCACGCGCTACGTCCCCGGGGGCTACGCGAGCCGGGAGCTCCTCCGCCTCGGTGCGCGCGTCGTGCGGGTCGAGCCGCCGGAGGGCGACCCGATGCGGTCGACGGCGACCGCCTGGGACACGGCGCTCCGCGCAGGCACCGAGTCCGTGGTGTGCGACCTGAAGTCGGAAGCCGCGTTCGCGCAAGCGTTGTGCGCCCAAGCGGACGTCGTCCTCGAGGGCTATCGGCCGGGCGTGGCCGGGCGCCTGGGCATCGGCCCCGGCGACGTTCCGGACACGGTCGTCTACTGCTCGATCACCGGGTTCGGGCTCGACGACGCCCACCGCGTGCGCGCCGGGCACGACGTCAACTACCTCGGCTGGGCGGGCGTGCTCGAGGACACGACCCCTGGACTGCCGCCGCTACAGATCGCGGACCTCGCTGCCGGTGCGCTCGGGGCCGTCACGCAGATCCTCGCGGCGCTCTTCGCCCGTGGGCGAACGGGAGAAGGCGCGCGAGTGTCGATCTCGATGACGCACGGCTCGCACGACCTCGTCGCGCATCGACTTGGAGGCGAGCCCGTGGCGAAGATGCTCACAGGCGGGCTCGCCTGCTATCGGATCTACCCGACCGCCGACGGTCGCCACCTCACGGTCGGGGCGCTCGAGCCCAAGTTCTTCCGGCGCCTCTGCGAGCTGATCGGCCGGCCGGAGCTCACCGAGCGCCAGTACGGCGAGGATCAGGAGTCGCTTGCAGCGGAGCTGGGAGCGATATTCGCCGAGCGCGCGCTGGCCGACTGGCTCGCGCACTTCGGCGACGAGGACGTCTGTATCGGCCCGGTGTGGAGTCGTACGGAGGCGGCGTCCGAGTTCGGCGCAACCGACCTTCCGGCCACGGTGCCGCTCGGAGCGCACACGGACGCCTGGCGGCGGGAGCTCGGACTCGCATAGGAGACCTTGTGGCTCTGAGCCACAAGGGTAGCTATGCCGGTGTCAATCCCAGAGCGGCCGGCAGCGCGAATAGGGTGTCGATCCGGTCCGGCGCCTCGGGTCGCACTTCGTCTCGATCCAGGAGGATCGCGCGGATCCCGAGCGCCCGAGCGCCTTCGATGTCGTCCTCGTAGGAGTCTCCTACCATCGCCACCTCATCCGGTGACACGTCGAGGGCACGCAGCGCGGCAAGGAAGATCGACGCATGGGGCTTCACACGCCCGTGCGCCTTCGAGCCGACGATCGCATCGACCTCGAGATCGTGGTGCGCGGCGAACTCGTCGAGGTCGCGCTGGCCGTTCGAGATGAGCCCGATCTTGAGGTCGTGCCGGCGAAGCTCATCGAGTACGGGTAGAGCGTCCTCGTAGAGGGAGAAGTTCTCGTGCCGTTCCCACTCGCGCACCATGTCGACCGCGCACGCTCGCGCGCCGCCGGGATCGGCACCCATGCGGAGCACGATCTGCTCCGTGAACGCGATCCAGATCTCCTCGTCATGAACGAGTTCGTGATTTCGCTGCAGCGCCTCGATCGCAGCAGAGCGCGCAGCGACGTACAGGCTGGGTTCGAGCTCGAGGCCGTGCCTCTCCCCTACGCGGCGGTAACCCTCCGGCCCCAGCTCCGGCCCGGGCCGAAACAGCGTGAAATCGACGTCGAACAAAACGGCTTTGAGCATGCGACCGAGGATAGCCCTGCGTTGACGAGTGCACGGTCGTCGAGGGCCGGAGGTCGGCTCTGCCGACCGGGAGGCCAAGCGCGGCACACCGGTGCCACAACGGAGAGGAAGGGGGGTACGTGGGGGGAAACGTCGTTTCCCGCGACTGAGCACAAGGAACGCCGCGGCCGCGAAGCGGCCGCGCTTCAGGGATTGTGCGCGGCCAGGAATCCGCACTCGCGGACTCCTGGCCTGCGCGACTAAATCGGGGTGCCCAGATTTGAACTGGGGGCCTCTCCGACCCGAACGGAGCGCGCTACCAGGCTGCGCCACACCCCGAGCGCGGAAAGGGTAGCGGCTCCGCGCACGAGCAGCCTCCCGGCACCCGAGAAGGTCGTTGCACGGCCGACCCGGCCCGGAGTATGCTCAGACCGTGACGGAAGCTCTCGAGAGGCGGGCCGGTTGACCCGCCTGAGAAGAGAATGACCCGAGCCCGACCGCGCGATCCGCGCTGGCGGGCTTTTTTGTTGCCCGAAGGAGGTACAGATGGCCAACCACCTGACGCCTGAAGAGCTCGCCAAGGAGATGGGGATGGACCGCGAGGAGGTCATCCGCATCTGCGTCGAGGAGGGCGTGCCGATCTACCACGGCAAGATCGACAAGACGCTCTTCCAGGCATCGCTCGAGGCGGTCGGGTCGGGAGCCTCGGCCACGCGGTCGTAACGCGCCGTCTCAGCGGGCCTTGGCCCGCGTCTTGCTCTTTTCTCGCGCGGGCTTGTCGACCTCGGAGCTCTTCTTCGCCGCCGCGACGCTCGCCTTGAGCGCTTCCATCAGGTCGATCACCGGCGCGGGCTCGGCAATCGGCTCGGGCACGGCCAGCTCCTCGCCGCGCAGCTTCGCCTCGAGCAGGGCGCGGAGGTCGCGCCGGTACTCGCTCGAGAGCTCGGACGGCTCGAACTCGCCGGCCAGGGTGTCGATCACCTGGCGGGCGAGGTCGAGCTCCGACTTCTTCACCTCGGTGCCCTCGACCGCTTCGGAGATCTCGGCCTGCGAGTACACGTCCTCGGCGAGGAAGAGCGTCTCGAGCGCGAGCGCGCCACCTTTCGCGCGAACCAGGCACAAGCTCTCTCGCCCCGCGCGCACGAAGCGACCGAGCGCCGCAGTCCCGGTCTGCCGCATGGCCTCGAGGAGAAGGACGTAGGGGCGTCGCTGCGCGGTCCCGGACGCCGGGACCAAGAAGTACGTGCGGTCGAAGTAGATCGGGTCGACGCCGTTCTCGGGCACGAAACGCGTGATCTCGATCGAGCGCGAGTCGTCGGCGCGCTCGATCGCCTCGAGGTCGGCGTCCTCAACGATGAGGAACTGCCCTTTGGCGACCTCGAACCCACGAACGATCTCGTCCTGTGAGACCTCGCGATCGTGAGTCGGGCACCAGCGCTTCTGCTTGATCGGCGTCGCGCACTCACGGTGGAGGAGCCGGAACGAGACGTCCGACTGCCGCGCGGCAGGCTTTGTAGCGGGCGCGAGCCCGACGGGGATCGAGACGAGCCCGAAGCTCAGAGAGCCATTCCAGGTTGTGCGCATGGTCTGGGAACTGTAGAGGGGACTAGCCGGATTCGTCTTCCGTGGCAGAACCCCTCTCAGTAAGCTCAGTGGAGTGACCGAGACGGCTTCCGCCGCCCCCGAGACGCGACCCCCGGCCGCACGCCGCACGATCGCTCGGCTCTGGCGGGACGCGGTTGCCGCGGACCGCCGCGGCCCCGCGTACCTGGTCGGGTCCGAGGAAGGCTGGCGCGAAGTGTCGTGGCGCGACGCGGACGAGCATGTGCGCGCCTACGCGAACGGGCTCCTCGCACGAGGCGTGCGGGCCGGTGACACGTTCGCGATCCTGGCCCGAAACAGCCTGGAGTGGGCGCTTCTCGACTTCGCGCTGGCACAGATCGGCGCCGTCGGAGTGCCCGTCTACGCCTCGAGCTCCGCGCGTGACGTCGGCTACGTGCTCGGCCATTCCGAAGCCGTGGGAGTCGTCTGCGAGGACGCAGAGCAGCTCGCGAAGGTGGAAGCGGTATCGAGCGAGCTCACGTCACTCGAGCACGTGCTCACGTTTCACGACCTCGACGGCCTGGCAGCGCACGGTCGCGAGTTCGCTGCAGCGAGCCCGGAAGCGCTCGACGACGCGTGGGGGGCGATCGAGGAGGACGACCTCTTCACGATCATCTACACGTCGGGGACGACCGGCCCGCCGAAGGGCTGCATGCTGAGCCACCGCAACTACTACGCGATGGCGAGCGTCGTCGACTCGATGGACAGCTACTACCGGAGCGACGACGTGATGCTGCTCTACCTTCCCCTCGCCCACAACTTCGGGCGGCTGATGCTCTTGACCGGCGCCTACGTGGGCTTTTCGATCGCCTTCCTCGCCGATCCGCTGCGCGTGGGAGAGGCACTCCTCCAGGTGCGCCCGACCGTCCTCCCGAGCGTCCCGCGCGTGTACGAGAAGGTGCACGCGGCCGCGCAGGCGCGCTTCGACGAGGCGTCGGGGCTCAAGAGACGTCTCATCGACTGGGCGCTCCCGATCGGCCGCGAGGTGAGCCGGCTCGAGGGCGAGGGGAAGCCCGTGCCCACCGGCCTGCGGATCCGACACAGCGCAGCCGACCGGCTCGTCTTCAGCAAGGTCAGGGCTCGTCTGGGCGGCCGGCTCCGGATCCCCATCTCGGGCGGAGCACCGCTGGCCAAGGAGATTGCGGAGTTCTTCGATGCGATCGGGGTGCGCATCGTCGAGGGCTACGGCCTGACCGAGTGCACGACCGCGTGCAGTACGAACCGTCCCGACCAGTACCGGTTCGGCACCGTTGGACGCCCGCTACCCGGGTTCGAGATCGCCATCGCAGACGACGGAGAGATCCTCGTGCGGAGCGAGACGGTCTTTCGGGGGTACTTCAGGGACGAGGAAGCAACCGCCGCCGTCCTCACGGGAGACGGCTGGCTCCGGACAGGAGACATCGGCGAGCTCGACGCCGACGGGTTCCTCCGGATAACGGACCGCAAGAAGGACATCCTCGTCACAGCCGGCGGGAAGAACGTCGCTCCGCAGAACATCGAGAACGACATCAAGACGTCGAAATACGTCTCGCAGGCCCTCGTCGTGGGCGACAGGCGCCCCTACGTCGCAGCGCTCATCACGCTCGACGCCGAGGAGATCGGGCACTGGGCGGCCGCGTTGGGGATCGACGGCAAGCTCGCCTCCCTCGCGCACGATGACCGCGTCCGTGAGCTCGTGCAAGAGATCGTGGACGACGTCAACCGAGAGCGCTCACGTTTCGAGCAGGTGAAGAGGTTTGCGATCCTCCCACGCGACTTCACGATGGCGGATGGCGAGATCACACCGACGCTCAAGCTCCGGCGCGGAGCCGTCATCGACCACTTCCAGGCCGAGATCGAGGAGCTATACGCCGAGCCGTACGCTGCGTCCGAGCTTCGCGCGACCGAGGACGTCGGCGGCTAGAGCCTTCTGCCGCCGACCCAGGTGGCGGCGTACCAGGAGTCGTAGATGCTCGAGATCTTGACCACGTCGCCCGTGTGCGGCGCATGCACGAACTGGCCACCGCCGATGTAGATGCCGGCATGGCCGAGGCCGTCGAAGAAGACGAGATCGCCGGGCTCGAGCTGCTCGCGCGAAACCGGAGTCCCGTAGGCGAACTGCGACGCGGCGTGATGCGGGAGGTACAAACCGACCTGCGCGAAGACGTACATGATGAAGCCCGAGCAGTCGAAGCCCGTCGAAGGGCTCGAGCCACCCCAGACGTAGGGCACGCCGAGGTACTGGAGCGCGATGCCCACGACGTGGCCGTAACGCGCAGCAGGGACGTTCGCGTCGTACACCCCGTCGGCAAGTGCGTCGTCGTACGTCGACTGGGCGGTGTCCTGTGCGGCCTGGGACGCGAGCTGCTGCGCCTGCGCCCGGGCTCGGGCCTGCGCGGCGAGCGCCGCCTGCTGCCGCTGCTCCTCCGCCTGCAGCTTGGCGATCTCGTCTCGAACCGACGCGAGGAGCTCCTGCCGCTCTGCGAGCCGACCTTCGATCGACTGCTTCTGCGCGGCACGCTCGGCGACGATCCGCGACTGGTCGGCACGAGCCTCCTGGAGGCGCGCGCGCCTCGTCTCCACCTCTTTGCGGTATCGCTTGACCGCTTTCAAGATCTGGGCGTCCTGACTCGAGACGCGCTGGATCGCGTCGAGCCGAGAGATGATGTCGTCGAGGCTCCTCGACCCGAGTATCACCTCGAGCGTCGAGTCACCCTCTCCGTTGACGTACAGGTCACGGAGGCGCTCGGCGATCCGCCCCTGGGCGACGACGAGACTCTTGCGCGCGGCAACGAGATGGCGCCCGTTCGACTCCAGGTCGACGTCGATCCGATCGAGCTCGACGTTCGCGTAGTTGTAGGCCTCGATCGACTTCGCAAGGCTCGAGTCGAGCTGCTGCACCTCGGCGAGGATGGCCTGCGCCTGGGCGCGCTTCGACGGGATCGACGGGTCGGCCGCTGCCGGTCCAACGGCAAGCAGGAGCCCCGCGGCAAGTGCCACGAGCAATACGGCAATCGGCGCCCATCCGGTCCTAGAGCCGCCGAGGCGAGCCCTGCGTCGATCCCGGACAGACCCGCCGGTGGCGGTCTGGCCCGTCACAAGTGCAAGACCCTAGCACCCTCGACGGACGCCTGCAACCCACAACAGAGCCAAAATCTCTGCAAAGAGGCCCTTTGCCCCCTCACACAAAGGAGGACTGTGTTAGGGTCCGCCCTTCGTGGGTAGGGGAATGCGCAGGTGGGGACCGACCCTCGTCGCGGTCCTAGGTGCAGCGGTTGCAGCAGGCGGCGGGTCCGCGCTCGGTCAGCCGACCAACCACGCTCCGTATCGTCTGAAAGTCGACGCCGTCGCCTACCACCTGCCCGGCTCGACAGCGCTCGGGGTACCCGTCCGCAAGGGGGTCGTCGCGGTCGATCCGAAGCTCATCCCCCTGGGGACCCGTCTGCACATCCCGGGTTATGGCCCCGGGCTCGCAGCAGACGTGGGGACGGCTATCAAGGGTCGGATCATCGATCTCTGGATGCCGAACACGGCAGCCGCCCGGAAGTGGGGGCGGCGCACCGTCACGATCACGGTCTACCGGTAGGTCCCTCCGCCGTCGGCAGGTTCCGCTACACCCTTCCTCGATGACTCGCCCACGCCTGGCTGCGCTCGCAGTCGGCCTCGCCGCTTCGGCGCTCGCAGCGACGACAGCCCCCTCGACCCAAGCATCTTCTCCGGATCTGCGCACGGCGCTCGGACGTGCGCTCGCCGCACCTGACATCGATCCAGGCCGGACAGCCGCCGTCGCGATCGAGCTCGGCACGGGCAAGGTCGTCTTCCGGTCGAACGTCGGACTCGCGCTCGCCCCCGCTTCGGCCGAGAAGCTCGCCGTCTCCTTCGCCGCCCTCCGTCTCCTCGGACCGGGGTTCCGGTTTCGCACCGAGGTGTCGGGGGTAGGGCAGCTCGAAGGTGGCGTGTGGAACGGGGATCTCGTCCTCGCCGGGTACGGCGACCCCACGTTGACGCGTGCGGACATCGAAGCGCTCGCCAGCGACGTGGCCGCGTGGGGGATCCGACGGGTCACAGGGCGGGTTCTCGGAGACGAGCAGCATTTCGATACGCGTCGCGGCGCACCTGGATGGAAGCCGTCGTATGTCGGTGTCGAGTCGAGGCCGCTCTCGGCTCTCTCCGTCGAAGACGTCCCGTTCGCAGGAGCGAACGCGTCGGCTCCGGCCGCGGCGAGCACCTTCACCGCCGCCCTCGAACGACATGGCGTCGCTGTCACGGGCAAGCCCGGCACGGGACGTGCTCCCGCGGACGGCTTCGCCCTCGCCCTCGATCTCTCGGAGCCGCTCGTCGCAATCGTTCGCCGGATGAACCGCCAGAGCGACAACTTCGTCGCCGAGATGCTGCTCAAGGAGCTCGGCGCGAGCGTCGCCAGGCGTGGCTCGACGACAGCGGGAGCGGAGGTCGTGCGTGCTGCACTCGCAGACGCGGGCGTACCAGTCGCCGGCGTGCGCATCGCGGACGGCTCCGGGCTCTCCGGGCACGATCGTGTCACGGCGCGGGCGCTCGTCGCGATCCTTCGGGTCGGCGCGAGTGACCCGGGAATCCGGGACGCGTTCGTCACCTCGCTGTCGGTCGCGGGGATCTCCGGAACGCTGCGCGACCGCCTCGACCGTCGCCCGACCCGGGGTCGCGTCATCGCCAAGACCGGGACGACCAACGCCGCATCGGCCTTGGCCGGGTTCATCCGTCGCCGTTACGTCTTCGCCGTCATCCAGAACGGCTCGCCGGTCCCGTACTGGTCCGCACGCGCCGCCCAGGATCGCTTCGTAACCGTCCTAGCCCGCTCGTAGCAACTGGGCGAGGTCGGCCTCGGAGAGCACGGGGACGCCGAGCTTCTCGGCCTTCGCTGCTTTCGATCCCGGATTCTCACCCACGATGACGGCAGTTGTCTTCTTGGAGACGGAGTCCGTGACCTTCGCGCCGAGCGACTCGAGCGTGTCCTTCGCCTGCTCCCGAGACCACGCCTCGAGCGTCCCCGTAAGGACGTACTGCCTGCCGGAGAGCGGTCCGCCGGCCGCGCCCTCTACCTCGCCGGTCGCCATCTGCAACCCGAGCTCGCGAAGCTCGTCGAGTAGCATCCGGTTGTCGGAGTCGGCGAACCACTCGGCAATCAGCTCGGCGCGATCGGGCCCGATCCCCTCGACTTCCTCCAACTGCTCCTGCGACGCCGCGCGCAGCGCGTCCGCCGACCCGAAGTGCTGGGCGAGGCTGCGTGCCATGACCCAGCCGACCTTGGGGATGTTCAGGCCGAAGAGAACCCGCGAGAAGGGCTGCTCCTTGGAGCGCTGGATCGACTCGAACGCCCGCGCAGCCGAGAGCTCCGCATAGCCCTCGAGGGAGGCGAGCTGCTCTACCGTCACGCGGTAGAGATCCGGCAGGGAGCGTACGAGGCCCTCGTCCCAGAGCTTCTTGACGGTGTTGCCGCCGACGCCCTCGATGTCCAGCGCCGACCCCACCCAGTGGAACAGCGTCTCGAGGCCCCGCGAGGGGCAGGCCCGGTTCGGGCAGCGGTGCATGACCTCGCCAGCGGGCTTCACGATCTCGGCTCGGCACAGCGGGCAGCGCTTGGGCATCCTCCAAGGCCTCGCGCCGGGCTCGTGCTCGCCGGCCGGCCCTACGACCTGGGGGATGACGTCCCCCGCGCGCTGCACGATCACGAGATCGCCCTCGCGGATGTCCTTGCGCCTGATGTCGTCCTCGTTGTGCAGCGTCGCGCTCGAGACCGTCACGCCGCCGACATGCACAGGCTCGAGCTCCGCAAGCGGGTTGAGCGCGCCGGTACGACCGACCCGGACGTGGATCTTCCGCAGGCGCGTGACTGCAGAGGTCGGCGCCCACTTGTAGGCGCGAGCGAAGCGGGGACGCTCGTGCAGCGCGCCGAGTCGCTCCTGCTGGTCGAAGGAGTCGACTTTGATCACGATTCCGTCGATCTCGTAGCCGAGGCTGTCGCGTCTGGCCTCCCACGCGACGCACGCCTCGGCCACCTCCTCGATCGACTCGATCCGCTGCGCCTGCGGGTTGGTACGGAACCCCCGCTCTCGGAGCCACGCGAGCACCTCCCATTGTGTGCCCGGGCCGAGCCCGCGAAGGACGCCGATCCCGTACGCGAAGATCGAGAGCGGTCGCTCCGCTGTCACCGCCGGGTTGAGCTGCCTGAGCGACCCGGCCGCCGCGTTCCGCGCGTTGGGAGCCGGCTTCCGGCCGGCCTCGATCTGGGCCTCGTTGAAGCGCCCGAACCCCTCGAGCGGGAAGTAGATCTCCCCGCGGACCTCGAGGAGCTCGGGCAGCTCTCCGCCATCCGGGGCCAGCATCCTCAGCGGTATCGCCTCGATCGTCCGCAGGTTCGCCGTGACGTCCTCGCCGCGGAAGCCGTCGCCGCGGGTGGCCCCCCGGACGTACAGCCCGCGCTCGTAGACGAGGGACACCGCCGAGCCGTCGATCTTCGGCTCGATGACGTACGCGACGGGCTCGTCCGTGCCGAGACGCTTGCGAATGTCCTCCGCCCACTTCGCCAGCGCCTCCTGGGTCGTCACCTTCTCGAGAGAGCCCATCGGAGAGAGGTGGGCGACCTTGCGGAAGCCCTCGGCCGGCGGTGCGCCGACCCGCTGGGTCGGCGAGTCCGGGGTCACGAGCTCCGGATGCTCCTCCTCGATCGCGGACAGCTCATCGACGAGCACGTCGTACGCGGCGTCGGAGAGCTCCGGGTCGTCGAGGACGTAGTAGCGGTAGTTGTGGTGCTCGATCAGACGGCGGAGCTCGGCTGCGCGGTCGGCCGGAGACGGCGTCCTAGAGGACACGGAGGAGCTCCTCGGGCGAGCGGACGAACGCGTCCGGCTCCTCCGCGAGCAGCCGCTCGTCCGGGTGGATGCCTCCCCAGCTCACCGCGACCGCGAACGCCCCAGCCGCTCTCGCGGCTCGGATGTCGAACGGCGAGTCACCGACGTAGGCGGCCTGCGACGGCTCGCCTCCGAGCCGCTCGATCGCGAAGAGGACGGGGTCCGGATCCGGCTTGTGGCGGTCTGTGTCCTCATGCGCTACGACGACGTCGAACTCGTCCCTGAGCGCAGGGAAGCGTTCGAGCGCGAGCGCGACGGTTCGGTGCCGCTTCGCGGTGACGATCCCGAGCTTCCTGCCCTCGGCCTTGAGCCGAGGGAGCAGCTCGAGCAGCTCGTCGAACGCCTCGAGAGTCTCGTGGAGCACGTCGTTGTGCTCCTTGTAGACCTCCACCAACTCGTCCGCGCGTTCGACGTCGAGCGCTTGCATCTGCGCGACGATTCCCTGGCCGCCGATCGTCAGGCCGAGCTCGTCCGGCGGAATCTCGCGGCCGAGCACGGTTCGGACCGAGTGCTGCATCGAGGCGAGGATGATCGGCCCGGAGTCGATGAGCGTGCCGTCGAGGTCGAAGAGGACAACCGGAAAGCGCACGGTTTCGATGCTACTCAGTACTCCACATGCTCCAGGTAGAGACCCCACGGCGGTGCGGTGAGCCCGGCGTCGCTGCGCGGGCGGCCGTCGAGCAGCGCCTCGATCCGGGCGGGCGCCTCCGGGCCCGCCTCGAGCATCGTCCCGACGAGCGTCCTCACCATGTGCCGGAGGAAGCTGTCGGCCGTGATAGCGAAGTCGAGGTGGTCGCCGTCGGCCTCCCACTGCGCAGCCTTCACGCTGCGTCGGAACACCTCATGCTGGGTCTCGGTCGGAGTGAAAGCGCAGAAGTCGTGCTCGCCGGCGAGAAGAGCAGCCGCCCCCGCAAGCGCGTCGGCATCGACCGGTCGAGGCCACCAGAGCGCCCGCCGAGCCTCGAGCGGCGAGGGCGCGCGGCGCGCGAGGACGCGATAGCGGTACGAGCGCGAGCGTGCCGAGAAGCGAGCGTGGAACTCCGGTCCCGTCTCCACAGCGTGGAGAACGGCGACGTCCTCGGGGAGCACGCCGTTGAGGGCCTCGGGGACATGCTCGGGCGGCGGCCCGCCCTCCACGTCGACGCTCAAGACCTGCCCGGTCGCGTGCACGCCGGCGTCGGTCCGTCCGGCAACGGCCATGCCGTTCCAGCGCGGGAAGACCGCATCGAGCGCCTCGCGCACGACTCCCTCGACGGTGCGCTCCGCCGGCTGCCGCGCCCAGCCGCGAAAGCTCGTCCCGTCGTACTCGAGTGTCAGCTTGAGGCTCATCGATTCCGTGCGAGGATCGAAGTCTCCTGGAGCTAGGCCGCAGCAGCCTACGCGGGCTCGACCTCGAGGGTGAGCCCGCTGACGGCGCGTACGACGACCTTCGCACCCGGCTCGCAGCCCCCCTCGCACCGCGCCCGCCAGATCTCGCCGCCTATCTTCACCTGGCCTTCAGGCCAGAGTGCGCCGACGGCGACGCCCGCCTTGCCGACGAGGGCATCGACGCCGACTGTCGGCGCGCGGCGCTTCGACCACCACAGGAAGACGCCCGTCTCGGCGATGTCGAGGGCAGCGCCGATCGCGATCGCGGCGAGCCCCCATGGCGACGGGAGAACGAAGATCGCGAGCAGGACACCGACGAGGAAGAGCACGCCCCGAGCGTACCCTTGCCCAACGGCGCTTTACGCCTCGGTCGGCGCCGTCTCTTCGCGCCGGGCGCGCGAGACGGCGAAGGGTGTCGCCACCGGCTCGTAGTCGACGAGCTCGAGATACACCATCTCGGCTGCGTCGCCCTGGCGCGGGCCGAGCTTGACGATCCGGGTATAGCCACCCGGCCGCTCGGCGAACCGGGGAGCGACGTCGGCAAACAGCCGGTGGACGACGTCGTTCGAGCGAAGCGCGGCGAGCGCCTGCCGGCGGGCGTGGAGGTCGCCGCGCTTCCCCAATGTGATCATCTTCTCCGCGAACGGCTTCACGGCCTTTGCCTTGGCCTCGGTCGTGGAGATCCGGCCGTGCTCGATCAGGGCGCCCGCAAGATTCGAGTAGAGCGCCTTGCGATGGGCGGAGTCCCGCCCGAGCTTCTTGCCGGAGCGCTGGTGCCGCACTTCAGACCAGCTCCTCGCCCTTGAGCGTCAGCCCGTGGGCGCCGAGTGCAGCCCGGACCTCCTCGATCGACTTGCGACCGAAGTTCGGGATGGCGACGAGCTCGTTCTCGGACTTGGAGGTGAGATCGCCGATCGTCTCGATGCCGACGCGCTTCAGGCAGTTGTACGAGCGGACGCCGAGCTCGAGCTCCTCGATCGGGAAGTTCTCCATGCCGTGCATGACGGGCGCCTCGGCAGCCGCCTCGGCCGCCGCCTCCCCGAGGCCCTCGATCGCGTCGATGTCGGTGAAGATCGCCAGCTGGCGAATGAGGATCTCCGCCGCCTGGGCGATGGCGTCGCGCGGGTCGAGCGAGCCGTCGGTGGTGACGTCGAGGACGAGCTTGTCGTAGTCCGTCCGCTGCCCGACGCGGGCGGCCTCGACCTCGTAGGCGACTCGCCGTACCGGGGAGAAGATCGAGTCGATCGGGATCACGCCGATCGTCGTCTCAGGGCCTCGGTTGAGCTCGGCCGGAACGTAGCCGCGGCCGCGGCCGACCGTCAGCGTCATCTCGAGCTTGCCCTTGTCCGAGACGTGGGCGATCTCGAGCTCCGGGTTCAGGATCTCGAGGTCGGCAGGTGCCTCGATGTCGGCGGCCGTGACGATGCCCGCCCCCTTCTTGGCGATATAGACCTCGATCTCCGGCGACGCACCGTGCAGGCGCACGATGAGGTTCTTGAGGTTGAGGATGATGTCGGTCACGTCCTCGCGGACGCCGTTCAGCGTCGTGAACTCGTGGGCAACGCCCTCGATCTTCACGGCCGTCACCGCTGCGCCCTCCAGCGAGGAGAGCAGCACCCGGCGGAGCGAGTTCCCGAAGGTATGACCGAAGCCGCGGTCGAGCGGCTCGATCACGAAGACGCCGCGATGGTCGTCGGCCTCCTCGTGCACGATCCTCGGGATCTGGAAATCCATCAAGCTGGTTCGTACTGCCAAGTCCAATCCTTTCCGTCGGGCAGGGCAAGGCGAGCCTCGCCCCTGTACGGGCGAGATATGTCTCGCCCCTACTTCGAATAGAGCTCCACGATCAGTGATTCCTGTACAGGTGCGTCGATCTCGTCTCGCTCGGGCCACTTGAGCACCGTGCCCGTCAGCCCGTCGTGGTCGGCCTGGAGCCAGGGGGAAACCGAGGCGGTGAGGTCGGTCGCGTCGCGGACGAGCTGCTCGACCGGGCTGCCCTGCTTGAGCGAGATCACGTCGTTCGGCCGCACGCCGTAGCTCGGGATGTTGACGCGGCGCCCGTTGACCTGGAAGTGGCCATGCCGGACGAGCTGGCGCGCCTGGGCGCGCGATCCGGCGAAGCCGAGGCGATACACGACGTTGTCGAGACGCGACTCGAGCATCCGCAGAAGGTTCTCTCCCGGCGCTCCCTGCGCACGACTCGCCTTCTCGTACGTCGAGCGGAACTGCTTCTCGAGCAGGCCGTAGTAGCGGCGCGCCTTCTGCTTCTCACGGAGCTGGAGCAGGTACTGGCTCTGCTTGATGCGCCCACGGCCGTGCTCGCCCGGCGGATAGCTCCGACGCTCCACCGCGCACTTTTCGGTCAGGCAGCGCTCGCCCTTCAGGAAGAGCTTGAGGCCCTCGCGGCGGCACAGCCGACACTTCGGTCCGAGATCCCTTGCCACTAGACGCGCCTCCGCTTGCGCTGCCGGACACCGTTGTGGGCCTGTGGCGTGACGTCCTTGACGCCGAGGATCTCGAGCCCGGCGGCCTGCAGCGAGCGAATCGCGGTCTCGCGTCCCGAACCCGGGCCCTTCACGAACACCTCCACCTTCTGAAGGCCGTGCTCCATCCCCTTGCGCGCGGCGTTGTCGGCGGTGACCTGCGCGGCGAAAGGCGTGGACTTGCGGGATCCCTTGAAGCCGGCCGAGCCGGCCGACTCCCAGACGATGACGTTGCCCTCGCTGTCGGTGAGCGTGACGATCGTGTTGTTGAACGACGTCTTGATGTGCGCCTGCCCGATGGCGATGTTCTTCCGGACCCGCCGGCGTGTGCGGCCGCGGGTCGCCGATCTCCGAGGGGGGGCCATTACTTGGAGGCTGCCTTCTTGCCGCGGCCGACGGTCTTCTTGGGGCCCTTGCGCGTGCGAGCGTTCGTCTTCGTCCGCTGCCCGCGAACCGGAAGGCCGCGGCGATGCCGGATCCCGCGGTAGCTACCGATCTCGGTCAGTCGCTTGATCGCCTGCCCGCGGTCGCGGCGAAGGTCGCCCTCGACCTCGAGCTCGGCGTCGATGTAGGTGCGGAGCTTCGTGACCTCTTCGTCCGTGAGGTCGCGGACCTTCTCGTTCGGGTCGAGCTCGAGCTCGCGGATGATCTTCTCCGCCGTCGAGCGTCCGATGCCGTAGATGTACGTCAGCCCGATCTCGAGCCGCTTCTGCGTAGGAAGGTTGACGCCTGCGATGCGTGCCACGTGGACTCAGCCCTGCCTTTGCTTGTGCCGGGGGTTCGAGCAGATGACGATCGTGCGCCCGTGCCGCTTGATCACGCGGCAGCGCTCACACATCGGCTTGACGGAAGGACGGACTTTCATCGGGCTCCCACTACTTCATTCGAAAGGTGATCCGGCCGCGCGTGAGGTCGTAGGGAGAGAGCTCGACCTTGACGCGGTCGCCCGGGAGGATGCGGATGTAGTGCTTGCGCATCTTCCCGGAGATCCGAGCGAGCACGCTGTGGCCACTGTCGAGCTGAACCCGGAACATCGTGCTGGGCAGGGCCTCGACCACCTCGCCTTCGACCTCGATCTTCTCTTCCTTGACTGCCACTTCCGTGCGCGGACGACGCCTTTCGGTCGCTGGTTTTCCTCTGAGAAACGGCGGCGCAAGCGTGCGGTCCGCGCCGCGGCGGGTCATCGTAGCACAGTGCGTTTTTCGTCAACCAGGAATCCGCAGAAGCGGATTCCTGTCGCGTCGAAAACACCTGAAGCGCGGCAGCTTCGCAGCCGCTCCAGTGCGCGCTCGTCCGTCCCGCGTTCGTCACGCCGCGCCAGCTCTCAAACCTCGACGCTCCTGGCCACCCCTACGCGGGGAGTGAGGATCCTGGGGCCTCCGGCCATGATCGCGACCGTGTGCTCGAAGTGCGCGGACAGGGATTCGTCCGCCGTGGAGATCGTCCAACCGTCATCCCAGACGATCACCTCGGACTCGCCCGCAGTAATCATCGGCTCGATCGCGATCGTCATCCCCTCGGACAGGCGGGGACCGCGGCCGGGCTCTCCGAAGTTCGGTATGTGCGGATCCTCGTGGTAGTACCGTCCGACGCCGTGGCCGACGAGGCTGCGTACGACCGAGAAGCCGGCGTCCTCGACGACGGTCTGCACGGCGTGCGAGACGTCGCCGACGCGATTCCCGACGACCGCCTCGGCGATCCCGGCGGCGAGAGCATCCTGCGCGGTATCGAGAAGGCGCTGCGACTCGGGCTCGATCTCCCCCACGCCGAACGTGTATGCGCTGTCGGCGATGTAGCCGTCGAGCGTCACGCCGACGTCGATCGTGACGAGGTCACCGTCCGCGATCTCGTACGGGCCGGGGATGCCGTGGACGACGACGTCGTTCGGCGAGATGCAGATCGCCTTCGGGTATCCCTTGTATCCCTCGGACGTGGGGACACCACCGCGCTCACGGATGAACGCACCCGCTGCCGCGTCGAGCCCGTCTGTCGTCACACCGGGCACGAGCAGCCCACCGACGTAGGCGATCGTGTCGGCGACGACCGCACCGGCTGCGGCAATCTTCCCGATCTCGCGCGGGCTCTTGCGGATGATCATCGGCGCTCCCCGACGCGGGCGAGGGCATCCTCGATCGTCGTAAAGACCTCGTCCATCGTGCGCTCCCCGTCGATGGCCACGAGCTTCCCCTCCGCGCGATAGCGCTCGACGACAGGCTCCGTGAGCTCGTGGTACAGGCGAAGCCGGTTGCGAATCGCCTCGGGTGAGTCGTCTGCGCGGCCTTCCTCGGCAGCCCGCGCCTGCAGCCGACCGGTCGCGACCTCGTCACTGGCCAGGAGCAGGATCACGACGTCGAGCGGCTTCTCGATCTCGTCCAGCATCGCGTCGAGCGCCTCGGTCTGGGGAACCGTTCGCGGGAACCCGTCGAGCACGAACCCGTCCTCGTCGGCGAGCCGCTCTCGAATGAGGTCGACCATGAGATCGTCGGGGACGAGGTCCCCGCGCTCGAGAACGGGCTGAACGCGCCGGCCGAGGTCGGTCTTCTCTGACACCGCGGCTCGGAGGATGTCCCCGGTCGCGACGTGCGGGACGCCGTGCACCGCAGCGATCCTCTTCGCCTGGGTTCCCTTGCCCGACCCCTGCGGGCCCAAGATCAAGATCCTCATGGATCTCTCCGTCGTAGGGGCGACATATATGTCGCCCCTACTTGAGGAAGCCTTCGTACGAGCGCATCATCATCTGCGACTCCATCTGCCGCATGGTGTCGAGGGCGACACCGACGACGATCAGCACCGAGGTGCCTCCGAGCGCTCCGGCGCTCGCCTGCGAGAAGCCACCGTACGCGATGAAGAGGCTCGGGAGGACGGCGACGGAGGCCAGGAAAAGCGATCCCGGGAGCGTCAGGCGCGAGAGGACGCGGTCCAGGTACTGGGCGGTCGGCGGCCCGGGACGGATCCCCGGGATGTACCCGCCGTAGCGCCGCAGGTTGTCCGCCTGGTCGACGGGGTTGAACTGCACCGCCGTGTAGAAGTACGTGAAGACGACGATCATCAGGCCCTCGATCAGCAGGTAGATCCAGTCTCCCGGCTGGAAGTAGTTGTTCACGAAGTCCTGTGTCGCCGGGAAGTACTGCGCCATCGTCGGCGGGAACGCGAGGATCGCCGCCGCGAAGATGATCGGGATCACGCCTGCCATGTTCACGCGCAGCGGGAGATAGGTCGACCCACCCGTGGTCATCCGGCGGCCCACCATCCGCTTCGCGTACTGGATCGGGATACGCCGCTGCCCCTCCTGGACGAATACGACGGCCGCGCAGATCCCGAGCGCGATCAACGGGAAGAACAGCTTCTCCATCGGCCCGCCGTTCCACCAGGCCGCGATGCCGATCGGGGCGCCGACGAGGATGGAGGCGAAGATGAGGATCGAGATCCCGTTGCCGACACCGCGCTTCGTGATCAGCTCGCCCATCCACATGAGCAACACCGTGCCCGCCGTGAGCGAGACGACGATGAGGACCATCTCGCCGGAACCGGCGTCGAGGGCTCCCTGGTTGCGGAACAGGAACGCATACCCAGTCGCCTGCGCAGCCGCGAGCATGACCGTGAGGTAACGGGTGTACTGCGTGATCTTGGCGTACCCGGCCTCGCCCTCCTTCTGCAGCTCACCGAGCCGCGGGACGACGACCGTCATCAGCTGGAGGATGATCGACGCGGTGACGTAGGGCATGATCCCGAGCGCGAAGAGCGAGAACTGGGAGAGCGCACCTCCCGAGAAGAGGTTGAGCAGGCCGAGGATCGTGTCGCCACGACCCGAGAAGTAGTCCTCGATCGTCTGCGAGTTGACGCCGGGGGCCGGGATCCACGAGCCGAGCCGGTAGACGGCGAGAATCATGGCCGTGAAAAGGACGCGCCGCCGAAGCTCGGGAACCCGCCACGCGTTCGCTAGCCAGGAGAACATTTACTTGGGCGCAAGACCAGAATCCGCGAGTGCGGATTCTGGTCGCTGGTTGATGCCAGGGGAACCTCCCGGTTCCTCCGGACCCCTTCCCCTGGTCCGCTGCGCGGACAAGGCGCTCCGCGCCTTCCCCCAAGCCCCTTCCACTGGTCCGCTTCGCGGACAAGGCGCTCCGCGCCTTCACTCGACGCGCTCCAGGAAGACGTCGATCTCTCCACCGCACGGGAGCCCGACGGACCAGGCCTCGTCGTCCGAGATCCCGTAGGAAACGAGCTGCGGCCGACCGCTCTCGAAGACCTCTTGCGCCTTCTCGTACACATCGCTCTCGACACAGCCGCCCGAGACCGAGCCGCAGAGAGCGCCCGACGAGGAGACGGCGAAGCTCGACCCGACCGGTCGTGGCGCAGAACGGCGTGCCGCGACGACGGTGGCGACGACGACGCCCTCGCCCGCTTCCAGCCAGCGCTCCACCTCGGGCAGGATCTCCTTCACGCTGCGTGCCTCCTTTCGATGCCGGCGACGACGCCGGCGAGCCCCTCCAGACTCTCGAGATTATGGCCTGGCAGGAACCGGTCGACGTACGGCAGCGCGGCCCGCATCCCTTGCGCGAGCGGCTCGTACCCCGGCGTCCCCTTGAGCGGGTTGAGCCAGACGACGGAGTAGGCGGCACGCGAGAGCCGCGCCATCTCGCGCGAGAGCACAGCCGGATCGTCTCGCTCCCAACCGTCCGATGCGACGACCACGACCGCACCACGCGTGAGCGCACGGCGGCCGTACTCGTCGTTGAACTGTTTGAGAGAACCGCCTATGCGGGTTCCACTCCCCCAGTCGACGACCTGGGCGGTCACCCTCGCGAGCGCGAGCTCGGGATCGCGGGTCGCGAGATCCGGAGTGAGCCTCGCGAGCCGCGTTCCGAACGCGAACGCCTCGACTCTCCCCGCCTGGGCGGTCGCATGGAGAAAGAGGAGGAGCGCGCGGGCATACGGCGCCATGGAACCGGAGACGTCGCACAGCACGACGAGCTTGCGCGGGACGACCTTCCTCGTCCGGCTCGGTAGCTCGACGAGCTCGCCGCCCGAGCGGAGCGAGCGGCGAACGAGGCGGCGGAGATCGAGCTGCTCACCTCGCGCGTGCGGCCGGAGGCGCCGCGACGTGCGGCGGGGGCGCACACGGCCGATATCGGAGAGGAGTCGGCGAAGGTCCGCGAGCTCCGCCTCGTCGAGCGAAGCGAAGTCCCGCCGACGCAGCACCTCGACGGCGGACGCTCCCAGCGCTTTCGACTCTTCCGCGCCTTCAGCGCCGACCTCCCCGCCGTCTGCCGAAGGTCTCGAAGCCCTGAGCGACGAGGTCGCCGTCGGCAGCTCTCGCTGCGGGAGATCGGCCCGTCCCTTCACCCACTCCGAGAAAGCGCGGTCGAAGAGCTCGAGCTCGTCGCGGTGCGAGACGAGCGCCTGCCGAAGCGCGAAGTACACGTCACGCGAATCGTCGAGGCCCACGGCGTCGAGCGCCCGGACAGCGTCGGCGATACGACCGGGCCCGACCTCCGCGCCGGCCTCTCGCAGGAGCCGCCCGAACGAGACGAGGTCGGAGAGAAACGCGTCGCCCGTCATGGTCGCACGGCCGCGAGCGCACCCGCGACGAGCTCCTGCAGACGCCCGTCGCGCATCGCGTCCAGGTCCTCACG
Source organism: Gaiellaceae bacterium (assembly GCA_035293125.1). Classification (GTDB taxonomy): domain Bacteria; phylum Actinomycetota; class Thermoleophilia; order Gaiellales; family Gaiellaceae; genus GMQP-bins7. The sequence goes on along the minus strand of DATDOS010000025.1, from coordinate 4,842 downwards.
CACCTTGAGCAGAGACCCCAGGGTCGTCTCGACGACTTCGGCGTCGAGGTCGTCATGCCCGAGGACCCTGAGCGCATTCGCCCAGTCGATCGTCTCCGCGACACCCGGCGGCTTCTCGAGGTCGAGCGCGCGAAGCTCGCGCACGAACGCTGCTGTCTCGAGCGCAAGGCGGTCGGCCACCCCGGGCACCTTCAGCTTGACGATCTCGACCTCCCGCTCGAGCGAGGGATGGTCGATCCAGTGGAACAGGCAGCGCCTCTTGAGCGCGTCGTGGAGCTCCCGCGTCCGGTTCGAGGTCAGGACGACAGCGGGTCGGCGTCGTGCACGGACCGTCCCCAGCTCCGGGATCGTTATCTGGAAATCCGACAGGATCTCCAGCAGGAACGCCTCGAACTCCTCGTCCGCACGATCGATCTCGTCCACGAGCAGGACGACGGCGTCCTCGGCCTCGATCGCCTCGAGGAGCGGGCGTCGGATCAGGAAGTCCGAGCCAAAGAGCTCCTGCTCGCTGACCGTCCCCTCCTGCGCAGCTCGAATGTGGAGGAGCTGGCGCGTGTAGTTCCACTCGTAGACGGCGTGAGCGACGTCGAGGCCCTCGTAGCACTGGAGCCGGATCAGGCGCGCACCCTGCGCTCGGGCCAGCGCCTTCGCCGCCTCGGTCTTCCCGACACCGGCCTCACCCTCCAGCAACACGGGTTTCTCGATCGCGGTCGCGAGGAACAGTGCGGTCGCGAGCCCGCGGTCCGGCAGGTAGTCGGCGCCGCGGAGAGCAGCTTCGAGCTCGTCGACCGAGGCAAACCTCACGCACGAGAGGGTAGTCGCGAGACGCGGTAGCGTGCAGCCGTGGCCGATCAAGCCAGCGTGAGCCTGCTGCGATGGCTGCGGCGCCAGTTACGCCAGCCGACGCCGATGCGTGAGCATCTGGAGGCGGCGGTCGAGCACGACGACCCGGCCGAGGCGCGCCGGCTCGTCGCGCTGGTCCCGTTCACCGATGCGCAACGACGCCATGTCGACGGCCTCATCGCGCGCTGGGAGGAGACACGTGGGCGCGGCTGAGAACGGAGTGCTCGTCCGGCGCATCTTCGACGCCTTCGCTCGAAAGGAAGGCTTCGCTCTCCGCGGGCTCTTCGCGGAGGACGCCGTCTGGAACGTCCCGGGGCGCGGCGTGATGGCCGGCACCTACGAGGGCCGCGATGCGATCTTCCGGTTCCTCGCCCGCCTGCCCGCCGAGACGGGCGGCACCTACGGCTCCGAGCTCGTCGACGTCCTGGCGAGCGACGGGCGCGCGGCGGCTCTCTATCGCGCGCGCGGCACCCGTCACGGTCGGACGCTCGAGCTGGATCAGGTGTTGCTCTTCCGGATCGAGGGTGGGCTCGTCCGCAGCGTGCTCGCGTTACCGAGCGATCCCGAGGCGTTCGAGGAGTTCTGGGCGCAGTGAGCTCCTCCAGCCGCGCGCGAGGCAACCGCTAGCCGGCGACGACCGGGTTCGTCAGAGACCCGATCCGCTCGATCTCGATCGTCACCTCGTCGCCCGGCTGCAGCAGCCGCTGGGGATCCCGGAACACCCCGACTCCGGCCGGCGTCCCGGTGAGGATCAGATCGCCCGGCTCGAGCGTCATCGTCTGCGTCACATAGCTGATCACCTCGTCGACGCCGAAGATGAGGTTCGCGGTCGTCGAGTCCTGCAGTACCTCGCCGCTCACGATCGCCCTGATCTTCAGGGCGTGCGGGTCGGGGATCTCGTCCCGCGGCACCAGAGGGCCGACGGGGCAGAACGTGTCCGGCGACTTGCCGCGCGTCCACTGCCCGTCGGAGAACTGGAGGTCGCGCGCGCTCACGTCGTTCGCGCACAGGTAACCGCGCACGGCCTCGAACGCGTTCTCCTTCGAGACGCTCTTCACGCGCGTGCCGATGACCACGCCGAGCTCGGCCTCGTAGTCGCACTTCGTGACGAGCGGCGGGATGACGATCGCCTCGCCGGGGCCGACGAGCGCGTTCGGCCACTTGGCGAAGAGGAGGGGCTCCGCGGGGATCTCCACGCCCTGCTCCTCCGCGTGGTCGCGGTAGTTGAGACCGACGCAGACGATCTTCCCGGGGCGCTCGATCGGCAGCACGGCGCAAACCTACTTCGGAGAGGCGAGCAGCGCGTCGACGACGCGGCCAAGGCCACGGTCGCGCAGCTGATCTCCGACGCGGGCTTCGAGCCGGTCGACGCGGGCGGCTCGGATGCGACTCCTCTCCTCGAAGCGTTCGCGAAGCTCGTGATCGGGATCGCCTACCGCCAGGGTCGCGGCCCGTTCGTGTACCGGTTCCAGAGCCGCTGGTCGACGCCGGGTCGCTCTAGACTCGGCTCTGTGAGCCTTCCCGTCCCCCTCGTGGCCGAGCTCCGGGAGGCGCTGGGGGCCGGACACGTGATCACGGAGCCCGAGCAGCTCCGCGTCTACGAATGCGACGGGTTGACCGGGCACCGTGCGGTCCCCGAGCTGGTCGCCCTCCCCGGCTCCACCGAGGAGGTGCAGGCAGTCGTCCGCGCGTGCCACCGGGAACGTGTCCCGTTCGTCGCCCGAGGCGCCGGAACAGGGCTCTCGGGCGGGGCCACGCCGGTCGCAGGCGGCGTCGTCGTCTCGCTCGCGCGCATGAACCGGATCCTCGAGATCGACCTCGCGAGCCAGCGGGTCGTCGTCGAGCCCGGAGTCGCGAACCTCGACGTCTCGCACGCCGTGGCGGGAGAGGGCTTCTTCTACGCCCCCGACCCGTCCAGCCAGCAGGTCTGCACGATCGGCGGCAACGTCGCGGAGAACTCGGGGGGCGCGCACTGCCTCAAGCACGGCTTCACCGCCCACCACGTCACGGGGCTCACGCTGGTCCTCCCCGACGGCGAGGTGGTCGAGCTCGGCGGGAAGGCGCTCGACCCGGACGGCCCCGACCTGCTCGGCGTCGTCGTCGGCTCGGAGGGGACGCTCGGGATCGTGACGCGCATCACGCTCCGCATCGTTCGCTCCCCGCAGGTCGTGCGGACGCTCCTCGCCGGGTTCGAGACGATGGACGCGGCGGGCGCCGCCGTCTCGGGGATCGTGGCAGCCGGGATCCTGCCCTCGGCGATCGAGATGATGGACCGGCTGACGATCGAGGCGGCCGAGCTCTCCGTCTCCCCCGGCTACCCGGAGGGAGCGGGCGCAGTTCTCCTCGTCGAGCTCGACGGCGTTGCCGAGCAGGTCGAGGACGACGTGGCCGACGTCGAGCGTATCTGCAGGGAGTGCGGCGCATTCGGGCTGCGAACCGCAGCGAACGAGGCAGACCGCGCGCTTCTCTGGAAGGGCCGAAAGTCGGCATTCGCCGCGATGGGCAGGATCGCCACCGACTACTACGTCCAGGACGGCGTGGTTCCGCGAACGCGACTCCCGGACGTGCTCCGCCGGATCGAGGAACTGTCGGCGGCACACGGGCTGCGCGTCGGGAACGTCTTCCACGCCGGGGACGGCAACCTCCATCCGCTCGTGCTCTACGACGCCGAGGCCGGCGAGACCGAGCGGGCACGCGAGCTCGCGGAGGCGATCCTCGACGCCTGCCTCGATGCGGGCGGCTCTCTCACCGGCGAGCACGGGGTCGGGATGGACAAGGCCTGCTCGATGCCGCGCATGTTCTCCGAACGCGATCTCCACACGTTCGAGCGGCTCCGCCGCGCCTTCGACCCTGCGGGACTCTGCAACCCGGGCAAGGTGATCCCGACCCCTCGTCTCTGCGGCGAGGTGCCGGGGCCGTACCGCGTCCACGCGCTGGAGAGGATGGGCGTTGCCGAGCGTTTCTAGCCTCGAGCAGGCTTCGACGATCCTCGCGGCGGCGCACGCCGACGGGGGACGCATTCGGATCGGGGACGACCTGACGACCGAGGGGCTCGATCGGATCCTCGAGCACGAGACCGGCGACCTCACGTGCACCGTCGAGGCCGGAGTCCGGCTCTCGACGCTGAACCCGGCGCTGGGACGGAGCGGCCAGCGGCTCTCGCTCGATCCGCCGGGTGACCCGACGATCGGGAGCCTGCTCGCGCGAAACCTCTCGGGGCCGTTGCGCCATCGATTCGGCGCGCCCCGCGATCTCGTCCTCGGCGTGACGGTGGTTCTCGCGGACGGGACGGTCGCGAACGCGGGCGGCAAGGTGGTCAAGAACGTCGCCGGGTACGACCTCGCGCGCCTCGTCTGTGGCTCACGCGGAAGGATGGCGCTGATCGCACGCGCGAGCTTCCGGCTGCACCCGGTCCCGAAGGCGGCCCGCTCGCTCGTCGTCGAGACGAACGACGCCTCGTCCGTCGTGGCGCTGCTCCTCCGCTCGCAACTCCAGCCGAGCGCTCTCGACGTCCTCCATCCCGGTCGCGTCGCCGTCCTCTTCGAGGGCTCGCAGCGAGCCGTGGAGGCCCAGCTCGCAACGGCGCGCGACCTCGTCGGCGGCACAGAGGCCGACTCTGAGGTCTGGGCCGAGTCGCGTCAGCGCCAGACCGCCGCAGGCGGACGCACGCGCTTCGAGCCGGGACGCCTCGGCGAGATGCTCTCGAAGCTTTCCGAGGGAATCGTCCGGCCTGCAGCGGGGCTTGCATACACCCGTGAAGAGCAGCCAAGTGGCTCAGAGCCACAAGGTCGGGAGGCCGGCAACAGCGTTCGCGAGCTCGTCAGGAGGATCGAGTTGGAGCTGGACCCGCGAGGAGTGTTCGCCGCGTGATCCGGGAGCTGACCTCGGACTGCGTCCACTGCGGGTTCTGCCTGCCGACCTGCCCCACGTACGTGCTCTGGCGCGAGGAGATGGACTCGCCGCGCGGGCGCATCCATCTGATGGACGCCCGCCTCGACG